>JALVSR010000082.1 GCA_027024225.1 Hyphomicrobiales bacterium | reverse complement strand
TCTCGGTGTTCTCGCCCAGGATGAGCTGGCCGGAACGCAGGATGCGCCCCATTTCCTCCTGGATGGCGGCGATTTCCTCTTCCGTCAGGTCGAGGTAGAAGGGTGAAAGCGGCTTCATGATGTCTTGACCAGTTTTCAAAATATTTCTTCCCAGTTTTTTTCCGGTTGTCGTTTGAGGCGCTCCTCATAAACCTTCGCATCAATATAAAAACGATACCAGAATCCCTGCAGGACATGAAAAATCAGCCCTGGCTTGCCATCCAGAAAGCCAAGCAGGATGAAATATCGATAGAAAAAGTAAAGGAAAGGCCTGATGAACAAGGGCATTCGCGAATAGACGTGGAGCTTGAGCCAGCGTGTGCGATTCACCTTCGGGCCAAACAGTTTCGGCTCTATGCTTTCATCCAGTTCGTTGCGCTCCTGGGCCAGAATTTCCCGGAGCTCTCCGCGCGCCGTCGCCAAATGCTTTTCAGTAAAGTAATCAAGGTTGTTCTTTCGGTTGTTTTCCATGAAATCATTTTTCATCCGGCCGATTTTACCGTCAACGATCAGGTGCTCTTCGGTACGTTCCTCATAACGGGCCTTGCCCTTGCGGAACAGGCGCACGATGTAATGCGGGTACATGCGTCCCCAGCGCAGCCAGCGTCCCATCCAGATCATCCGCCGGTTGAGAGCATAAGCGGCGTAGTCTTCGTTCGCCGCCAGCCGCTCCCTGATCTCTTCGCGAAGTTTTCCGGGAAGTATCTCGTCGGAATCCAAACGCAAAATCCAGTCATTCTTTATCGGAACATTATCGAGCGCCCAGTTGAACTGAATCGCCTGATTGATGAAAGGGTTTTGATAGACCCTTGCACCATAGCTTTCACAGATCTCCACGGTCCGATCCGTGCTGAAGGAATCGATGACGATGATTTCATCCGCCAAGTCCTTGATGGACTCCAGGCAGTTGGCGATCTGGCACTCGTCATTGAAGGTGAGAATGATCACGGATATCATTTTTTCCGCGCCCTTAACCAAAAGGATGTTCCCAGCAGCCAGTTGCCCACCGTCCAGGGATATTTGGCCGTCAACGGCACGAGCTTTTCAATCTCGAAGCCATGGCGGCGGAATGTGTTTGCATAGCGAAAGGGGCTGAACAACCGAACCGGATTGGCCTTGCGATCGGCAAAGCGGCGGTACATGGACAATGGGCAAAAATAATTGGGATCATAGCTGAAAAACACGCCTCCAGGCTTCAGGATCCGTGCAAAACGCGCAACAATCTCATCCAGGAACGGAATGAGAAACATCCTCACAAGGTTGGCAAAAATGATGTCCGGCTGTTCGGGAATGTCGATAGTACGAAAATCTCCCGGCAGTTCATGATAGCGTGGGTCATCCACGCGCGAGGCCGCCAGTCGTTCCGGAATGATGTCGTTGGCGTAGTAGCGCTTGCAACCACTTTGCAGGAATAGCGGAATGTAACTGGAACATCCGGCGCCAACTTCCAGGATCACCTTGTCACGAAAGAAATCCGGGCTTGCCACCGGCGCCAGATAGTTATGGATCAAGATATCCGTTGGAACCGGATTGTAAGTGACATTTGCCCGATCTTCATAGCGCTTGAGAATAATCTTCGTGTGATCATCAATATCTTGTTCATTGGGTGATTGAGCCATCACAGCTTCTCCTTGTAAATGTCAATAAAGGCTTCTGCGATACTTTTTATGTCGTAGCGTTGCGCCAACTTGACGGCATTCTCACGCATGATTTGCGGATCTTTTCGCATGAGTTCCAATGCCGCGCTTGCGAAACTCTCAGGATCATTCTCCACCCAGGCCCCGGCGTCATGATCCGCTATCTCCCGCCATGGCGTGTGACGGCTGGCGATCACGGGCAGGCCGGCGCTCAGCGCCTCCAGCGCCACCATGCCGAAATTTTCCCCATGTGAGGGAAACAGCAGCATATCCGCCCCCTTGAGAAAGGCAATCTTGTCCGTGCCCGTAATTTCTCCCGCCAGCCTCACGTATCCATTCAGCGCCAGTTCATGGATTATCGTCTGCAGACGCTGCCGCTCTCCATCATCGGTTCCGGCGATGACGAGCACAGCCTCTACCCCTTTCGCACGTATCGAATGCATGGCGGAAATGGCAACGTCAAACGCTTTTTTTGCGTGCAAACGGCCCAGGCCAACGAACACGAATGCCTTCTCCCTGTCAGCCTTGGAGTCGGGAAAGAATTGCCGAAACCAGGCAGGACGCGATGGAGGCTGAACCGCTGCGTATTCCGCGCAGTTCATGCCATTGGGGATCACGAACACGCGGGCCTTGGGAAACTGCGCCAGAATTTCGTCGCGCTCGGCGTCGCTCGTGGCATGCCAGGCAACGCGCTCGGCATTCCGGACCAATGGCCGCACCAGAATGTTCAGCCAGAACTTCTTCAACCAAGGCCGCTTGCTCACAAGCCCCCAGGGCGTCAGCGAGCCGCGCGGTGAAATGATCAGTGGCTTGTCCTGGCGCCAGGCAAGAAGCATCGTCCACACGGCATAGGTCGAAAAAATATCGTGCAGATGCACGATGTCGGCATTGCGCATGTCGCGCCCCAAATGTCGTGTGAAATCCCACGAAAAGCGGCTGATGATGGTATCGTCATAGTAATGGACAAAATAGTTTTCTCCCATCTTCACCGGCTTGTGCGTTGGCACATCCAATCTGTCATCTCCGTTGGCATTGGTGGTTGCCACGTGCACACGCACCCCTAGCGCGGCCAGGGCGGAGCAGGTGTCATGAATGGAAAAAATGGGGCCGCCATAAATGGTGGCCGGGTAATAACTTTGCACGACCTGCAGAATATTCATGATGAGGGGGCCTCGTGAATCGTGAATCACGAATGTCACTTTCTGACAAAAAAACCGGTCACTCCACGCCCTTTCGTTCCGAAGATGTTTGTCGATATTCGACGGGCCTGCACCAAACCTCCTTTCGGATAGCGCAAATACGCACAAGAGGAAACCAATGCCTGGCTCGCTGGTGCCGGTGCTCGTGTTCTGGAAAATGCCCGCCCCGACATGCCCGACACAACCATGATCGGATGGCATTGCACTGAAGAACGACATCCCGGCTGATGCGGCACGGAAACGGCACGATGCAATGATCCGCCATGAAACCACCGCCATCCCATCCCGGGACAGGACGAGGGTCGGAACTATCGTGATCCACCACGCGGCATCACTCGCCCTCCCGGGGGCATGACGAATGGCAATGGCGTCCATCCCCGGCGTCAAGAAGTGCTCATGAACATGAAGGATCTCGTATCGGCAGGCGACAAGGCAACATGCGCCACAGACCATTGTTCACCGGCCCGATGATGGGGACGAGAACGTGGGCCGGAAAGCCGGCGATGGACTATTGGCGGCCTTGGCTTGCCTGCACTTGCTCGTTGATCCATTCGTATGTCTTTTTCAGGCCCTCGATGAGGGGCATGGACGGACGCCAGCCCAGCTTCTGCTCGATGAGCGTGTTGTCCGAAGTGCGCCCGCGCACGCCCGTGGGGCCGGGAACGTGCTTCAACTTCAAGTTCTTGCCGGCGATCTTCATGATCATTTTCGCCAGCTCGTCGATGGAAACCATCTCGTCGGAGCCGATGTTGACGGGCCCCGTCCAGTCGGAGCGGGTCAGACGGATGGTCGCCTCCAGACATTCGTCCACGTACAGGAACGAACGCGTCTGCTTGCCATCGCCCCAGATTTCAATCTCTCCGCCATCTTCGGCCATGGCCACCTTGCGGCACAGGGCGGCCGGCGCTTTTTCGCGGCCGTCATTCCACGACCCTTCCGGGCCGAAGATATTGTGATAACGCCCGATGCGCACCTCCATGCCGTAATTGCGATGAAAGGCCAGATAGAGGCGTTCGCTGAACAGTTTCTCCCAGCCGTATTCGCTGTCGGGCTGGGCGGGATATGCCGAATCTTCGGAGAGATTGGGGTTGTCCGGGTCGGTCTGGTTGTATTCCGGATACATGCAGGCAGATGAGGAATAGAAAATTCTTTTCGTGTTTCTTCTGTGGCAGGCCTCGAGCATGTTGAGGTTTATCAACGCGGAATTGTGCATGATGTTGGCGTCATTTTCGCCCGTGAAGACGTAGCCCGCTCCACCCATGTCCGCGGCGAACTGATAAACCTCGTCAAAGCGCATATCGACGATATCGCGACAAAAGTCCGGATCCCTGAGATCGCCAACGGCAAAATCGTCCGCCTCGGTTTCGGCAAACTCGGGAAACTTGAGATCGACACCGCGAACCCAGCATCCTTCCCTTTTCAGCCGTTTGACCATATGCGCACCAATGAAACCACCTGCGCCGCATACAAGAACCTTTTTCATGATGCTTCACTCCGTCAAGCCACGATCAAAACAATGATTGTTATCAAGCCCACCTTTTTCCAATTCCTCCAGACGGCAGAGCAGGGCCCTTTATGCATAGGTCCTGTCAATTTGCAATAATTTTCATGCATGCTCACCATGGTCGACCGCGATCATGTCGGCAAGTTTTTCGAGCGTTTCCGCGCATGCATCGACATCTCCCACATCCACCCGAAAATAGGGCGCCGACGAGCGTTCCGTACACAGAAGATGCACATCTGAGTCCTTGCTGCCGATGAAGAGCACCGGCCTTCCTGATTCGATGCAGCCGTAAACCTTGGAAGGCATGACATATCCCACGAAGGCGTCCTTCAGGGTTATGAGGTGCGCGTCCGGGGTCACGAGCAAGCTTGCCAGGTCCTCCAGGGGCACCGGCTGGCTGCGGATGAACGGCAGGTTGGAGCGTTTTAGCGCCGCTTCCACCTCTTCGGCATTCATGCCCGTGGCGTTGAGCCACAGCAGCATTCTTCCCGAGCCTTCGCGATGATGGCGCTCGTAGGCCTTCACGAAAGTCTGGTAATCATGCGCCACGCCCCAGTTGCCGGAATAAAGCAGCAGGAATTTCCCTTCGTCCGATACCGGCCGTGGCAAGGGCTGGGTGTCAGGCGAGATGTGCACCGGAGAAGGGTCGCGCTTCAGCCGCATGCGGCTGCGCGGAATGCCGATCTCCTCCAGCCGCGCCATCTGGTCCTGGCCCAGCACCTCGAATTCGGCAATCCGTCGTCGCCAGAAAATGGTCATCCTGTAAAGCAGATTCAGCCAAAACGGTACAGAGGGCATGGTTGCCATCAGGCATTCCGGATGGAAATCCGTGATGCGATAAACCAGGTGCTTTCGCAGCAGAATGTTGAGAGGGGCGATCCAGTGCAGAAAAAGGGGTGGGCTTCCCGTAAAAATGATTTCATCCACGCGGCGCATGTGAGGCAGCAGGCGAAATGCCAGGCGGGTATTGACCTTGGCCGTCCATAGCATTCGCTGCAGCGCACGCGTCTTGTCGTATTTCCGGGCGTGCAACTTTATGACGGTGAGCCTGCCTCGCCCGATGTTTTCGGTCGTCGTCGATGCGCCGGTGGAAGACAGGCCCGCCAGGATGACATCATTTCCCTCTTCCGCGTAGCGGCGGGCGAAAAGCGCGCTATATTGTCCCGTCGCCCCAAAATCCGGGGGAAGCCAGTCGCAAATATACAATATTTTTCGAGGATGTTTGTTTTCTTTCATGCTTTCAGGAGCTTTCATCGTTGATGAGCGGCTTGCCAATTTTTTCCCGCAGCATGCAGGCCACAAGCACGGTCCAAGTGGTATAGTGTTATGTGGCCAGCGCTACAAGACGACGAAACGGAGCATCCATGAGCCCTCCGGGCCGACAGGCGCCACCTGCGCCTGCGCGCGTTCCTTCGGACACGTATGACACTGCACACATTTCGCCTGAAACGCAAACGGCATGGAACGGCATGGAAAAGTCATGACAGGAGCCAATGCCGGCGATGAAGGCTCCGGAGGGGTTGCCCCAACGGGGCTGTTACTCCAGCAGGCTGCCGGGTCGTTGATCATCGGTCGATCATCCCCGATTGTAGGAGCGACGAGAAAGTGACGACGATGCATGAGATGCATGAGAGGTGTCAGCCATGCCACTGCCGGAAATGCTGAAAGGCCTGTTCGGGCGCGCCCGCCTCGCCTCGGCGCGGCAACTGGAGGATTTCTGGCAGGCGCGCGCGGCCTTCATTGCGCAAAAATGCGTCATCGAATACTGCCGCGCCCGTGCGGGGATGAACTGGCAGCGGCTGTTTTCCGAGGCGCCGTTTCAGCAGGCGGTGCATCGGGCCAGCTGGCGGGCCTGGAGCATCACCCTGCTGGATGTGGCGGAAATGCTCGACGCCGTGCTGCGCCCCGAAGTGTCCGAGCCCGCCGTGTTGCACGACTGGTTGCGGCAGGCGGGCGCGCGCATCATCGCTGGCCAGCAAGGGAAAATGCCAGCCGCATTGGGCGCGGATTTCGCCCAAATCACCCGGCGGCGCCTGGCCGGGCTTGTCGAAGATCTCGCCAGCCGCGCGCCTCTGCCGGTGAAGGATATCGCAAGACAGCGGGCGCAAGAGGTTTTCGACATCATTCCCATCCACCCGGACCTGAAGGCGCCGGATGTGGATTACGTGACCAACACCTTGCGGGTGTTCCTTGTACGCGCCTGCGATGACCTGCGAACGCAGGCCGACTTGCCCGCCCTGGTGCGGGAAATGGCGGACCGAACAGGGTCATAAAAAACACTTGTCAGAAATCGCGGGCCTCCTGTATATACGCCGCTGACAGGCGTGCCTGGGTAGCTCAGTTGGTAGAGCAGCGGACTGAAAATCCGCGTGTCGGTGGTTCGATTCCGCCCCCAGGCACCATTTCCATCGCTGCCTTTCCCACATGTCCCCCATATCGCTTTTCCGTCCAACACCGCGGGACATGCTTTTGCGCATTGTCTGCAAGGCCGCTTCGTGATACCGATGGCCGGGATTTTCCCGATCATTCACACCAATCACGGGGACAGGACACCATGAGCGAAAAGGATTCCGGCAACGGCCAGGGCCAACAGGGCGCGCAGGAAGAACAGGCGGCGCCGCAACTGAGCATCCTGGGGCAGTATCTGAAGGATCTTTCCTTCGAAAACCCCAATGCGCCGCAGGTGCTTTCCCTGCAGGCCCAGCCCGAGATCAGGATCAACGTGAACGTGAACGCCAATCAGCTTGGCGAGAACGATTATGAAGTCGTGCTGGAACTGGAGGCACATGCCGAGCATGAGAAAAAGGTGATCTTCCACGTGGAGCTTTCCTATGCCGGCATTTTCCGTCTGCTGAACATTCCGCAGGAAATGCTGGGGCCGGCGGTGCTCATCGAATGCCCGCGGATGCTGTTCCCGTTCGCGCGTCGCATCTTGGCCGACGCCACGCGCGACGGCGGTTTTCCGCCGCTCATGCTCGATCCCATCGACTTCGCCGCCATGTATGCACAGCGCATGCAGCAGGCCGAGGCCGAAGGTGGCGAAGGCCAGCAGGCCAGCTGAACATTGCCGAGACGGGCCCTTGGCCGAGCAAATCGGGTTTTCACAAGCAAGAAACGCCAATGGCCGCGCGGCCATTGGCGTTTTTCATTGATACGCCCCCGGTCTGCCTTGCCGACCGTGTGTACACACACAGCGGCATTTCACGATCGATGCCTCTCTCCCGGCCAGCCCGTCAGTGCACGCTGGCGGGTTCCAGCTCCTGTTCGATCAGGTTGGCCAGTGCCCCCGCCTTGCTGTCGGCAATCAGGATGGGCTGGCCATCGGCATGAAACACGCCATAGAGCTTCGTGCCCGGCGGCGCATCGATGGGCGCGCCAAGGATGCGCACGGCCTCTTCCACCCGCATGGGGCGGATATAGGCAACCTCGCCACCACCCATCCGGGCCAGCTCCAGCGGCGTGATCTGCTTGCGTTCCTCGGGCTTTTTCGGAGTCTTGTTCATGGCGCGGTTCCGTTGTCTGCTATCGTCCCGGCCCGTCATGCGGGCCTCGATGCACTCGGTGCATTTGCTTGCCATGTCTGGTAGATGGGGTTTCGAGCCGTGTTTTCAAGATGACGAGAGTAGGCAGCAAAACAACAAGATATTAACTTTTCAGCGGATTTCCACCTTTCACCTTGCCGGGGGAGCAACATGACGATCGATGCGCACATCCTTTTTCTCGGCTTTGGTTACGTGGCGTCTCACACCGCGCCGCGGTTGGCGCGGCTCGGTTGGCGCATGTCAGCCACCGCGCGGGAGAAGGAGAGCCTGGAAGTCATCGAGCGCGCCGGCCTTGCCGCCCATCCTTTCGATGCCACCGCCGAACTGCCCGAACATGCCTGGCGGGGCGTCACCCATGTCCTGTGCTCCATTCCTCCCGGGCCCGAAGGCGACATGGTGGTGCCGGTGCTGGCGGATGCCTTGCGCGCTCACAGGCACCAGTTTCGCTGGATAGGCTATCTTTCCACCGTCGGCGTCTATGGCGATCACGCCGGGGCGTGGGTGGACGAGGAAACGCCATGCCGGCCGGTGAGCGACCGGGGGCGGCGGCGATTGATGGCGGAGCGGCAATGGCTGGCGCTATTCGAGCAGGATGGCTTGCCGGTGCACATCTTTCGCCTGCCGGGCATTTACGGACCGGGCCGCAACCCCTTACGCAAGGCGCTGGAGGGCCGCCGCAGGGCGCTGGTGGTGAAGAAAGGGCAGGTGTTCTCGCGCATCCACGTGGACGACCTTGCCGCGGCGCTGGTGGCCTCCATGCGAAGGCCGCGGCCTGGCCGCATCTACAATATCACCGATGACGAACCGGCCCCGCCGCACGAGGTGGCGCTGTTCGCCCATCGATTGCTGGGGCTTGAACCACCGCCGCTGAAACCCTTCGAGGAGGTGGAAATGTCGTCCATGGCGCGCTCTTTCTATGGTGAATCGAAACGCGTGTCCAACGCCCTGGCAAAGGCCGAACTGAACTGGCGGCCGCGCTATCCCACCTACAGGGAAGGGTTGCGCGCCCTGTTGGAGACGGAGCGGCCGAAGGCGGGAGAGTGACCAGTTGCGTCTTCGCTCACGGGTTGTCCGCGGCATGAGCAACAACCGGCGGGAATTCATCGTGGGCCTTGTGTTGTGAATGCCTGTTCATTTCATTGGAACGTGTTCATATTCACGCCCGTGGCTACGCCTTTGCGCAAGCGCGGCCTTGACCGCATGGATTGCGCTTTTTAGGGTTCGCGCGAAGGCGCGCGTAAGAGGGCCTGGGGCCGAGTGCGCAAGCAACACTGCGAGGAGAAGAAAAATGGTCGATCACGTCACCGATGCCGAATTCGAAGAGAAGGTGCTGAAGTCCGACAAGCCCGTGCTGGTGGATTTCTGGGCCGAATGGTGCGCCCCCTGCCGCATGATCGCGCCGGTGCTGGACGAGCTGGACGCGGAAATGGGCGACAAGCTCAAGATCGTGAAAATCAACATTGACGAAAATCCCAACACGCCCGCCATGTATGGCGTGCGCGGCATTCCCACCCTGTTACTGGTGAAGGACGGCCAGGTGGTTTCCCAGCAGGTGGGCGCCGCGCCCAAGAGCGCCATCGTTTCCTGGATAGAAAGCACCCTTTCCGCCTGAGCAACGACGAATTTGCGGCCGACGGGCACGGTCCGCATTTCCATGGCGATGCGATGGCGATGCGGCGCCCGTTGCCGCCGTTGTGGCGGGAGCACCACGAACGGACGGGGTTGGAGGTGCCGTCCTGCGAATGCGCATGACGGCAAGTTCATTCGCGGTGTCTCCCGTTTTGTCCCTCGTCATGGTATGACTGGGGCGAACGTTGCAAACAGGCTGGTGCATGGAAGTAATGGACAATCAGGTCTTCGATCCGTTCAATCTCATATTGCTGGTCATCGCCGTGGTGGTGGCCTGGCGGTTGTATGCCGTCCTGGGCACGCGCACGGGGCATGAAAAGCGCATTGACCTGCCCCTGCCGGGACAGCGGCAGGAAGAAGCCTCCCGTGCCGGCGCCCGCTCGGGCAAGCCGGACGAACAGGGCGAAGACCTGCAATATGGTCTGCCGGAAGAGGAAAGGCCCATTTGGGAGGGCGTGGCGGAAGAAGGCAGCGCGCTGGCGCAGACGCTGGAGCGCATGCGCGCCATCGATCCCGACTTCGACCCCCGGCATTTCCTGGAGGGGGCCAAGACCGCCTACGAGATGATCGTGACCGCCTTTGCCGAAGGCGATCGCAAGACGCTCAAGCCACTGCTCTCGCCGGAGGTGTTCCGGCAGTTCGAGAAGGTCATCGACGAGCGCAAGGCGAAAGGCCAGACGCTGGATCTGGAATTCGTCGGGCTGGACAAGGCCAGGCTGGTCGATGCCGAGCTCGATGGCACCCTGGCCCGCCTGACGGTGAAGTTCACCTCCAAGGTCATCACCGCGCTGAGAGACAGGGAGGGCAACGTGGTGGAAGGCAACCCGGACAAGGTGGCCACGGTGCGCGACGTCTGGACCTTCGAGCGCGATCTGACCTCTCCCGATCCCAACTGGCGGCTGGTTTCCACCGAGGCGCCCGCCTGAATCGCGGATCTTACGTTTCTCCACATGCATGCCCATGTCCGAGCAGGGGAAAACTCCCCGCCAGATGATATGCGGGATCTGACCCGGCAATGACGCCCCGCCGCTTCAGATATCGAATCGCGCCAGCACGGGAACATGGTCGGACGGGCGGGGCCAGCTGCGGGTTTCCTTCGCGATGGCCACCTCCCGCGCCCGCATGAGCAGGTCTGCCGTGGCCCAGACATGATCGAGTCGCCGGCCACGGTCGTGCCGCCGCCAGTCCGCTCCGGCACGATAGCTCCACCAGGTGAACACCTTGCGCGGCGGTGGCAGGTGCGCTCGCACCACATCATGCAGGCCGCTTTCGCGCAACACCTTCATCAGGGCCTCGCGCTCCACCTCCGTGTGCGTGATCACCCGACGCATGCGCGCATGATCCCACACGTCATCCTCCAGCGGCGCCACGTTCAGGTCGCCGGTCAGCACCACCGGCGCACCCTGCCGTGCCTCCGCCCTCAGCCAGTGGCGCATTTCCTCCAGGAAGGCGAGCTTGTGGGCGAACTTCGGGTTCACGCCGGCATCGGGCACATCACCTCCGGCGGGCACATAGAGCGAGTGGATGCGCACGCCGTCGATGACGGCCATGACATGGCGAGCGTCGTCCAGCCCGCAAAAGACATGGGCGTCCTCGAAGCTGATGGGACGGCGCGACACGATGGCCACGCCGTGGTGATTCTTGCGTCCGCGCACGGCCATGTGGCCATACCCCAGCTTGCGAAAGGTGGCGGCGGGAAAGCTCTCGGTGGCGCAGCGGATTTCCTGCAGGCACAGCACATCCGGCCGCCAGGCCTCCAGAAAGGCCGCCACCTGGTGCTTTCGCAGGCGCACGGAATTGATGTTCCAGCTGGCGATGACGAGCATGAACGCCGGCATACCCCAGCGGCCGGGATGCGACAAGCCCGCGCTCCCTTTCCGGCGCAGGACCTTTTCCGTTCAGCTCCCGCTCTTGTTGCCCGCACCCGCAATCTGCTGCCAGGCCTGACCCTCGCCCAGCATCCTGCGCAGGTAGGCCATGTTGATCTCCACTTGCTGCGGCGAGAGATCGTGGCTGGCCAGGTAGCGCGCCTCCTTGAAACGCCCTTGCAAGCCCACCGCCAGCGCCAGGTTCTGCCGCACCTTCATGGCCAGCTTGCCGCGGGCCAGGTTCATGGCCTGGCGCAGATACCGCTCCGCCTCTCCGGGCTTGCTGTCCAGCAGATAGCTCATGGCCAGGTTGTTCAGGACCTTGGGGTTGTTCGGCGCCACCTTCAGCGCCAGCATGTAGTTCTGCCGCGCCTCCTCGTGCCGGCCTTGCGCCGCCAGCGCCGAGCCCAGCGCGTTGAACACTTTCCAGTCGCGCTGTCCCAGCGACAGCAAACGCCGCAGTTCCTGCTCCGCCTGCACCGGGCGGTTGGCGCGCAACAGCTCGATGGCGTAATGCCGGCGCACATCCTGGCGGCGCGGGTTGGCCTCCAGCACTTTCTTCAGCACCTCCACCTGCTGCTCGAGCTGCCCCAGCCGCTTGTGCGCGTCCGCCAGCCTGAGGCCAATGGTCAGGTCACCTGGGCGCTTTTTCCATTGCTCCTGCAGCTCCATCACTTCGCGCAGGGAGCCGGGACGCTCATCGGCGGTAGAGGTGGAGCCGGTGGTGATGTTGGCGCCACGCACCGCCGAGGTGGTCTTGCACCCTGTCAGAGCCAGGGCGGCCGCCAGCAGGCCCAGGCCCAGCATGACCCTGCGACCCGGAGCGCCCATCCAGCTGAAATGTTTCACAGGCATGGCCTTCCCGCTGTTTCATCCATGCATTGCTTCTGGCTCCAGATTGCAGACAAGTCGTCAACAAACTGTTAACCATGAAATCATTCACTGTATGCAGCTTGAGGGATCTTGCGGCGAAGAAGGCGGAGGGCATGGTGACGGATATTCTGAAAACCCTGCTGGCGGAGCCATCGCGCGCGGAGGCGGCCACGCGCATCCTGCTGGTGGCGGAAGACAGGCTGGAGGAAGCGCTCTCATCCCTGCCCGCCGCCCGGCGCTCCTGGGCGCGGCGCAATGGCTTTGCCGGGCGGACGAAGGATCTGTTGACACTGCCCGATGACGCGGGTGGTCCCGCCCTGGTGCTGGCCGGCGCGGGCGCTGGGGCGCGCCCTTCCATCGCGCCCGGCGCGCTGGCGCGCCGACTGCCTGCGGGCGATTATCGGTTCGATTTCCGCTTCGCGCCGGCCGTTGATGCCGGCCTGGCCACGCTGGGCTGGCTGCTTTCGGCCTATGCGTTCGACCGTTACCGGCGGGTTGGTGACGAAGCTGGCGGAAAGGGCCCGGCTGCCCGGCTGGTGCCGCCGGAAGGCGTGGCGATGGATAGCCTGCTGCAACAGGCCGCCGCCATCTGGCTGGGACGCGATCTCGTCAACACCCCCGCCAATGACCTGGGCCCGGCGGAACTGGCCTTGCAGGTAAAGGCCGTGGCCGAGGAATTCGGCGCCGAATTTCGCGAGATCGCCGATGATGAGCTGAAGCGCCACTGGCCGCTGGTGCATGCGGTGGGCAGAGGGGCGGAGAAGGCCCGCGCGCCAAGGCTGGCGGAACTGCGCTGGGGCGAGAAAGGCCCGCGTGTGAGCCTCGTCGGAAAGGGTGTGTGCTTCGACACGGGCGGGCTGGACATCAAGCCTTCTTCCGCCATGTTGTTGATGAAGAAGGACATGGGCGGGGCCGCCACGGCGTTGGCCTGTGCGCGCATGATCATGGCGGCCGGTCTGCCCGTGCGGTTGCGACTGCTGATACCCGCGGTGGAAAATGCCGTCTCCGGCGAGGCCTTCCGCCCTGGCGATGTGTTGCCCTCGCGCAAGGGGCTGACGGTGGAAATCGGCAATACCGATGCCGAGGGGCGGCTGATTCTGGCCGATGCCCTGTGCGCGGCAGACGAGGAGGCCCCCGACTTGCTGGTGGATTTCGCTACGCTCACCGGCGCAGCGCGGGTAGCGCTGGGGCCGGCGCTGCCCGCCATGTTCGCCACCGATGATGCGCTGGCTGCGCGTTTGCAGGACCTGGGGATGCAACGGGATGATCCCATGTGGCGTCTGCCCCTGTGGGAGCCCTATCGGGAGGCCCTGAAAAGCGATGTGGCGGACCTGAACAACGTCACCTCCAACGGCTTCGCCGGCTCCATCACCGCCGCGCTGTTCCTTTCGCGCTTCGTGGAGCACGCCCGGGCCTGGGTGCATCTGGACATTTACGGCTGGAACCCGCAGGCCGAACCCGGCCGGCCCAAGGGCGGCGAGATCCAGTGCGCGCGCGCGGTGTTTCACCTGATTGCGGAGCATGTCGCTTCATGACGGAAACGAATCAGAATGGGCAAACCCTGCCTCGCGTGTGGCATTTCGCGCTGGATCCCTTCTGCCGCCGGCTACGACTGGCGCTGGGGGAGCATGGCGTGCGGCACGATCTGGTGGATGTCCGTCCCTGGCGGCCGGATGCGGATTTCCTCGCCCTGAGTCCGGCGGGCGACGTGCCGGTGTTGGAGGATGTGGACGGCACGGTGGCGGCGGGCATTTACGCCGCGGCGGAATATCTGGAGGAAACTCGCGGGACGCTGGCGGGGGGGCAGTCGCTGCTGGGCGAAAGCCCCGCAGAGCGGGCCGAGGCCCGCAGGCTGGTCATGTTTTTCGACCACCGGTTCTATGCGGAGGTCACCGCGCCGGTGCTCATGGAAAAGGCTCTCAAGCGACTGTTGCCCGCCGAGCTGGGTGCGGGCGCGCCGGATACCGCGCGCCTGCGTGCGGCGCTGGCGCGGCTGCCGGACTATCTGGCTCTCATTGGCGATCTGGCGGAGCGACGCGGCCTGTTGGCGGGTAACAGACCGACCTTGGCGGATCTGGCGGCGGCGGCGCATCTTTCGGTGCTGGAATATCTGGACGCCCTGCGGTTTGGCAGGCAGGAAGCCGCCAAGACATGGTATCAGCGCATCAAGTCGCGTCCGTCGTTTCGTCCGCTGCTGGCGGACAGGGTGGGGGGCATCGTGCCGCCTGCGGCTTATGTGGAGCTGGACTTCTGAGACGCTGGACTTTTGCGAAAGGCGCGGGCTAAAGATGGCACGGGAGCTGGCCGAAAATCCGACCAGCCCGTAACCGTCGGGTGGTGAACGGGAGGGGCGCATGGACTGGGACAAATTGCGGATCTTTCACGAGGTGGCGCGCGCGGGCAGTTTCAGCAAGGCGGCGGAAAAACTTGACCTGACGCAATCGACCCTTTCACGCCACATCGCCTCTCTGGAGCAGGAGCTAAAGACCTCGCTGTTTCATCGTCATGCCCGCGGCGTGGTGCTGACGGAGGCGGGCGAGCTGCTGTTTCGCGCCACGCACGAGATGGAGCACCACCTTGCCACGGCCCGCACCAAGCTGATGGACGCGCGGGAAAAGCCTTCCGGCCCCTTGCGCATCACCACCACCGTGGGGCTGGGCACGGTGTGGCTCACGCCACGGCTGGCCGATTTCATCCGTCTGTATCCGGACATCCAGACCAGCCTGCTTCTTTATGATGAAGAGCTGGATCTTTCTCGCCGCGAGGCCGACGTGGCCATTCGCCTGCGCCGTCCGGTGCAGCCGGATCTGATCCAGCGCAAGCTCTTCACGGTGCATTATCACGTCTATGCCGCTCCTTCGTACATTCAGGAACACGGCATTCCCGCCACCGTGGAAGAGCTGGACAACCACAAGATCATCTCGTTCGGCCCCGCGCCCAGCTACCTGGCGGCGCTCAACTGGCTGCAATATGTCGGCCGGCCACAGGACAAGCCGCGCCAGCCCATCATGACCGTGAACAATGTCTATGGTCTCACCCGCGCCACGGAAACCGGCATTGGTATTGCCGCCTTGCCCGATTACATCATCGGGCCGGATTCGCGGCTGGTGCAAATCGACCTGAAGGACGTGGCCATGCCACAGTTCGACACCTATCTGGTCTATCCGGAAGAGCTGCGCAATTCGAAACGGGTGAAGGTGTTTCGCGACTTCATCGTGGCCCAGGCGCGCGGCTGGGAATTCTGAGCCGCATTTGCACAGGTTTCGTCGAAAGGCGCCAATGATGATGGTTCATCATTGGCGCCTTTTGCTCTGGAACCCGGGGCGACAGCCACGGTTCATCCCAATTTGCCGAAGCAGTGCAGCAACACGGCCTTTTGCGCATGCAGGCGGTTTTCGGCCTCGTCAAACACCACCGACCGCGGCCCGTCGATGACCTCCGCCGCCACTTCCTCGCCGCGGTGCGCCGGCAGGCAGTGCATGAAGATAGCATCTTCCTTTGCCTTCGCCATCAGCTCTGGTGTCACCTGGTAGGGCATCAGGTCGGCCATGCGCCTGGCCTTTTCCTCTTCGCGGTGATGCATGGAAATCCACGTGTCGGTCATCACGCAATCCGCGCCCTCGACCGCTTCGGCCGGGTCCTCGGTAATCAGCACCTCGCCACCTTTTTCATCGGCCCAGGCCAGCACCTCTTCATCCGGCCAGTAGCCCTGCGGGGCGCCGATTTTGAACGTCATGCCCAGAAGCGCCGCCGCCTCTATCCACGAGCGCGTGACATTGGCGCAGTCCCCCACCCACGCCACGGTGAGGCCCTCGAGCCGGCTCTTGTGCTCTTCCAGCGTTTGCAAGTCGGCCATGATCTGGCATGGATGCGAAAGATCGCTCAACCCGTTGATGACAGGCACGCCCGCGTGTTCGGCCAGGGCGGTGATTTTCTCATGCTCGTGCACGCGCGCCATGACGCCGTCTACCATCCGCCCCAGCACCCGCGCGGTGTCCTCGATGGATTCGCCACGCCCCAGCTGCAGATCATGCGAATTGAGCGTCATGGCCCCGCCACCCAGCTGGCGCATGGCCATGTCGAAGGAGGTGCGCGTGCGGGTGGAGGGCTTTTCGAAGATCAAGGCCAGCACGTGGCCGGCGAGCGGCGCATCGGCATCCGCCGCACCCTTCGGCAGGCCGGCGCGTGCAGCCTTGCGGCGCTTTGCCTCCGCCAGCATGGCCAGCAGGGCTTCCTTCGAGAAATCGGCGATGTCGATGAAATGTGGCATTTGCTCACGCTCGTCTTGGTGTTTGCCGGGAAGTTCCGGGCTTTAGCCCGCCTTTCCCAGTTTCGTCAATGCGGCATCGAGCCGGGCGAGGCCTTCGTGCAGCTCGTCTGCCGAAATGGTCAGCGGCGGCAGCAGGCGCACCACGTTTTCCGATGCGCCGCAGACGATGACGCCTTCCTCGCGCGCCAGCCGCACCAGCTCGGCGCTCGGCGCGGCCTCGTGCAGGTGCAGCCCCCGCATCAGCCCGCGCCCACGCAAACCCAGCACCACCTCGCAATGTGTCTCCGCCAGTTCACGCAAGCGCAGGTCCAGCTTTTCCGCCGTGTCGCGCACCATGGGCAGGAACTCGGGCTTTTCCATCTCGTCCAGCACGGCGTTGACCGCCGCCATGGCCAGCGGATTGCCGCCGAAGGTGGAGCCATGCGTGCCCGGCACCATGCCGGAAGCCGCCTTCCTTGTTGCCAGGCAGGCACCGACGGGAAAGCCCCCGCCCAAGCCCTTTGCAATCGCCATGATGTCCGGCCACACGCCGGCATGCTGGCAAGCGAACATCTCGCCCGTGCGGCCCATGCCACACTGGATTTCATCGAAGATCAGCAGGATGCCATGCTCATCGCACAGCTTGCGCAAGCCCCGCAGGAACTCGTCGGAAAAGGCATGAATGCCGCCTTCACCCTGAATGGGCTCCAGCAGGATGGCCGCCACCTGAGGCGTGATGGCCGTTTCCACCGCGTGCAGATTGTCCCGCGGCAACTGGATGAAGCCCGGGCAATGGGGCCCGAAGCCTTCCATGTGGTTGAGATTTCCACCGGCGGCCAGCGCCCCCAGCGTGCGGCCATGAAAGGCACCCTCGAAGGTGATGATGCGGTTCTTCTGAGGCTCTCCGGCGGCGGCGAAATGCTTGCGCGCCACCTTGATGGCCGCCTCGATGGCCTCCGCCCCGGAGTTGTTGAAGAATACCACGTCGGCAAAGGTCATGGCGCACAACCGTGCCGCCGCCTTCTCGGCCTCGGGAATGCGGAACAGGTTGGAGACGTGCCAGAGCTTCTCCGCCTGCTTCTGTACCGATTCCACAAGGTGCGGATGGCAATGTCCCAGCGAGACAACGCCAATGCCAGCCAACAGGTCGATGTATTCGCGGCCCTTGTCATCATACAGGCGCGCACCCTCGCCGCGGGTGAAGGCCACGTCGGCCCGCGCGTAGGTGGGCATGATGTGCGAGGTATTCATGCTCATGGCTCCGCCTCCCGTATATCCATTTTCCGAGCGGGTATTGTGCCATTTTCGCACCAAAAATGAAAAACCGCGCCAGGGACTGGCGCGGTCTGGTGCCTGGTGAATTGGGTGTTGGATATTCAGGCCTGCGCACCCAGCTCCAGCGCCTTGATCTTCTGATGCAGGCGCGAGATTTTTCGCGATGCCGTTTTCTTGTGCATGATGCCGCGCTGCGCGCCCTTCATGATTTCCGGCTGGGCGGCGCGGAAGGCTTCCTTCGCCGTTTGCAGGTCACCGGCCTCGATGGCGCGCTCCACCTTGCGGATGAAGGTGCGCACGCGCGACTTGCGCGCCTTGTTGATGATGGTGCGGCGCTGGGCCACACGCAGGGCCTTTTTTGCCGCCTTGGTATTGGGCATGGTCAGCTACCCCGTCAATTTTTCCAAGCAAGTGATCATTCTCAACCAGAAAAGCAGGCGCCACCCCTGAACAAGGGCAGTGCCTGCACCCGATGAGCGCGCTTATAAGGCCAAAAGGCGCACCAGGTCAACCGTCCGGCAACCCGCAAGCGCCCAGATAAGGCAAATTTTCATCGTACCCCCGCCGCCAGCCATTCACCGCGCACCAGCGGATCTTCTTCTTCCGGCAGATGCGCCGCGCGCAGGGCGATGAATTCCGCGTCTGGCAACAGGCGAGAAAGCGCCCACACGGCCATGGCGCGGGCAAGCGGGGGCGTGTTTTCGCTCAAAAGCCGCTTGAGCGGCACCACGAAAGCGGCATCGCCGCTGTTGCCCGCCGCGATGCAGGCATTGGCCAGGAACCGCTCGAACCCGGCCCGCCTCACCGGCGTGCCGGCGAACATCCGGCGGAATGCTTGCTCATCCAGCGCGAGCAATTCTTCCAGTGGCGTATGCTTCAGGTGTTCCTTCGGTTTCAGGCGCTCATCACGCGGAGGTTTCGCGAACTTGTTCCATGGGCAAATGGCCAGGCAATCATCGCAGCCGAAAACGCGGTTGCCCATGAGCGGGCGCAGGTCGCGCTCGATGGGGCCCTTGTGCTCGATGGTGAGATACGAGATGCAGCGGCGCGCATCCAGCTTTCTCGGCCCGAGGAAGGCGTTCGTCGGGCAGATGTCGAGGCAGCGGGTGCAGGTGCCACAGTGGTTGCGTTCCGGAGCGTCGGGCGCCAGCTCGGCGGCCGTGAGGATGACGCCGATGAAAAACCAGTCGCCCAGTTCGCGCGAGACGATGCAGGTATGCTTGCCCCGCCAGCCGATGCCCGCCTGTTGGGCCAGCGCGCGTTCCATAAGCGGTGCGGTGTCCACGAAGACCTTCACGTCTTGTTTCGTCTGAGAAACGAGCCATTGGGCAAGGTGCTTCAGCCTGCCCTTGACCACGTCGTGATAATCCTTTCCCAGGGCATAGACGGAGATGTTGCCAAGGTGCGGGTCTTGCACGCGCTCGAGTGGGTCGAGTTCGGGTGGTGGCGCGTAGCTCATGGCGCAGACCACGGCGCTTCTGGCTTCGGGCATGAGCCTTTTGGGGTCGATGCGGCGCTCCAACGTTGTTTCCATCCACTCCATGGTGCCGTGAAACCCCTGCCGCACGAAGTCGATGAGCGCCTTTTTCGCACGTTCCGGCACCTCCGCGCGCGCGATACCACAGGCATCGAACCCCAGTTCGCGCGCTTTCTCCTTCAGCCGCTGTTCAAGGGATTTGCCCATGTGGCTTTTTTAGCCGAGAGAAGCGCCAATGGCGATTTTCCGCCATTGGCGCTTCCTTGCCATTCTTCCGCGTTCTTCGCCATGTCAAGGTTCTTCGACCGCTTCGCGGCGGCCCGAAGGGCCGACCTTGACATGGCGAAGAACGCGGAAAAATTACTGCGCCACCAAGTCGTCTTCCACCGCTTCCAGCTCGAAGGCGGCCTTCAGCAGCGCTTTCGTGTAGGGGTGTTGCGGATTGTCGAAAATCTCTTTCGCCGGGCCGGATTCGACGAGTTCGCCGTGGCGCATCACCAAGAGTTCGCTGGCCAGCGCCTTCACCACGCGCAAATCGTGTGAGATGAACATGTAGGCGAGATCATGCTTGTCCTGCAGCCGGCGCAGCAGCTCCACGATCTGCGCCTGCACGGTGAGGTCCAGCGCCGAGGTCGGCTCGTCCAGCACCACGAAGCGCGGATGCAGCACCATGGCCCGCGCAATGGCGATGCGCTGGCGCTGCCCGCCGGAGAACTCGTGCGGATAGCGCTCCATGGCGGCGGGGTCGATGCCCACCTCGTCCAGCGTCTGCGCCACCAGCGCCACGCGCTCTTCATAGGGCATGTCGGGCGCCTGGATCAGCAGGCCTTCCTCCACGATCTGGCGAATGCTCATGCGCGGGCTGAGTGACCCATACGGGTCCTGGAACACGATCTGCATGTGCCGCCGCAAGGGGCGCATGCATTTCGCATCGCACTGCTCGATGTGCCGGCCCATGAACACGATGGGCCCTTCCGACTGGATGAGCCGCAGCAATGCCAGGCCCAGCGTCGTCTTGCCCGAGCCCGATTCGCCCACCACGCCCAGCGTTTGCCCCTTGCGGATTTTCACGCTGATGCCGTTCACCGCGCGGATGTAGCCCACCGTGCGCTTCAAGAAACCCTTCTTGATGGGAAACCACACCTTCAGGTTCTCCGCCTCCATCACCACCGGCGCGTTTTCATCCAATGGTGGCGGGTCGCCCTTCGGCTCCGAGGCCAACAGCATCTGCGTGTAAGCGTGCTCCGGGTTGGCAAAGAGCTCTTCGGTGGGCTTCAGCTCCACGATCTCGCCGTCCTTCATGACCGCCACGCGGTCGGCCACGCGCCGCACGATGGTCAGGTCGTGGGTAATCAGCAGGATGGCCATGCCGTGCTGCTTCTGCAGACGCTTGAGCAATTTCAGGATCTGCGCCTGCACCGTCACGTCCAGCGCCGTGGTCGGCTCATCGGCAATGAGCAGGTCGGGCCGGTTGGCCAGGGCCATGGCGATCATCACGCGTTGGCGCTGCCCGCCGGAGAGCTGGTGCGGGTAGCTGGACAGCCGCTTTTCCGGCTCGGGAATGCCCACCTCTTCCAGGAGCTCGATGATGCGCTGGCGCGCCTCTTCGCCCGTCAACCCCTGGTGCACTTCCAGGATTTCGCCGATCTGCTTCTCCACCGTGTGCAACGGGTTGAGCGAGGTCATGGGCTCCTGGAAGATCATGGTGATGTCGTTGCCGCGCACTTTTCGCAGCTCGTCTTCCGGCGCGTGCAAGAGGTCGCGGCCCTTGAAAATGACCTCGCCGGAAGGATGGCGCGCCGCCGGGTAGGGCAAGAGCTTGGGGATGGACAGCGCCACGGTGGACTTGCCCGAGCCGGATTCGCCCACGAGTGCGAGCGTCTCGCCCTTATCGATGTGAAACGACACGCCCTTGACAGCATGCGTGACCTTGCGCCCCTGCACGAAGTCCACGGCAAGATTTTTCACCTGAAGCAGATGTTTTTCGCTATCGGCGTTCATGTTTTTTCCCATTGTTTGCGCCCTGCCTGCTGCAAGACAAAGTACCGGTTCCGGCACTTTGTCTTGCAGCAGGCAGGAGCAAATCCGATGCTTGCCAGCCGTTCACGCCTGTCAAGGGCGCGTAGCGCCGCCTTCGGCGGGTGTTCCCCTTGACAGGCGTGAACGGCTGGCGAAACGCAATGCATCCCCATCACCCCTCCTCGAAGGTCTTGCGCGGGTCGAAGGCATCGCGCACCGCCTCGCCGATGAACACCAGCAGCGAGAGCATGACGGAAACCACGATGAAGCCCGTCAGCCCCAGCCACGGCGCCTGCAGGTTCACCTTGCCCTGCTTCAAGAGCTCGCCGAGGCTGGGCGAGCCGGGCGGCAGGCCGAAGCCCAGGAAGTCCAGCGCGGTGAGCGTGGTAATCGAGCCCGACAGGATGAAGGGCAGGAAGGTGATGGTGGCCACCATGGCGTTGGGCAGGATGTGCTTGAACATGATGCGCATGTCATCCAGCCCCAGCGCGCGTGCGGCGCGCACGTATTCGAAGTTGCGCCCGCGCAGGAACTCCGCGCGCACCACCCCCACCAGCGCCGTCCACGAGAACAGCAGCATGATGAACAGCAATATCCAGAAGTTGGGCACGAAGAACGCCGAGAGAATGATGATGAGATAGAGCGTCGGAATGGACGTCCACACCTCGATGAAGCGCTGGAACAACAGGTCCAGCAGCCCGCCAAAATAGCCCTGCACGGCGCCCGCGGCCACGCCGATGATGGAAGAGAAGAAGGTCAGCAACAGGCCGAAGATGACCGAGATGCGAAAGCCGTAGATGAGCCGGGCGAGAACATCGCGCCCGTGATCGTCCGTGCCCAGCCAGTTGAGGTTGCCGGCCACGCAATTGGGGTCGTTCACGCCCTTGGGGTATTTCTTGCAGGCTTCCTCCCAGCTCATCAGGAAGGCCGGGCGCGAGGGCGCGGGCTCGGGCAGATAGTTGTTCACCGTATCATATGAGTAGCGGATGGGCGGCCAGATCATCCAGCCATGCTTGTTGATTTCCTCCTGGATGAACGGGTCGCGGTAGTCCGTCTGGGCGAGAAAACCGCCGAATTTCGATTCCGGGTAATCGACGAACACGGGGTAGAGCAGCTCGCCCTTGTATTTCACCAGCAGCGGCTTGTCGTTGGCGATGAACTCGGCGAACAAGCTGAGCACGAACAGCGCGAGGAAAATCCAGAACGACCAGTAACCGCGCCGGTTGGCCTTGAACAGGGCCAGCCTGCGGCGGTTGATGGGCGAAAGCCAGCCCTTTGCGGCCACCACCTCCGGCACGGGCACGCCCGCAACGGCGGCCTCCTTGGCCAGCTCGCGGATGTCCACCACCGCGTCCAGATCGTCGATGTTCTTCGGCTCGGTCATGCTCCGTTGCCGCTCCGCTTGTGGTGTGCGCTCTCCTGCCGGTTGTCAAGGGGCATGCCCGCTTCGCGGCGGGCCTTTGGCCCGCCCTTGACAACCGGCAGGAGAGCACCAGCATGGAACTGTTCCCCCCTCCGGAAGAAACAGTGGATTTTTCCACTGTTTCTTCCGGAGGGGGGAGACGAAAAGATGTTCGGCATTCCTTGCATCCGTCACAGCTCCCGTTTCTCGAAGTCGATGCGCGGGTCGATGAGGGTATAAACCACATCCGTGATGAGGTTCGTCAGCAGGCCCATCAGCGAGAAAATGTAGAGCGTGGCGAACACCACCGGGTAATCACGGTCGATCGCCGCCTTGAAGCCCAGCAATCCCAGCCCGTCCAGCGAGAAGATCTGCTCGATGAGCAGTGAGCCGGTGAAGAAGGCCGAGATGAACGCGCCCGGAAAGCCGGCGATCACGATGAGCATGGCGTTGCGGAACACGTGACCATACAGCACCCGTCTTTCCGTCAGCCCCTTGGCGCGCGCGGTCACCACGTATTGCTTCTTGATCTCGTCCAGAAACGAGTTCTTGGTCAGCAGCGTCATGGTGGCGAAGGAGGAAATGGCGAGTGCCGTGAGCGGCAGCACCAGATGCCAGGCATAGTCCAGGATTTTCTGCCACCATGTCAGCTCCTCGAAATTGTCCGACACCAGCCCGCGCAAGGGAAAGATGCTCCAGAAACTGCCGCCCGCGAACAGCACGATGAGCAGGATGGCGAACAGGAACGAGGGTATGGCGTAACCGACGATGATGACGGCCGATGTCCACACGTCGAAGCGCGAACCGTCGCGCACCGCCTTGGCGATGCCCAGCGGGATGGACACGCCGTAGGAGATGAAAGTGAGCCACAGCCCCAGCGAGATGGAAACGGGCAGCGCGTCCTTGATGAGCTCGATGACCGGCCGGTCGCGGAAATAGCTGTTGCCGAAATCGAAGCGGAAGTAGTCCCAGATCATCTTGAGAAAGCGCTCGTGCGCCGGCCTGTCGAAGCCGAACTGTTTCTCGAGCTGCTTGATGAACTCCGGGTCAAGCCCCTGCGCGCCGCGATACTTGAAGCCGCCTTCCGCCGCCGCGCCGGCCGCGCCCGCGCCCGCGGCCTGGCCCACCTCGCCGCCGGCGCCCGCGCCACCAATGCGCGCGGTGGCGGAAACGTCATGACCCTGCAACTGCGCCAGCACGCGCTCCACCGGCCCGCCGGGCAGGAACTGCACGATGATGAAATTCACCAGCATGATCCCGATGAGCGTCGGGATCATCAGGCCCAGTCGTTTCAGGATATAGGCGAACATGCGCGCCCCTTGCTTGCCTCCTGCCTGGCGTGTCGGGATGCCCCCGCTTTTCCAAGCCTTGCCCGGGCGGTTGGTTCCGCACCCCGGAAAAGGGAATCACCCGCGACGGCGACAAGACCTGTTTAGAACATTTTGCGCAAAATCAGAAACCTTCCCACCGCTGGCCCCACGCCGCGATATACGGTATTCCCTTGTCTCGGAATCGGATTGCGGCAAGGATACACGGGTTTTCTGGCCGGGAGGGTGTAACATGGATATCACGTCGTTGCGGGTGGCGCTGGGCAAGACGCGGCGCAAGCTCAGTTTCTGGCGCGTGGTGGCGCTCCTGTCCATGGGCGCCCTTTTCCTGGCGCTGGCGGAATGGCAGGCGGACGGCGTGATCGAGGAAGACCACGTCGCCCGCATCCGCATCAACGATTTCATCTTCGGCCGCCAGGCGAAGCTGGACCTCATCGACAAGCTGGCGAAGAACAAGGACGTGCGCGCTGTCATCGTGCGCATCAACAGCCCCGGCGGCACCACGTCCGGCTCCGAGGCCATCTACAAGGCCCTGCGCCGGGTGGCGGAAAGGAAGCCGGTGGTGACGGTCATGGACAGCATCGCCACCTCGGGCGGCTACATGGTGGCGCTGGCGGGCGATCGCATGATCGCCGGCGGCAACACCATCACCGGCTCCATTGGCGTCATCGTGCAGTGGCCCGAGGTGCACGAGCTGCTCACCCGGGTGGGGGTGAAGATGCAGGCGGTGCGCTCCGGCCCGCTGAAGGCGGTGCCGAACTCGGTGGAGCCCACCCCGCCCGAAGCGCGCCGCGTGATCGAGGAGATGGTGCGCGATTCCTACGACTGGTTCGTCTCCCTCGTGGCGAAGCGCCGCAAGATGAGCGAGAACCAGGTGCGCAAGCTGGCCGATGGCCGCATCTACACCGGCCGCCAGGCCCTGAAGGCGGGGCTGGTGGACGCGCTGGGCGATGAGCTGGACGCCCGCAAGTGGCTGGAGAAAGAGCACAAGATACCCTTCAAGACCAAGGTGCGTGAATACCGCCCGCGCAAGCCCTTGCTGCAAGAGCTGGGGTTGCCCGGCGTGGCCGGCGGGCTGCTGGGGTTGTTGGGGCTGGACGAAGTCGTGGTGCGGCTGTTTGCGCCATCGGTCAGGGTTGACGGTCTGCTTTCCGTCTGGCACCCTGACACGACCATCGCAGGGGGAAACTAAGATTCTGAGGTTTCGGGGAAAAATGATAAAATCAGAATTGATTGCCAAGCTGGTGGAGCTCAACCCCGCGCTTTCCCGGCGCGATGCCGAGCGTGTGGTGAATGCCATTCTGGACGAGATCGTGGATGGCCTGGCCCAGGGCAAGCGGGTGGAGCTGCGCGGCTTTGGCGTGTTCACCGTGCGCGAACGCAAGCCCCGTATCTCGCGCAACCCCAGCACCAACGAGACGGTGCAGGTGCCCGCGCGCAAGGCGCCGCATTTCAAGCCCGGCAAGGAGTTGCATGAGCGACTCAACCGCAACTATCGAGGCGATCAGGACGGCGACAACACCGCCGCCGCTTAAGGGTGGTTGATGCCGGGGGCATCCTGATGCATATGACAAGGACACGTCTCATCGCTCACCACACCTTCCGGGGGATGACATGATCAAGCGCATTCTTTCCTTGCTCCTGGGCTTGCCGATTCTCGTCGTGCTCTTGCTGGTGGCGCTGGCAAATAGGCACACGGTAATGTTTTCACTGGACCCGGTCACGCCGGAGCAGCCCTGGCTGGGCATCGAGGTGCCATTGTGGGTGGTGCTGTACGCCGGCATCCTGCTGGGGCTGATGGCCGGCGGGGTGGCCACCTGGATGCGGCAGTCCAAGTGGCGCAAGAAAGCCCGGCGCCTTGAGCGGGAGCTGGCCATGGAGCGGGTGGCGCGCAAGGATCTCGAGCGCGAAGTCACCGGCGGCGCCTCGGCCCGCAAGAACGTGAACAAACCCGCCTTCTCCGCTTCTTCCGGCAAGGTGTTGCCCGGCCCCGCCGCCAACACCACCGGCGCCGCTTCCACCCTGCCGGCCAAAACCGGAACCTGAAGCCCGACCACTCCTTTCCGTTCCGCCCTTTGACCGCCGTCCGCAACGGGCGGCGAGTCCGGAAAGCATCGGCACGAGCTTCCGCGAGATTTTGGCGAAACGCCTCTTGCTCCCATCCGCTTGAACCAGAATGCATGAGAAACCATCCGCCACCCCGCGCCCCCATCCAAGCCTTGCTTTTCATGACTTGGGGCTTGGGTGAGGGCGCGGGGTGGTTTGCGCAGCTCAGCCCTCACGCAACCCGGTATTGCGGGATTCTGGCCTGGCGCGGCGGGCTCTCACGTCAAATTGCGCAAGGGCCGGTGGGTGCAAATCACCCAACACCACCAACCCCTCTGTCTTTTCATGGGATCTGACCCATGCGTGATGGAACGGCTGTTCATGCGTGCTGGCATCATGGGCGAGAAGACCGGGGCACGGGCTCAAGTCATCCTCAATTCCGGCACACCCAGCAGCGAAGGGATGGAGCGCACCTGCTCCAGGGCCCAGCGCAATTCGTCGCGTTCATAGGCACCGAGTTCCGAAACGGTCACCCTGTTCGACGGTTTCAGGCCCCGCTCGATGTCGCGCAACTGTTGCGCCAGCACGGTGCCCAGCAGGATCCGGTGGGCCTGTATCAGGTTTTCCGCCTGCGGCTTGGGGCATATGCCGGCCCTCGCGGCGGCGCGTAGCCGCGCCGGGGTCGCCCGCTTCACGCTGCCCAGCCGCAAGGCCAGCACCCGCGCGGCGGAGTGAATGGGCATCAGCCCACCCTTTTTCAGGTCCACCCGACCTTCGTGATCGGTTCGCAGGCGTCCAAACCAGCCAAGCGGCGATTCGAAGTCCGCCGCCTGCAGGCTCAGGAATTTCAACAACGTGCGCGCCCTCTTGGCCTTTTCCAGGCACTCCCGCCGAAAGTCCCGCACCAATTCGCGGTCGCCATACGCCCGGCGCAGGTCAAAGAAGATATCCACGTGCAACAGGTCTTCCGGCTCGGCGGTGGAAAGCCACTTGTCCACCGTCTTCAGCCATTGCGTTCGGCTTTTGCGCCATTTCGCCTCGCGCGCCATCACGCCCCCCTGACACAGCGGCACCCCGGCGTCGTTCAGGATTTCGTTCACCCGCGCGCCATAGTCGGCGAACCAGGCATCCACCTTTGCCGCCCCCTGCCGCGGCACGTCGGCATAAATGATGGCGTTGTCCTGATCCATCGCCAACAGGCTTTCGCCGCGCCCGGCGGAGCCCAGCACCAGCATGCCATGCTCAACCGGCGCCCTGCCCCGCCCGTTCTCCTCCATTTGCGCCAGCGCCAGCTCGCACGCCCGCGCCGTCAGCGCCCGCAGCTCCCGCGCGATCACTGCGGCGATGTCATTGGCCGGAGCATTGTCCGCGTGCATGGCGCGCACCACGTCCAGCAGCATGGGCCACAGCTCGGCCAGTTCTTCGGCCGACTGCGCCTTGTTGATGCGCTCGGTGAACACCACCGCCTCGCTGGCCCGGTAGCGCAGCAGGTCGCCCTGTGTCAGCGCGCCGATGATTGCGTCGTTCACCCGGCTGCGCACGGCCATGTGGCGGATGTTGAGCTCCGCCATGCGCGCCAGCACGCGGTAGATGAACTCGTTTTCCGCCACCGCGATGAGCGGAAAGCTGGCATATTGCCCCACCTGGTGGCGCAGCACGCTGGGGCCGTTCGCCGCGATGGCGCGCAGCACGTCGCGCTCGGTGATGATGCCCCATTCGCCCCCTTCCTCTTCCGGCGGCACGAACAGCGAGCTCACCTGCTTCCTCAGCATGGTCTGCAGGGCTTCTTCCACGCCGGCGTGCGAGCCGATGGTGGCGATTTCGCGCCGCATGACTTCGTGCACGCGGTGACGAAAGGGATAGCTGTCCACCCGCTTCGCCGGCCGCCATTGCGGTTTTTCCAGCTCCCAGGCCGCGGGCAGCCCCGCCGCCGCCGCGCCCCGGCGCGACTGGAGTTCCTCCACCGCGCGCAGGGCCTCGGCCAGGGTGCGAATGTTGCGCTCGCGCAACAGGGGCAGCAGCCGCACGAAAATATGCGCGGCCGTGAGTGCATCGGCCAGCGCCCGATGGCGCGTTCCTATATCGATTTCCAGCCAGGCGGCGATGGTTTCCAGCGAGAAGTCCGGCAGGCGCGGAGCCACCAGCTGCGCCAGCGCCTGCACATCCAGCGCCAGCGGCATCTGCCAGCGCAGGCCATGGCGGTGATGCTCCGCCCGCATGATGGCGAGATCGAACCCCACCATGTAACCGCCAATGACATGCGGACCGGCCCACTCGGCGAACTCGTGCACGGCCTCGGCGAAGGAGGGGGCCTCGGCCACGTCGGCGTCGGTGATGCCATGCACGCCGGTGGAGGCCCTGGAAATGGGCAGGCCCGGATTGACGAAGGTGGAAAAGGTCTCCTCTTCCAGCACTTCACCCGCCCGCACGCGCACGCTTGCCAGTTCAATGATGCGGTCGCGCGCCACGTCAAGGCCGGTGGTTTCGGTGTCCAGCACCACCAGCTCCAGCGATGCCAGTGGCGTGGTGATGGCCGATCTGTCCGGCAGCTGGAAGGTCATGCGCGAGACCGTCGTGGAAAAGGAATGAAGGATTTTATCGAACCTCCCCCACCGGGAAGAAAAAGTGCACACAACGGGCACTTTTTCTTCCCGGTGGGGGAGGGCAAGTTCGATTGTGTTCCGCCCTGTCGATGGCGTCAAGGGCGGGCCTGAGGCCCGCCGCCGGAGGCGGGCATGCCCCTTGACGCCATCGACAGGGCGGAGCATCCGCCGCTCATGTTGAGATGAACGGAAACGAGAGCGAGCGCTCAGATGCGCCCCGTCAGCATCAGCCCCGCCAGCACCGCCGCCAGCGCGAAGCGGTAGATGACGAAGGGAAACAGCCCCACGCGTTTGATGATGTTCATCAGGAAGGCGATGGCGGCCAATGCCACAAAGAATGTCAACGCGCCTGCCAGTATGGCATCGGACGAGATGCGCACGCCGTTGTTCAGGGCTTCGCCCAGCACCAGCATGCCCGCCCCCGCAATGGCCGGAATGCCCAGCAGAAAGGAAAAGCGCGCCGCCTCCTCCCGCATCAGTCCGTGCGCCCGTCCCGCCGACATGGTAATGCCGCTGCGCGATACACCGGGCACGATGGCCACCGCCTGCGCCATGCCGATGAAGAAGGCTTGCCCCACGCTCAGATCTTCCGCCCGGCGCCGATTGGGGCCGTATTTGTCGGCCAGCAGCATCACCACGCCGAACAGCACCGCGTTGATGATGACGATCAACGCGCCGCGGATGGCGTATTGCAGGCCGGAGTGTTTCATGAACAGCCCGAAGGCCACCGCCGGAATGGTGCCCACCAGCAGCATCAACGCCAGTCGTCCCGCCGGCGTCATGCGCCCGCGCACCATGTCGAGCACGCCCCCGGCCATGGCCAGCACGTCGCGCCAGAAATACACCACCACCGCCAGGAACGACCCCATGTGCACCATCACGTCCACGATCAGCCCCTGATCCTTCCAGCCGGTGAGCAACGGCACCAGGATCAGGTGGCCCGAGGACGAGATGGGCAGGAATTCCGTGATGCCCTGCACCACGGCCAGCGCGATGATCTGCAACAAGTCCATGCTGTCGTATCCGAATAGAAAACGTGGCGCTACGGGTCATGTTCCCGTATCGATCGTGCGCATCTTGCCAGCGAAACCTTATGTGCCGGTAAATCGGCGATGGCAAGGCGGAACCAATTTCATGGCGTGCAGGTGAGCGGCCCGATGACGGGCTGCACCTCCTTGCCCGGGCTGAAGCTGAAGCTGACCTGGCATTCGCCCTTGTCCGTTGCCGCGATGATGCGGTTGGATTTTTTCAGGCCTTCCAGATAGGTTTCGCCATCGTAACCCACCATGAAGACCTCTTCCACGCCTTCCAGCCGCACCTCCGTGCCCGGCGGCAGCGGCTTGCCGTTGGCGTCGTGCAGGATGACCAGCGCGGCATCCGTGGTGCGCCTGGTCTTGAAATTCACCACCACGCCCGCGCGCACGCCCGGCACCACGTAGGTCTTGTCATCTTCCACGATGGCATCCACCGGCAGGGTTTCCGGATCGATGGAAATCTTGTTGCGCTCCAGCGAACGCAGCTGCGTCACCAGCAACCGTCCGTCACCGCGCGTCTTGCCCACCTCGCGGTTCTCGTAACGCACGCGCACGCCTGGCGCCCCGGCATTCACCACGGCGAAGGCATCCATGATGCGGTTGGCGGCGAACACGGCCCTGTCCGCCACCACCAGGGCGCCGTCGATGGACAGGTGTCCCGTTGTTCCCTTGCCGAGTTGCATCACATTGCCGCGTATGGTCATGACCGGCGCGCGCCAGGCCAGCGAAGCGGAAAGCGACTTCAGGTCGCCATAGGTCACGCGCGCCTGCCATCCCACTGCATTGTCCTTCATTTGCAAGGGTTTGTAGATGCTCATCTCGGCACGATACCGTCCCTTGGCGTCGTAACTGCCTCCGGTATTCAGCGACCTGTCTCCGCCAAGGGGCATGTGGAAGCCGGCAAAGACACTCGGTTTGCCCGGGTCTTGCACATCGACGATGCCGGTCACATACAGGCTCGCCTTGCCCCACAGGCCCTGTTGATAGCTGAGGTTGAGGGTCAGGGTTCTCTTTCCGTCGCGCGGGTCGGCATGCACCAGGCTGGTCACGACCGAGGCGTGCAGGTCGGAGAGGGTGTAGCCGATGGAAACGCTCTCCACCGCCTTCGGATAGGTGGTCATGCTGGAGATGGCTGTTGCCGCGTCGGGAGCGATGCGCGAGGCATCCACCCCGGCCAGATCGACGAAGTCTCCCCAGGTGCGCAAGCTGGAGGCATTCAGCTGAAAGCCGGCGAATCCCGTTTCCAGCACCGCGTGCGTGAGATATCCCATGCCCTCCTTGCTGTGAGACACGGCCCCGGCAAGAGAGATGACCGCCTGGTTGAATAGCGTGAAATTGACACCGCCACCGGCCATGACGAGATTGCGGGCGGCCTCTCCATGCGCCTCCAGCGTGAGCGTGTTGCTCAGGCCATAGCGCATGCTGCCGGCCAGCCCGGGATGTTTCCAGGCGTAATCGAAGGAGGCGTCGCCATAGCTGTTGCGCGGAATGCCCGCAGCAATCGAGAATTCCATCAGGTCTTCGCGCAGGAGCCTGGGAGAAACGAAGAAGCTCTGCTCGCGCACGATTTCGCGTCCCGAGGCGTCGCGCATCACCAGGCGTGCCACGCCACCTTGCGAAATGGCCGGGATATTGTGGATCTCGAAGGGGCCCGGCTCCACCATGCCGGAATGCACCTTCAGATTGTTCACGTAGACATCGATGGTGGTGGGCACCGCCGCCGTGCCGGAAAGGGAGGGCAGGGGAACGGTGATGATATCCGGACGCAGGCGGAAACTGCGGCTGACCTTCACGCCGCCCAGGCGCACCGGCCGCGCCCAGGCCGGGCCGGAGGTGATGATGTCGCCCACCAGCCAGGTGGTCGCGCTCTTTAGATCCGCGTAGGTCCAGTAGGTGTCCAGCCGGATGGCGCGGCCGCGCAGCCTGGTCTTGCCGGTGCCGCTGGTATTTTCCAGTTTCAGCAGGCCGGAGGAGAACACCGTGCCGTGAGGGGAATAGACCCACCCCTCCAGGTTGGCCGAGATCCCCTCGAATGCGGTGCGGGTGAACGTCTTTTCCGAGCGCCCGGAAGCATAAAGACCATAGTTCAGCACGAATCCGGTGCCGCTGGGAGTGAGTTCGGGCTTTTGCCGGTTCGTTCCGGCCAGGTCGATGACCTTTTTCTTCAGCCTTTGCGTATCCACCGTGATGTACAGACGCTGCTCGGCTTCGTCATACCTGGCCGTGGCCCCCAGCTCGGAGAGACGTATCAGCTCATCATCCGCCTTGCCCTCCGGCAGAAGGAACCCCAGATCATCGAGTTCCTTTGCGCGGGCCGCGAAGCCATTGCCCGGCAACTGCACGAATTCCGCGATAAGGTTGGTGGGATGGCCATTGATATAGACCTCCAGGTAGAGCGGAATGCCCGTCTGCATCTCCAGCGCCGGGTCCAGGGGTGGCCCCGGTGTCAGGGCGGCGGCATCCTTTTCGTCCTCCACCCTGATGGTTTCATCGGCCGGACCGGGCATGGCGGCCTGTTCGCCTTGCGGTGCGGGTTGTTTCACCACTTCCACGCTGCCGCTTTCCGCATCGGCCCGGCCCGAGCCCGAGGCGGCATGATCGCGGGCCTGGAGCATTTGCCGCGCCGGCGAGAAATTGTAGGTTTTCAAGGCCGGCAGGGCGATGCCGGTTGCGGGAGCGGTTCTCTCGGTCGTGGCCTCCGCCACGGAGCCGGCCCAGGCCGGAACGCACGACAGCACAAGAGCCAACGCCCAGTGCGCCAGCTCCGTTTTTCGGAGCCAGCGTCTCTTGTTCCCGTCATGTGAGACAAGGCGAAAAAGGGTTTCAGCGGACCCGGGCTTTTGCCACGAACGGGCCATTGATGCCTTGTCCCTTGATGGTGATGGTCGTGCCCTTGCGCACCTTCAGCGGCGTCTGCCAGCGCCGCGTGGACTTGCCCAGCACGTAGCCGGCAAGCCCCGGAAACAGGGTTTTCGCCTTGCCGCCGGGCAGCACCACACGCAGCTTCGACACCTTCTGGTGAAGCTCACCGGCGTTGTGCGCCACCAGCACCAGCCTGCCCTTGCGCATGCTGGCCCTCCACGTCACTTTCGGCGGAGCTGCGCCGGGCTGGACGAAGAACACGGGAATGGAATAGCGCAGGGCGAAAATCACCCCGGACTTCTTCCGCTTGCGCTCCGGCACCTCGTCCACCAGCAGCCGATAGCTCTCCTCGCCCCGCACCGGCGCCTTGGACAATCGCACCACGCGCACGATGTACTGACCGCCAGGGCGCATCTTCAGCAGGGGCGGGCTGGCCACCACCATGCGGGTGCGTTCCAGCACGTCCCTGCCGTTTTGTTGTTTCCAGCGGTAAATGCGGACCTGGGCGGTGATGGGTTTGCGGCTCTTGTTGGTGAGCGTCAGCTTGGCGGCTCTTGCCGGCTCCTGCAGTTCGATCCCCACCGGCTTGACCTGCAGGCCCGCCGCATGTGCGCCACCAATGCCCAACATGCAGGTGGCCGCGGCGGCGGGCAGCCACTTCGCCCTGTTCACAAGAGTCCACATGACCCATCCCCCCAGATCTCGTTTCATGCCTTTTTGGCGATACGCCTCAGTAGCTCACCGTGATCGTCACGGTATCCGTGTAGGTGCCCACTGCCGGGCTCGTCTGCGGATCCACCTTGCCGTAGACGGTGTGAGTCTGGTCCACGCCCGAGCCGGTGCCACTCTTGGTGTTGCTGCCATCCCAGACAGTGCTGTGCGAGCTGTCCTGGTAGGTCTGGTAGGCCACGTCTTCCGAGCCGTTGATCATGTTTTTCACGCCGCCGGAATCGTTGGCGCCGGTCAGGGCGATGGTGTAGTTGGTGCCGTTGGTGCACTTCACCACGAAGGTGGACGTGGCGGTGATGGTGCTGTTCAACAGGCCGTGCGTGCCGAAGTCCAGATCCGTCGGCGAGGTCACTTCACACGCGGCCTGGATCTCGATGCGCGCCGTGAAGGTGTTGGTCGCGGTCGCGGCATGTGCGGCGGCCCCGAGCATGCTGGCGGCCGTGGCGGCCAGCATCAGCTTGGCAAGAGTCTTTTTCATTGTTCTACTCCACACTTTTTCACTCACTTGGTTGCACACGACTGGTGGAACTGGATGGTTGCAACGCCATTTTTCCTTTCCACCAGGGGCGGTACTCGCATACTCTCCCCACCCGCGCCGAGACTCTCACGCATCTCTGAATCAGATCTTAAAAATGTTCGCTTCTGAATCAGTGTGGTAATAATTTGAGGTAGTTTGTTATGCATGTGGTAAATGAACAGTAAATGGTTGTGAGGATTTCAAAAGCGCAACCCAAGAATGCATTCATGGGCGCTAACATGCAAAAAAACCAAAGGGTTGAATGATGCGGGCTTGAGACAATCAGAAGTGTGTATCGTGCCGGTCTGTTCACCGGAAATACAGGACGAGATGTCGAAATGGCCAGAATGAAGCCATATGGAAGGCCATGTGGAGGGCGCCAGGCTCAGGCCGGCACTATGCCATGTGAGCGCAAAGCCGCCAGCAGGGGCAGCATGGGCATGCCGATGATGGTGTGATGATCGCCCTCGATTTTCTCGAACAGGTGCACGCCCAATCCCTCGATCTGGTAACATCCGACGGAGGACAAGACGCCTGTGCCGGCAAGGTGCAGGTAGAGTTCCAGGAAATCATCCGAAAAATCGCGCATGGTCATGGCCGCCGTGTCGCGATATCGCCAGATGACCTCGCCCTTTCGCGCCAGCGCCAGCGCGCTGACGAGATGATGCGTCCTGCCGCGCAGTCGTCGCAGGTTCTCGCGCGCCTCCTGCACGTCACGC
>JALVSR010000081.1 GCA_027024225.1 Hyphomicrobiales bacterium | reverse complement strand
GTGTTCTCCGCGTCCCGCCTTTCTGTGGGACGTGACGCGAGGGCGCATCGTTTGGGCCAACGCCGCCGCGGTACGCCTGTTCGGCGCGCTGAGCCTCGCCGATCTGGTGGAGCGTCCCTTTGGCAAGCGGGACGAAGGCGTGCGCGCGCTGGCCCAGGCCTATGAGCGGTTGCGGCAAATGCCGGGAGATTCCGGCCCCGCCGACACATCGCTGGAAGTTGATCTGCGCTTTCTTTCCATCGGTCGCGACAAGGCCTTCAGGGGCAGGATCGTTCCGCACACGCTGCCCGATGGCCGCCCCGGCCTGTTGGTGCAGGCGCTGGAGCCGGACGCGGCGGAGGCCTCGGCCTCGGGCATGTTCTTCGAAATTCTGCACGGGATGCCCCAGCCCGTGCTGGCGTTCACGCTGCAGGGCGCGCCCGTGTTCGCCAATCCCGCCGCCACGGAACTGCTGGGAGAGGACGCCGGACTTGCCTGTGCTTTCACCCGGCCGGAGTTGCAGGATTTTCTGGCCCGAGCGCAGGAGGCCGGCCTGGCCGTCGCCACCCGCGAGGTGGAAACCCCCATTGGCAGGCGCACCTTGCGCCTGGTGGCGCGCGCTGGCCGTGCCGATGGCCTGGTGGTGGTGACCATCGACGACCTGACGGACAGGCTGCGGCTGGAACATGGGCGCGTGGCCGGCTTGCCCCGGGCCGAGGCGTCCGCCTCTCCGGCCGAGCCGGAATTTTCACCCATGCCGTCGGAAACCGCGCAAGAGATGCACGAGGCCGCAATCACGCCGGAGGAAGAGGGCGCCACCCCGCCGCCGGCCACGGGCCTGAAGAAAGAGGAACTGGCCACCTTGAGGCGCATCATGCATGCGCTGGAAAACGCCCCGGGTCTATCGCCACGGTCCTCTGAGCGGACGGCGACGGAATCCGCCCCCGCGGAAGTGGGGAGCAAGCCGGCCGATTCCAAAGGCGCGGCGGTTCCCTCATCGCCAGACGAGGAGGCGGCCGAGAACCGGAAAACCACGCAAGGGGAAACGCCGTCCGCGCGGGAAAAAGGAGCGCCAGCAAGCACCCGGGACGTGGGCGAGCGCGTGCAGATTCGTATCGGCGCGCCCAGTATCCCGGAGGGGGAGCCCTTCAGGCCGGCTTCTGCGGAAGCTCATGAACGGCCGGCAGAAACCGCGCCGGCAACCGCGCAAACGGATGCGCGCCAGGCCGCATCGGCGAGGCCGGAAACATCTGCCGAGGCCGGTGTCGCCGGGGCCGATGAAATCCCTGACGAGGCTGAAGGGGAGCAAGCTGGTTTCACTTCCTCCTCCGAGGCCGAAGCGGCTGCGGACATGGCCAGACAAACCGCCGAGCCCCCGGCGACGGAGGATGTTTCGCCGGGGACGGAGGATATGACGTCCCCGGAGATACCCGAGCGGTCCATACCGGCGGGCGAGCCCGGAGCGCGGTCCTCCGGCCGTCCGCGGGTTTCCATCCGCATGACGCAAAAGGCGCGGCCAGCCGTACCGGAAGCGCGGGAAACCCCCGGGCAGACACCGGAACAAGCCAGGCGGGGCGGCACGCGGGAACTTCCCGCTTCATCGGCCGAGGAACCCCCCGCCATCGGCGAACCGGAGAAGCGGGAGCGCCCGCAGGCACGGGAGGGCGGCGGCGAGACCCCCCATGGTGCGGCAGCGCATGGTGCGGCAACGGCGGAAATGCCGCCATCGGAGACAATCGAACGGCGGCAGGAACAGGAGGAAGAGGAACATCCTCCCCGCCAGCGGCCGGAACCCCCCGCAATGGTGCGCGATGTGCTGGATCACCGCCCCGAGCCGATCATTCTCCATCGCTCCGGCTCGTTCTATTACGCCAATCGCGCCGCCCGCGAACTCTTCGGCTTTCCAGCAGATGATGAAGCCTGGGACGAAATGGCCCGGAAACTGGCCGCAAGCGCCGATGACGCCGAAGTGGAGCTCGCCGATGCTGGCGGTGGCGTGCATCGCTTCCGTTTGCAGCGCGACATTTTCCCCTGGCGCGAAGGAATGGTGGTGCAGTCCACACTGTTGCCACCCAGCGCGGCAAAATATCGGCAACGCCGCTCGTCAACGGATGAGGTCGCCGGGCGACAAGAGGCTGATGGGTCGGCACCCTCCACATCCACCGCACCTGCCGCATCCGATGCGCGCCAGCCCCTTGCCGACAACGGGCCGGCAGCGCAGCCCGGCACGTCTCCCACCGGGGGCCTTGGTGACGCCGCGGAAAGGAATGCGGATTCGGGGCTTTCGGATACGTCCATGACGTTCTCCGGTTCCATGGCGCGGCGTGCGCCCGCCCCGGTCATCCGCATTCATACCGAGCGAGGCGCCGGCATGAAGAAGGAGGTGCGAGCGGAGCCGGCCACTGAAACCGAGGCGGACACTCAGGCCACGCCGGATGCCGATTGGGGAGGAAGCCTCACCTCCGACACGCCAGTGCGCATTTTGCGCGCCCTGCTGGAAACCGCTGCCGATGGCTTCGCCATTCTGGACGGGGAGGGGAAGGTCATTTCCCTGTCTGCCAGGGCGGAAAGACTGCTAGGCGTTTCCACCGGGGAAGTGGCGGGCCGGCCCTTCCGCGATTTGCTGGCGAAGGAATTTCATCCCGCAGTGGACATGCATCTGAAGGTGTTGCAGGCCACCGCCGATGATCGGCGGCTCAGCCGCGAACAGCAGTGCGATGCCGTGGCTCTCGCCGGCCATGGCGGCAGGATCCCCCTTTGTCTGGTTTTTGGCCGCCTGCCGCGACTTGGCGAGACGTCCGCCGCGGAAGGGAGCGAGGCCACGCGCCCGCGCCCGGCCTTCAGCGTGGCCCTGCACGATATCACGCGTTTTCGCCAGCGCGAACGGGAGCTGGAACGCGCCCGGGACGAGGCCGAGCGCCGCTCCGCCCGCAAGTCGGAGTTCCTGGCCCGCATATCACACGAATTGCGCACGCCGCTCAACGCCATCCTGGGCTTTGCCGAGGTTCTGCACCAGGAGATGTTTGGCGAGCTGGGGCACGAGAAATACCGCGCTTACGCCCGTGACATCCAGAAATCCGGCGAGCTGCTGCTCTCCCTGGTGAACGATCTGCTGGATCTCGCCCGCATCGAGGCCGGTCGATACGAACTCGGACCGGAGGAGGTTGATTTGCGCGAGGTGCTTGAAGATACGGTCAACCTGCTGCGCGATCAGATCAACAAGGCGGGGGTGGAGCTTCGCCGCGTGGTGCCGGACAACCTGCCCAAGGTGGTGGCCGATGCGCGCTCCATGAAACAGATCCTCATCAACCTCCTGTCCAACGCCATCAAGTTCTCCGGCCGTAACGGACGGATCGTGGTGGCGCTCAGGCAATGCCCGGACGGCGGGCTGGAGCTGGCGGTGAAGGATTCCGGCCCCGGCATGACCCGCGAGGAGCTGCAGGCCGCACTGGAACCCTACCGGCGGGTGCCACGCACCGGTGGTGGCCTGCCCGGTTCCGGCCTTGGCCTGCCGCTGGCGAAAGCCCTGGCCGAGGCCAACAAGGCGCGCTTTGAAATCGACAGCGAGCCGGGGCAGGGCACCGAGGTGCGGATCATCTTCCCGCCGCACCGCGTGCTGGCCTGATTCGCCACCATCCGCGCTTCAGCGCAAGAAACAAGAACCCCGCTCCGTCTCCCCAACGCCTTGCCCACAATAGCTGAGGGCGGTGGGAAGGGGGAGCGGGGAGGGCCGGTCGGACGCTCACTCAAGAAGGAATGGGCCGGAGCGACGCACTTCAGCGCAAAAGAAAGGCCCGCTCCCCTACCCAATCACCTTGCGCACAATATCGGGTGGTTGAGCGGGGGAGCGTGCCGGTGCGTTGCATTTCCGTGCAAGAAGAACCCTGCGCCATGGCGCAGGGGTCATCTCTCACGCCGTCAGCAGCAGCAGCTGATGTTCCAGGCTGTCTTCCAGTTCCTCGCCACGAATCAGATCGGCGCGGACGCCGGAAACCACCCGCCGGGCCGGAAACACCACCCGTGCCGTCGTGCCCTTGCCCACCTGCGATTCCAGCTCCAGCCGCGCATCATGCAGCCGCGCCAGCCCGTTCACGATGGCCAGGCCCAGCCCCGCGCCCTCCACCGCCTTGCGGGTGGCGGACGATCCGCGCGAAAAGCTCTGCATGACCTTGTTCAGCTCGTTTTCCGGGATGCCCTCGCCGGTGTCGCGCACCTCCAGCGCCAGGTTGCCTCCCTCCAGCCGGCGCACTGTCAGGGTGATGCTGCCCCCCTCCGGCGTGAACTTGATGGCGTTGGAAGCCAGGTTCACCCAGATCTGGCGAATGTAGCGGGCATTGCCCAGCAGCTCCACGCTTCCGCTCGCTTCCAGTTTCAGGGACTGCTTGCGCGCTTCCGCCTTGATGGAAAGCAGGTTGATGGCGTTTTCGGCTTCCGCCACGATGTCCACCACCTCTTCCCGCATTTCCACCCGTCCGGCCTCTATGCGCGAAAGATCCAGGATGTCCTCGATCAGGTTGAGAAGGTAACTGCCGGAGCGATGAATGTCGCTGGCGTATTCCTTGTAGCGGTCCACCTGCACCGGCCCCAGCATCTCGGCCGAGATGATTTCGGAGAATCCCATGATGGCGTTCAGCGGCGTGCGCAGCTCGTGGCTCATGGCGGCCAGGAATTGCGACTTGGCGCGGTTGGCCTCCTCCGCCTGCAGCCGGGCGCGCTCCGCCGCGTCGCGTTCCCGCGCCAGCTCCTCGATGAGCCTTTCGCGCTGGCGGCGGTATTCCAGCATTTCCCGCATGTTTTTCTGCAGCCGCCGGGCGATCTGGAAAAAGAACAGCCCCAGCATCAGCACCATTCCGGCCATGGCCAGGTCCACCTTGGAGCCTTCGAGCGCCGCGCGTATGGCCAGGGCCAGGACAATGGCGCCGTTTCCCATCAGCAGCAGGGGCAGGAAGCTGTTGGCCACCAGCAGCTTCAGGGCCAGCACCGCCATGATGCTGGCGCCGATGAACATGTGCTGCAGCACCTCACCCGGCTGCCAGAACAGCACCAGCGGGGCCAACCACAGGATCGCGTGCAGCAATTCGTTGAAGGTGAAGACATGCAGCCATTTTCGGGTCTGCAAGAAGGCGTTCTTGTTCGAACGGGCGTTCATGTAGCGACGGGCCAGCATCATGCGGTGCCCTTCCAGCACCATGTAGGCCGCCAGCCACGCGAAAACGGGCAGGGGAGACACCCACGCCAGATTGATCATGGCGAAGAACACCACCAGCCCGGGCATGAACAGGGCCACCCGCAGCTGATTGCGCACGAAGATGTGCAGCATTTCCGCTTCCCAGGAGCGCATGTCGTCCGCGGCTTGCTGGCGCTTTTCGGCCAGTTGCCGGAATGGCAATTCGGATTCCGGCAGTTTCTGCGCCCTGACATTCACCCAGTTCTCGCACAACATCTTTTGCCCACCCCGTCCTTTTGCATATGAAAGGTGCGGCTAGCATGGCGCAAAAAAACCAATGTCCAGTTTGAGACGCGGCATGAATTGTGCCAGATGAATTCATCGGCTGATAACCATGACGAAAGCACCGGAAAGTCTTGAGGCCCTCAAAGAGCGCATTCTCGCCTGCCGCCTGTGCGTGGAGAGCCCGCGCGGCGCCGCGCTGCCACATGCGCCCAGACCGGTGTTTCAGGTGTCCGAGACGGCGCGCGTGCTCATCGCCGGACAGGCGCCGGGCACGCGGGTGCACGCCTCCGGCCGGCCGTTCACCGACCCTTCCGGCGTGCGACTGAGGAGCTGGCTGAACATGACCGAGGAAGTGTTTTACGACGCTTCCCGCGTCGCCATCGTGCCCATGGGATTTTGCTTCCCGGGGCAAAACGAAAGGGGCGCCGACCTGCCGCCCCGGCCCGAATGCGCACCCCGCTGGCGGGCGCAGCTGTTGGCCGCGCTGAAAAATGTCCGGCTGCTGCTTGCGGTGGGGCAATATGCCATCCGCTGGCACGTGCCGGCGGCTTTGCGTGGGCGGTCGTTGACCGAAACGGTGGGGAACTGGCGCGATATCGCGCGCGCCACCACGCCCATGGTCGTCCCCCTGCCGCATCCCAGCTGGCGCAACAATGCCTGGCTGAAAAAGAACCCGTGGTTCGAGGCGGAAGTCCTGCCCTTCGTCCGCGAACGCATTGCCGAGGTGCTCGAGCGGCGTTGACGAAAGGGAGGCATGCATGCCCGCGGCACGTGGTGAAAAGCCGCGGCAAGGAAGGTCATGGGCTTGCCCGTGAAAATGCGGGGGATGGCTATTCCGCCGCCACGCTGTCGGCCTTCACCGTGCGCACGTGGTCCAGCGCCTTGTGCAGGATGCCGATGTCGGTGGGGTTCTTCGGCGCCTCTTCCGACAATACGCGGCGGAAGGCGCGCGCGCCCGGCACGCCGTGAAACAGCCCCAGGATGTGCTTTGTCATGGCGTTCAGCGGCACGCCTTCGGCGAGGCGCCGCTCCACGTAGGGAATGAACCTTTCCACCGCCTCCACACGGCTTTTCACCGGCGACGGCTGGCCGAACAGCCCTTCGTCCACCTGCGCCAGCAGCCACGGCGTCTGATAGGCCGCGCGGCCCACCATCACGCCATCCACGTGCTCCAGTTGCGCCTTGCAGTCACCGATGCTCGCAAGCCCGCCGTTGATGATGATCTCAAGCTGCGGGAACCGCGCCTTCATGCGGTGAACACGTTCATGGTCCAGCGGCGGGACAGTGCGGTTTTCCCTTGGGCTGAGGCCCCGCAGCAAGGCCTTGCGGGCATGAATGACGAACGTCTTCACCCCGCTCGCCGCCACCGTCTCGATGAAATGCGCCAGGTACTCTTCGGAGTCCACCTCGTCCACGCCGATGCGGCATTTCACCGTGATGGGCACATCCCTCCCGCCGGCGCCCACGGCCCGGCCCATGGCCTCGGCGCAGGCGGCCACGGTTTGCGGCTCCTTCATCAGCACCGCGCCGAAGCGCCCTTTCTGCACCCTGTCGGAAGGGCAGCCCACGTTGATGTTGATGGCGTCATAGCCCCATTCGGCGCAGATGGCTGCGGTTTCCGCCATTTCGCCGGGGTCCGAACCCCCCAGCTGCACCACCACCGGGTGTTCTTCCGTGTTGAAGTCCAAAAGCCGCGCACGGTCTCCCCTCAGCACGGCCGGCGCGGCCAGCATTTCGGTGTAGAGGATGGCGCGCTTGCTCAGCAGCCGATGAAAATACCGGCAATGCCGATCCGTCCAGTCCACCATCGGGGCGACGGAAAAACTGGCGGGAAAAAGTCTCCGGTCGGAAGTGGTCATGCAGCCCGTAAGCGAAATTCAGCCGGTTCCCATGTGGCACGCGCGCGGACAGGGGCAGAAGCGTCCCGTCTGCACGTATTGGCGCAATGCCGCGATATCCGGCACATATACATGGTCGCGATGAATTTCCACCCCCATCTGCTTCAGGCGTTTCAAGGCGCGGGAAAAACTCTCCGGCTTCATGCCCAGGCGCGCGGCAATGAGACCCTTTTCGTAGGGCAGGTCGATGTGCGCTTCGCCGGAGTGGTCGTCTTCCACCAATGACAGGATGAAGTCCGCCACCCGCTGACATCCTGTTTGCGATTTCAGGTGTTCCAGCTCCGACACCAGATAATTGATGCGCTGGTAGGCTGCCTTGAGCATCACCATCGACAGGTGGGGATTGTGCATCAGCACATCACGAAAATGAGGAATGGAAATGCGCAACAGGCGCGAATCCGCCGCCAGCTCCGCCGTGGCCGGATATTTTCCTTCCAGGAACACCGATGCCTCGGCGATGGCGCCTCCCTTGCCGAAGACGCCCAGCACCACTTCGCTGCCATCCGGCGTGTGGCGCATCACCTTTACCAGGCCATCGAGAATGATGTAGAAGGCATCGGCCTTTTCTCCGTGCTGGAACAGCACCTTGCCGCGGGGGTAGTGGCGCGGGATGGCGTTGCCGACGATTTCCAGCAACTCTTCATCCGAAAGGCCGGAAAAGAGATTCACCTGTTGCAGCGTCTGCATGTCCTCCGGGGCCAGGATGCTTTCCATGTGGTTCATGTTGGCCTTCGCTCCTTGCATCTTCTTTCCGAACCTCGCTGCCCCCGGTTCTGTGGACGGAATTCTCAGCGTCCGAACAGCCTTGCCAGCAGGCCCGTCCTCTGCCTTGCCGGCCGGCAGATGGGCTCTCCCTCTCCGCGCTCGGAGGCCAGCAGCGGCACTTGGCGCGAAATGGTCCAGCGCGGCGCCACCGGGCCGCCGCAGCCACAGGCCGAGCCCATCTTGCGCGGATCGAACACCTTTATGAACGTGGGATTCTGCAAATCGTCGGCATAGATGAAGCCACAGTAGTCTTCCTTGTGGCGCTTGCGCAAAAAGGCCTCCGCCTCGTCCAGAAAGGCGAGAAAGTCCTCTGCCGACATGGGCGCGTGAGGCAGCTGCTTGCTGGGGAAGTCGCGCACATACCAGCCTTCCGGCCGTGCGCGCAGATGCGACCACAGGTCATCGAACTGCCGCCAATGCAACAGCCCTTTCAGCTGTCCGTCAAATAGCGCAGCATAACTCGCGGCCGTCGTCATGCTTCGGTTCCCCACGTCTTCGATCAGCTGCTATGACATTATGGCACCGTGAAGGAAAGGCAGGCAAGAACAAAAGCGAGAACAAGAGAATGGCCCGCGAGAATTCGTATCGCGCGGGCCATTCATGGTTGTATTGCTTGCGCCCATGCTCATCCATGGGCTGCAACCGTGGTGAAAAATCAGGAAAAGCCCAGTTTTTTCAGAATCTTCGTCAGTGGGCAAAAGCCCGTGAGCCCGGCCTGAAACAGGTTGGCCCCCACGAACAGGGTGAACCACAGCCAGCTCGGCTGGCTCAGATCCACCTGCCCGAAAATATGCGCCAGAATGAGGCTCAGGAGCACGAACGCTCCGGCAATGGTCATTGTGAGGCTTTGTGCCGTCATGCCACCAACTCCCTGTCATCATGTCTGTCCTGGGGCGCGCAGGGATGATTCGTCATCATCGCGCGCACCTTTTCCAGCCTGCGCTGATCTTCGACGTACTGCTCCGAATCGCACACCGTCTTGCGCGTGGCCTCCACCACTTCCCGCTGCCAGGGCTCCAGTGCTTGCTCCAGGCTGTAGCAGATCCACTGCGCCCGCCTGTCCACCGTCACCACGCCGGCATCGCGCAATACCGCGAGGTGTCGCGAAACCTTCGGCTGCGGCAGGTCCAGGATGCGCACCAGCTGGCACACGGAAAGCTGTGGCTCGGCTGCCAACAGCAGCACGATGCGCAGCCGGATTTCGTTGGAAAGAGCATGAAAGAAGTGCGTTGCCTGTTCCATGAGATTTTCCTTTGCCCCCAAATCACGGATTTTTTCATATATACGGGCTGAAACAAGTGCCAGCAATAGCGAGAGAAAAAATGCCACATATGCGCGGGAGCGTTGTCATCCTGCGGAAATGTCAATGCTATCGCCCATCGCCGTTCTTCATGCGCAGTGCCCTTGCCATCGCGCACCGGGCGCGGGGCAGCTCCCGCCGTTGCGGGGCAAACAGGCGCGCATGCAGGAAATGCGCCGTCAGCTCCAGCGCCTGCGCCACCTCTTCCGGCGTCGGCGGGGTGGCATCGGCCCTCAGCAGGAAGGCGGGGAGGGGCAAAAGCTTCTCCGCCCACGGCGCGCCCGCTTCCCGCGTGGCGGCGCGGCCCGTGGCTGGCGAAACCCATGCCAGGTCATCGGTCCTGCCCGTCAGCGCGCAGCGCGAGAGATCAAGCCCATAGCCCAGCTCCGCCAGCAGCGCCAGCTCGAAACGCGCCAGCAGCGCCGGGGCGATGTCCATGTCTCCCAGCCTTTCCAGCACCATCCGCGCGCCGGCGAACAGCCGCGGATAGGGCGCCCGCTCCGGACACAGGCGAAGCGCCGCCGTCACCGCCTGCAATATCCCCAGCGCCATCGGGTCGGCCAGCGCCAGCGCCGCGGGCTGCATTCCCGGCACCGGTTCCAGGCTCAGGCTTCCCAGCTGCTCGGCCACCCGCGCGCGCCAGTCGGCCACAACCAGGTTGCCCGGCTGCAGCCACGCGCGCCTGCGTCGGCCGGCGCCGCCATGCACCAGCCCGCGCCAGCGCCCGTGCTCGCGCGAGAACACCTCCGCGATGACATGGTTTTCACCATGCCGCCGGGTGCCGATGATGATGGCGTCATCCCGCCATTGCATGGTCGATTCGCTTCCCCTCTGGTGCGCAGGCCCGGGATGTCTCGCCCCCTCGGCCCTCATGTGAGCCTCATGGGCATGGCACCGGCATGGCGCCGCCCGCCGCGCGGGCCCCACGGGCAAGATGCGCATTCGGCGGGGCGATCATGACGGCCTTTTCACATGACAATGCCGTTTTTGCTTGCCTTTTCCGCCCATGACGGTGAATCTTGTCACGCGGATGTGGGCGTATGCAATGGATGCGCACACGGAACAAGGGCAATGAAAAGACATCGGATTCGCATGAGCACCCAGGCGAAATTCAATATCGGCGAGGTCGTGAAACACAAGCTGTTTCCCTTTCGTGGCGTGATTTTCGACATCGACCCGGAATTTTCCGACACCGAGGAATGGTGGGAAGCGATCCCGGCCGAGGTGCGCCCGTCGCGTCATCAGCCCTTTTATCACCTGCTGGCGGAAAACGAGGATGGCGAGGAATACATCGCCTATGTTTCCGAGGAACACCTGGAGCCAGACACTTCCGGTGTGCCCATCCGCCATTCGCAGGTGGAGGAATTTTTCGTCATGTATGACGTGGAGCGCCACACATACGAAATCCCCTCCGAATTCATCAACTGAAGCTTGATCCCGGCATTATCTCGACTCTGGCATCGCGGCGTTGCTCTCGACGGTTCGCAGCGGCCGCGAGCGGAATTTGCCGGACGGCGTCATGCCGTCCGGCAAGGGTATCTCATGTCCGTTGATCCGGCAGCAGGCGCAAGAACGCCTCTGGAGGCTCCTTGTCGGCGAATTTCACTCCGGCCTCCTGCCCGTTCTGCCAGATAAGAATGGCTGGACGCTCCACACCCGTGCCGGGAAAGGCCACCAGAAAGGTGCTGGGCAGCTTGAGCGGATGGTTGAGCCGTATCCTGCATCCGCTTCGGGAAATGTCCCGCACGCTGGCGTCAAGCAGGGAAAAGCGATTGTTGAAAACGATACGCGCTCCTTTCAGCACGCGGCGGCGCCTTTCTCCTCGCCTTTCCGCGTTGTCGGAATGCCTTTTCGAGATGGTTTCCGGGCGCATGAGTTTCTCCCCTTCACTCACCGCGCCCCCGGCACCCTTCATTGTTGCAGTCAGCGATGTATAAATTATTGATATTTCGCGGTATAATTACACCTCTATGGTTCCCGGAAACCACTTGGTGGTATTTTTGCCCGTGTTCGTTGACATCACAGGGCGTATAATCGCCCACATGATCGATTCGTGGCGCATGCACAAAAGTCGGACATTGCGCTGGGCGTCCCGGCTGCTGGCGCTTGCCATGCTGGTGGCCTGCCTGCCCTTGGCGAGCGCGCAGGCCCAGCCGGCGAAGGAAACGGCGCGGCGCGGCATCGCCATGCACGGCGTGCCGGCCTTGCCGCCGGATTATACGCACTTTCCCCACGTGAATCCGCACGCGCCAAGGGGCGGCACGCTGCGCCTTGCCGTCATTGGCAGTTACGATTCGCTCAATCCCTTCATCATCAAGGGCAATCCCGCCTGGCACGTGCGGCTCTATACCTTTGAGCCGCTCATGGCGCGCAACCGCTCCGAACCCTTCTCGCTCTACGGCCTCATCGCCGAGCGGGTGGAAATGGCGGATGACCGCACCTTCATCACCTTTCACCTGAATCCCAAGGCACGCTTCGCCGACGGCACGCCGATCACGGCGAAGGATGTGCTGTTCTCGTGGAAAACCCTGCGCGATCACGGGCGGCTGAACCACCGCACCTATTACAGGAAGGTGAAAAAGGCCGAGGCGCTGGATGATCACACGGTGAAGTTCACCCTCGATGGCAAGGACCGCGAGCTGCCACTGATATTGGGCCTCATGCCGGTGCTGCCCGCGCATTATTTCGAGAACCGCGAATTCGAGAAAACCACGCTCAGGCCCATGCTCGGCTCCGGCCCATACCGGTTGGTGGAGGTAAAGCCGGGGCAGAAGCTGGTGTTCGAGCTGCGCGAGGACTACTGGGGCAGGGACCTGCCCAGCCGCCGCGGCATGTTCAACCACAAGCGCATCGTCGTGGACTATTACCGCGACACGCAGGCCGCCTTCGAGGCGCTGAAAAAGGGGCTCATCGACATTCGCTTCGAGACCGACGCCACCCGCTGGGCCACGGCCTATGACTTCCCGGCGGTGAAGGAGGGCCGGTTCGTCAAGGAAGTGGTGCCCAACCAGCTGCCCAAGCCCCTTTCCGCCTTCGTCTTCAACACCCGACGCGCGCAGTTTGCCGACAGGCGGGTGCGCGAGGCGCTGCTGTTTACCTTCGACTTCGAGTGGGCCAACGCCAACCTGTTCCACAATCTGTATAGGCGCACCAACGGCTACTTCGACGGCTCGGAGCTTTCCTCCATCGGCCGCCCGGCGAGTGCGGCCGAGCGCGCGCTGATGCGGAAGGTTGGCGCGAAGCTGGAGCCACGCTTCATCGAGGGCAAGTGGCGCGCGCCGGTTTCCGACGGCTCGGGCCGCGACCGCAAGAACCTGCGCCGTGCGGTGCAATTGTTCGCCGAGGCAGGCTGGCGCATCTCAGGCGGGCGCATGGTGAACGCGAAAGGCCGGCCCTTCGCCTTCGAGCTCATCATCCAGAGCAACGAGCAGGAAAAGGTGGCCCTGCACTGGCAGAAGTCCTTGCGCGCCATCGGCATACAGATGCAGGTACGGCTGGTGGACTCGGCCCAGTTCACCCGCCGTCTTCTGAGCTACGACTACGACGTGGTGCCCTATACCTGGTACAATTCGCTCTCGCCGGGCAACGAGCAGAAGTTCTACTGGGGCTCCGCCGGGCGCAAGCAGGAGGGCACGCGCAACTACATGGGTGTGGCCGATGCGGCGGTGGACGCCACCATCGACGCGCTGATTGCCGCGAAGACGCGCGAAGACTTGGTGGATGCCGCGCGCCTGCTGGACAGGCTGCTCACCAGCGGCTTTTACGTTCTGCCGCTCTATCACGCGCCGGGGCAGTGGGTGGGCCATTGGCAACACCTCAAGCACCCCAGGA
>JALVSR010000080.1 GCA_027024225.1 Hyphomicrobiales bacterium | reverse complement strand
GGCTGTCGGGCCTGTCAGGCATTCTTCTCGCTCGGCGTGCCCGGCTCGCCGGCATCTTCCGTCTGCGCGGCCAGCAGGCGGGCTTGTTCCTCGGCAATGAGCGGGTCGATGATCTCGTCCAGCGCCTCGCCGGAGAGCACCTCGTCCAGCTTGTAGAGCGTCAGGTTGATGCGGTGATCGGTCACGCGCCCCTGCGGAAAGTTGTAGGTGCGGATGCGCTCGGAGCGATCGCCCGAGCCGATCTGCCCACGCCGGGCGGCGGCGCGCTCCTCCATCTGGCGGCGGCGCTCGAGCTCATACAGCCGCGCGCGCAGCACCTGCATGGCCTTCGCCTTGTTCTTGTGCTGGCTGCGCTCGCTTTGCTGGCTCACCACGATGCCGGTGGGGATGTGGGTGATGCGCACCGCCGAATCGGTGGTGTTCACGTGCTGGCCGCCGGCGCCGGAGGCGCGGAACACGTCGATGCGCAGGTCCTTCTCGTCGATGTGGATATCCACGTCCTCGGCTTCGGGCAGCACGGCGACGGTGGCGGCGGAGGTGTGGATGCGCCCGCCGGCTTCCGTCTCCGGCACGCGCTGCACGCGGTGCACGCCCGACTCGTATTTCAGCCGCGCATAGGCGCCGCGCCCGCGGATGGCGGCGATGATTTCCTTGTAGCCGCCGCGCTCGGTCTCCGACGCCGAGAGCACCTCCACCCGCCAGCCGCGGTCTTGCGCGTAGCGCTGGTACATGCGGAACAGGTCGGCGGCGAACAGCGCCGCCTCCTCGCCGCCCGTTCCGGCGCGGATCTCCAGGATGACGCTTTTCTCGTCCGCCGCGTCCTTTGGCAGCAGCAACAGTTGCAGCTCGTGCTCCAGCTTCTCGATGCGCTCTTTCAGCGCGCGCAGCTCGGCCTTCGCCATCTCGCCCAGTTCGGGATCGTCCAGCATGGCCTTCAGGTCTTCGGCCTCGGCCACGGCGGCGCGCAGTTCTTCGGCCTTCTTTGCCACCGGCTCGACTTCCGCGTATTCGCGCGAAAGGCGCACGAACTCCTCGCCCTGCGCGCCGGCGGCCAAGGCCTGCTGCAGTTCGGCGTAACGCTTCAGAATGCCTTCGATACGAGCGGATTCGGCCAGCGACATGAGCGAGTGGTTCTTTCCGTTGCGATATTCCGCACCCGTGGCGACAAAAGCCGGGAAACTATTCTCCCGCCACTTCCTTCACGATGGATTCCAGCAGCGCGTTGATGGCCGCGCGGGCCTTGTCGGAGGCGACATCACCGGTGTTGATTGGCAGCGGTCTATATCCCACCACCGACTTGCCCGGCTCTCTTTCCGTTTCATACAGGAAGATGCCATAAGGGCAAAAGGCGATATTGGCCGGATTCGCCTTCATGGCCTGGTAGGAAAGTTTTGCCGAACAGAACTGCAAGACCACGCCGCCGCGGAAAATCTTTTCGGTGAAGCCCAGGTCCTTGCCCGTGCGCTCGAGCATGGAGGCGATATCCGCCCGGTAGGTGATCTTGAGTCCCTTGCCGGTGATGGACTCCTCCAGGTCGAACAGGGCATCATCGAAAGCGACTTGCACGACCCGGCGCACCAGCATCGGCGTGGCGGTGGAAGATGCCTGCGTCGCCTCCGCGGGGTGCCTCCCGCCCCATTGCATGACCGTGGCCACGAACAGCACAAGCAGCACGACCGGCAATGCCGGCCCGGGACGCATTTTCCAACGCATGATGGTTCCTCCCCTTTTTCCGGTCACGAGGCAGCCGCCGCACTCTTGCCGGAAGGTTTTTTCGTCTCTGTTCTTTTCTCTACCGTGACCTCGCCTTCCCGCAGGCGCACCAGCTGGTCGGCCACCTCCTGCCATCGCTGTGTATGGGTGATGGCGATGATGGTGATGTCGTTTTCCCTCGCCAGCCGCACCACCTGCTCCACCAGCCGGCGCTCGGTGTCCGGGTCCAGGGCGGATGTCACCTCGTCCAGAATGAGCAACTTCGGCCGGCGTATCAGGGCGCGGGCCAGCGAGAGCCGCTGGCGCTGGCCGCCAGAGAGCTTCACGCCGCGCTCGCCCAGGTCGGTGTCCAGCCCCCGTGGCAGCTCGCGCACGAAACCGGCCGCGCCGGCCAACTCCAGCGCCCGCCAGATGTCCTCGTCCGGCACCTCCAGGCCCAGCCGGATGTTGTCGCGCACGGTGCCGGATAGCAGGATGAGCTCCTGTGGCACGTAGCCGATCATGTGCCGCCAGGCTTTCAGGTCGATGTCCTCCAGCGCCTCGCCATTGATCATGATGCGCCCGCTATCGGGCCGGATGAGCCCGGTGATGAGGTCGATGATGGTGGTCTTCCCGGCGCCGGAATGACCGGTGAGCACGGTAATGGCGTTGGCGGGAATGGACAGGGAGACATTCTTCAGCACCGGCTTGCCGGGATGGGAGAAGGAGACGTTTTCCAGCCGGATCTCGCGTCGCAGGCGAGGGGGCTTGCCTGTCGTTTCGGGCTCGCGTGCGGCGTGGGCGGAGCCGGTGAGCGCCTCCACCCGCTCCAGGTAGGGCGCCAGCTCGGCCACTTGTTGCATCAGGTATTGGGTGCGGCTGAAGTTCCTGGCGACGCTCAGCGTCAGGCCCGCCACGACGCTGACCTCCACCACCGAGATGCCGAGCCAGTGAACGGCCAGGTACAGCGTGGTGAAGATGAGGATGATGCCCACGATGTTCTGCAGGGCGACGAGGCCGTGGTTGGTGATCATGACCCGCCGGCGATATTTGCGCAGGCGCGCGATGAGGCGTTCGAACAGCGGCAGCACGCCTTCTTCCAGTCCCATGGCCTTGATGGTCTTGATGGAGGCGAAAACATCGGCGAATCGGGCCGAAAGGCTCGAGGTGGAGCCGGCGTAGCGCTTGCTGTACTTGCCCATCAGGCGGATAAGGACGAACAGCGGCGCGAACAGGGTGATGCTGGCCACCAGCACCAGTGCGGCCAGCATGGGCGAGATGAGCACGATGAGGCCGATGTAGACCAGCGTGCGCATGAGCAGCGCCAGCGCCTTGACCGCGAACTCCATGGCCTGCGCGGCGCGGGAGGTGAAGTCGGCCAGCGATATGGCCGTGCCGCCCAGTTGCTGCTCGTGAAACCAGGTCCAGCGGGCGCGTACGATTTCGCTCATCATGCGTGTGCGCAGGCGGGCTTCCGTATCGGCGATCACGAAACCCGCCCAGGTGAGAATGGTGAAGCTGATGAGCTCGCGCAGCACCAGCGCGCCCGCGGCGAGGATCGCCAGGAGCCAGGGCGCGCGTGGCAGGCCGAGCGACTGCACCAGCCCCAGGATGCTCACGGCGATGGGCGGCATGGCGCTGCTGTCCTGGCCAACGGCCAGCAACATGAGCGGCACCAGCGTGGCGATGCCGAAGCCTTCAAGCAGGCTGTTGAGCGACAGGGCCAGAAACAGGAACAGGGCGCGGCGTTTGCCCAGCCGGCCGATGATGCGGAAAATGCTCGTGATGTGCTTCATGCCAAAACCGGCCAGTATTCATGATGAGTGCAGACATAGCCCCATGCGCACGACGAAGGCAACCCGGGCCTGTCATGCCCGCGCCGTGGATGGATGCCTTCCGCAAGGGTGCGTGCTTGCCAAAACGCATGAATGGCCATAACCTTGTTCCCTGGGCAACCGAATGGCCTGCTGTTGTCTCGTATCGGAGCGGACGCTTCCGATGCTCGCTTTCACAACAATCTCACAAACAGGGAGAGAGACCACCATGAGAAAGATTTTCTGGGGTATGGCCGCGGCCACGGCGCTGGCGCTGGGCGCGGTATCCGGCACCGCCTCCGCTGAGACGAAGTTCATCTCCATCGGCACCGGCGGCATTACCGGCGTGTATTATCCCACCGGTGGCGCCATCTGCCGGCTGATGAACAAGCGTCGCAAGGAAACGGGCATCCGCTGCTCGGTGGAATCCACCGGCGGCTCCATCTACAACATCAACGCCATCCGCAACAAGGAGCTGGAGTTCGGCGTGGCGCAGTCGGACTGGCAGTATCATGCCTATCACGGCACCTCCAAGTTCAAGGACAAGGGGCCGTTCAAGGAGCTGCGCGCGGTGTTTTCCGTGCATCCGGAGCCGGTGACCATCGTTGCGCGGAACGATTCCGGCATCAAGAACATCCTGGACCTGAAGGGCAAGCGGGTGAACATCGGCAACCCCGGTTCCGGCACCCGCGGCACCTGGGAAGTGATCGAAAAGACGCTGGGCTGGAAGCGTTCCGACCTGAAGCTGGCGGCCGAGCTGAAGTCGGCCGAAACCGGCCAGGCCCTGTGCGACAACAAGATCGACGCCTACTTCTGGCTGGTGGGGCATCCCTCCGCGCTGACGCAGGAAACGCTGGCCTCGTGCCCCTCGCACCTGGTGAACGCCCGCGCGCCGAAGCTGGACGAGCTGGTTAAGAACACCCCGTATTACAGCTTCGCGGTGATTCCGGGCGGGCTGTATCCGCAGCAGAAGGAAGACGTGCCCACCTGGGGCGTGCGCGCCACGCTGGTCACTGCGGCCTGGGTGCCGGAGGACGTCGTCTACAACCTCGTGAAGAGCGTCTTCGACAACTTCGACGCCTTCAAGAAGCTGCACCCGGCCTTCGCGCATCTGAAGCCGGAAGAGATGATCTCGGCCTCGCTGTCCGCTCCGCTGCACCCCGGTGCGGTCAAGTACTACAAGGAGCGTGGCTGGCTGAAGTAGGCCGGTACGCGGAACCGGGAGGCGCCATCGCGCGGCGCCTCCCTTTCCTTTCTTCGTTTTCCTGGAGCTCCGCTTTTTCGCAATGAAAGAACCGAAGCGTCGTTGAGGCTTCCGGCATCTTTCATTCCGCAAGAGTGGGAGGTGGTCCGGCCAATGCGAAAGATCGCGGGTCGGCTGAAACGGCAAGTCAGGGAGGGGGCGTCATGGCCAGCGAGCGCAAGGTGCATCAGCTGGATGCGGAGGAGCTGGCGGCGGAGGTGGATTCCGGCGCGCGCAACCCGGTGGGCTGGCAGGCGAAGGTCTTCTTCGGCATATGTATCGCCTGGTCATTGTTCCAGATCTACATCGCTTCGCCGCTGCCCGGCATGCTGCAGGAGTGGGCGCGCAGTCTGGGGCTGGACATCGCCTTTTACATGGGGTCGGTAAAGACCCGGCGCATTCACCTGGCCTTCGCGCTGGTGCTGGCGGCCATGGCCTATCCGCTGCTGAAATCTTCGCCGCGCGACCGCATCCCCTGGTATGATTGGCTGCTGGCGGGTCTGGGCATTGTGGTCACGCTCTACGGCGTGGTCAACGCCACCGCCATCGCCGAGCGCGCCGGCCTGCCCACCACCACGGACCTGGTTGTCTCGGCGCTGGGTCTTTCCCTGATCCTGCTCACGACCTGGCGTTCGCTGGGCCTGCCGCTGGTCATCGTCTGCTCCATCTTCCTGGCCTATGTCTTCTTCGGCGACAAGGGCTGGGTGCCGGAAGTCATCCAGTGGAAAGGTGCGAGCTTCGGCAAGGCCATGTGGCACTTCTGGATGCAGGAGGAAGGCGTGTTCGGCAAGCCGCTGGAGGTTTCCACCACGCTCATCTTCCTGTTCGTGCTGTTCGGCGCCATCCTGGAAAAGGCCGGCGCGGGCGGCTACTTCATCAAGGTGGCCTTCGCCCTGCTGGGGCATCTGCGCGGCGGCCCGGCCAAGGCGGCGGTGGTGGCCTCGGGGCTTTCCGGCCTCTACTCCGGCTCGTCCATCGCCAACGTGGTCACCACCGGCACCTTCACCATCCCGCTGATGAAGCGCACCGGCTTTCCGCCGGAAAAGGCCGGCGCGGTGGAAGTGGCGTCCTCCACCAACGGCCAGCTCACCCCGCCGGTCATGGGCGCGGCGGCCTTCCTGATCGCCGAGTTCACCGGCACGCCCTATTTCGATCTCGTCAAGCACGCCTTCGTGCCGGCGCTGATCTCCTACATCGCGCTCGTTTACATCGTGCACCTGGAAGCGCTGAAACTGAACCTGAAGGGCCTGCCCAAGCCGGAAACCGGGCGCACGTGGGCGCAGTCGCTCATGCTGTTCGTTGGCGGTTTCCTGGCCACGCTCATCCTGTTCGCCTTCGTCTATTACGTGCTGGGGTGGATCAAGGTGGCCTTCCCCAACATGACCACCTACACGGTCATGCTCATGTTCCTGGCCGCCTACCTGGTGCTGGCCTGGTTCGCCGCGAAAAAGCCCGACCTGGAGATCGACGACCCGGACGCGCCGATCACCGAACTGCCGCGCGCCGGCGCGGTGGCCATCACGGGGCTGTATTACATCCTGCCCATCATCCTGCTCATCTGGATGATCATGATCGAGCGTACCTCCGCCGGCACGGCGGCCTACTACGCGGTGCTGGCCATGACCTTCATCGCCTTCACCCAGCACGCCATCAAGGGCTTCTTCCGCGGGCAGATGCGGCTGGGCGAACAGCTCGGGCGCGGCTTTTCCGACTGGATCGAGGGGCTCATCGCCGGTGCGCGTTCCATGATCTCCATTGCCGTGGCCACGGGCGCGGCGGGCATCATCGTTGGCACCATCGGGCTGACGGGCGCACACCAGGTCATCGGCGCCTTCGTGGAGTATCTCTCCGCCGGCTCGCTCATCCTGATGCTGCTGCTGGTGGCGGTCATGAGTCTGGTGCTGGGCATGGGCCTGCCGACCACGGCGAACTACATCGTGGTGTCCTCGCTCATGGCGCCGGTCATCATCTCGGTGGGCGCGCAGAATGGCCTGTTGCTTCCGGCGGTGGCGGCGCACATGTTCGTCTTCTATTTCGGTATCCTGGCCGACGACACCCCGCCCGTGGGCCTGGCGGCCTTCGCGGCCGCGGCCATCTCGGGCGGCGATCCCATCAAGACGGGCATCCAGGGCTTCATGTACGACATCCGCACCGCCATCCTGCCCTTCCTGTTCGTGTTCAACACCGAGCTGCTGCTCATCGACGTGACGCTGTGGAAGGGCATTTTCATCTTCATCATCGGCGTCATCGCCATGCTGCTGTTCGCTTCCGCCACGCAGAACTACATGTTCGTGCGCAACAGGTGGTGGGAGACGGCGGCGCTGCTGCTGATCGCCTTCACCCTGTTCCGCCCCGGCTTCTGGCTGGACATGGTGCAGCCGCCGTTCATCGAGCACCCCGGCACGAAGATCATGGAGCTGGTAGACAAGACCGAGCCGGGCAAGCTGATGCGCATCAGGGTGGCCGGCCCGGACCTGGATGACCCGGACAAGGTGCGCTCGACACTGCTGCAAGTGGAGCTCAAGCCCGGCAAGAACGCGCAGGAGCGTCTGCGCAAGGCGGGCATCGTGGTGCGGATCGAGGGCGACACCGTGAAGCTGGAGGAGCCCATGCCGGGCACGCCGCATTTCGAGCTTTCCCGCCAGTTCGACTTCTATGCCGACAAGCCGGTCACCATATCGAAGGTGTACGAGCCGGCGGAACGCATGCCGAAGGAGGTGTTCTACATCCCCGCGCTGCTGTTGCTGGGGCTGGTCATCGCCTCGCAATTGCGTCGCCGCCGCCGGCAGGAGCTGGCGGGCGCGGCGGCGTGAAGCATCAACGAGGGCGGCGGGCGCTGCACATTACCACGGGAGGATGAGGACATGAGCGAGATAAGTATCAAGCGCATCCTGCTGCCCATCGAGCTGGGCGAGCCCAGCTCGTGGAACAAGGCCCTGCCGATGGCCGTGGATCTGGCGCGGAAATATGGCGCGCATCTCGATGTGCTCACCGTCATCCCCGACTTCGGCCTGCCGGTGGTGGGCAGCTTCTTCCCGCCGGATTTCGAAAAGCAGGCGCGCAAGAAGGCGGAAGAAGAGCTGAGTGCGTGGCTAAAGGAGAACGTGCCGGATGACGTCGAGGCGGAAGGACACGTTTCCGTGGGCACCATCTATCACAAGATCATCCGCGCCGCGCAGAAGCTGGGCAGCGATCTCATCATCATGGCCTCGCACCGGCCGAAGATGCAGGATTACCTGCTGGGCCCGAACGCCGCGCGCGTGGTGCGCCATGCGCCGGTGGACGTCTATATCGTCCGCTCGTGAGGAACGCGCGGCCAGGCGGCGCAACCCTGCCGCCTCTCGCGAGGCGGGGCGGGGTGTCCGCGGGTTTGTCCGTCCGTGACGCTGCGCGCGTCATGCGGCCGTGAAGGCACGCAATAGGCTGCGGCGGCCGCAAGGTGCGCTGCGGTGGCGGGGCTGGCGCCTATCCTTTCGCGCTCGTCGCCGCCGGTGATGGCATGGGGATGACCGCCGCCGCGTCGGCGCGCCTCTTGCGGCGGCGGATTTCCACCCCCAGCCGGGCGCCGGGCACGCGCTCGGTCTTTTCCACCCGAACCGTCACCCCGCGCGCCAGGTCGTGCCGCAGCACGTGCTCGGCGATCTCCTCCGCCAGCGTTTCCACCAGGTTGATGTGTCCGCGCGCCAGGATGTCGTGAATGCCCTCGATGATGTAATCGTAACAGATGGTTTCGCCGATGCTTTCCTCGCGCTCGCGCGGCGACAGCTCCGCCTCCACGTCGATGCGCACCCGCTGCGTGTCGCCTTTTTCCACGTGATGCACGCCAATCCAGGCGTCCAGTTCCAGCCCGCGCACGAACACCTTGTCCGGCACCACCGCGGCGGTCTCCTCTTGCACCGGCACGGGCGCGGAAACCTTCTCCATCGTCTCGGCCGCCTGGCAGCCCATCAGCCGCGCCAGCTCCCGCACGCGCGCGCCCTCCAGCGGCATGGTGGCCTCGCCATGCACGCAGGTCGCCGCGCGGAAGGCCAGTGCATCGGGCGCATGCGGGCTTAATGCCAGCAGCACCGGGACATCCGTCACCCCCAGGCGCCCGGCAAGAGCGCATTCCAGTCCGGCCGTTTTCGCCATCGCCACGAAACGGGCAAGCTCGTCTTGCGGCATCAGATCGGTCAGCCGCCCGCCGCGCCCCTTTTCCGCCACGTCCAGCATCACCCCGGCGAATCCGCTCCGCGCCAGCTCGTCGAAAAGCGTCTCGGGAAACCCCAGATCGGCGAACAGCACCGCCATCGGCCGCGCGGAGAGAGCATCCGCCGGCCCGGCCAGCGCGGCGACGCATTCCGCCGCCCGCACCCCATGCAAGGGGATCACCACCCGCGTCGCGCCGCTGTTGGCGATGGCTCTCGTGGCGCGCGACACCGCCTCCGGCTCCATGGCCACGTCGCCGATGCCGGCCCAGACTTGCGCCCGCGGCCCCACGGCCGTGATGGCCTGCCTGATGGCGGCGCGCTTCAGCGCCCCGGGCAGCCCTTCTCCCGGTTCCTTCAGCAGCACCACGTCCGCCCCGGCTTCTGCCGCCAGCGTCGCTTCCGCCGCATTGCGCGCGCCGATGATGAGCTGTGTCATCTCTTAATCCGCTTGCTCCGGGGGCGTCTGCCCCATCAGCTTCGCCCTGAGCGGGCTGGCCGGATAGGTCCCCAGGATGCGCACGTCGTTGGAGAAGAAATCCAGCTCCTCGAACGCCCGCTTCACCGGCGCCTCGTCCGGGTGCCCCTCGATGTCGGCATGAAACTGTGTGGCCTGCAACTTGCCGCCGATCTGGTGCGATTCCAGCCGCGTCATGTTCACCCCGTTGGTGGCGAATCCGCCCAGCGCCTTGTAGAGCGCGGCGGGGATGTTGCGCACCTGGAAGATGAACGAGGTGATGACCGGCCCGTCATCGGGTGAGGTCTCCACCGGCTCGCGCGCCATGATGAGAAAGCGCGTGACATTGTGGGCTTCGTCCTCCACGTTCTCGCGCAGGATCTCCAGTCCGTATATTTCCGCCGCCAGCCTCGGCGCGATGGCTGCCGCCGCGACATTGCCACGTTCGGCCACTTCGCGCGCCGCGCCGGCGGTGTCAGCGGCCACGTGCGCCTTCAGTCCCAGCTCGCGAATGAGCTTGCGACACTGCCCCAGCGCATGCACGTGCGAATGCACCTCCCGCAAGCCCTCCAGCGTCGCTCCCGGCGGCGCCATGAGCTGATGATGAATGGTCAGGAAATGCTCGCCCACGATGTACAGGCTGGATTCGGGCAGCAGGTGATGAATGTCCGCCACCCGCCCGGCCAGGGTGTTTTCCACCGGTATCATGGCCAGCTCGGCATCGCCGCGCTCCACCGCCGCGAACACGTCCTCGAACGTGGGGCAGGGCAGGGGGTCGTAATCGGGCCGCACCTCCAGGCAGGCCGTGTGCGAGTTGGCGCCCGGCTCGCCCTGAAAGGCGATGCGCTTGCCGCCATTGGCGCTGTTGGATTTGGCTGTGTTTTTGGCTGTGTTCATGCACTCAGGTTGCGGATGGTCCGCTTTCTTCCCGTTCCACCTGTTGGCGGACATATTCCAGTTCCGCCGGCGTGTCCACGCCGAAGGGTGCCTGCGCCACCCGCGCCACGGCGATTTTCATCCCCGCGTCCATGGCGCGCAGCTGCTCCAGCCGATGTTTGCGTTCGCGCAGCGAGGGCGGCAGCCGCACGAAGCGCAGCAATGCCTCGCGCCGGTAGGCGTAAATGCCGATGTGATGAAAGGTCGGGCCCTGGTGATCCTGCGGCAAATCACGCACGAAGTCTTCCGCCAGCGCCACCTCTTCCCAGGCCAGCGGAGCAATGACCTTCACCACGTTGGGGTTTTTCAACTCTTCCTCCGTGCGGATGGGCGCGGCCAGCGTGGCGATATCCGCGCCCGTGCGCACCAGCGCGTTGGCGCACGTGCGCAGGTATTCCGGCGGCAGGGTGGGCAAATCCCCTTGCACGTTCACCACCACGCCGAACAGCCCCAGCGGGTCGGCCTTTTCCAGCGCCTGGGCGATGCGGTCCGAGCCCGATGGCAGATCGGGTTCGGTCAGCACCGCCTTGCCACCTTCCTCTTCCACGGCCTGGGCGATTTCCTTCTCTGCCGCGGCCACCAGCACCGGGCCGAGACCGGCCCTTTCCGCCTGCCGCCACACGCGCGCGATCATCGGTTTGCCGCAGATCTCGGCCAGCGGCTTGCCGGGCAGGCGCGTGGAGGCCATGCGGGCGGGAATGATGACGATGCTGTAGAGGGATGTCTCGTTCATGTCCGGATACGGTGGAAAACCGCCCTCATCACACGCTGCATAATGCCGCAAAGACCTTATACATGTTGCAAGGAGCGAGCGAAACCGCTAGTTACAGCGCCAAACGGGGCATGCGGGCCAGATTGTCCACACGGCCCTGAGGGAATGAAACAACACAGGGGTCAGGAACATGCGTTATCTGGGCTATTTCGCCGTTTCGCTGGTCATGGCGTTGGCGCTGGTCTTTGGCGTGCGCGCCCTTGCCAACGTGTTTTTCGCCGTGGAAAGGCCTGAGAAGCCGGCCATTGCCATTCCGCAGACCGAGGAAGAGAAGAAGACCGCGGAAAAGGCCGAGGCAAAGCAGGAAGAAGCTGCGCAGCAACCCGCCGAGGGCAAGGAGAGCATGAAACAGCCCGCCGCCGCGCAGCCCGCCGCAGAACAGCAGCCGGCCGAACAGGCCGCCGCCGCGGCTGCTCCGGCTGCAGGCGACCCGGCCAAGGGCAAGAAGGTGTTCAACAAGTGCAAGGCCTGCCACTTCGCCGACAAGGAGAAGAACAAGGTCGGCCCGCATCTGGTGGGCATCGTCGGCCGCCCGGTGGCTGCGGTGGAAGGCTTCAAGTATTCCGACGCCATGAAGGCCAAGGCCGCCGAGATCGGCACCTGGACGAAGGAAAACCTGGCGAAGTATCTCGCCAACCCGAAGGGCTTCGTGCCGGGCAACAAGATGGCCTTTGCCGGCCTGAAGAAGCCCGAGGACGTGGCCAACGTGATTGCCTATCTGGAGAGCCTGGCGAAGTAAGGCTCCTCGCGGCCTGCGAAATGACGAACCGGCGGCGCACGTGTGTCGCCGGTTTTTTGTTTCCTCCCTGGCGCGCCACTATTGGCTTGGCGCTGCTGAACAGTCTGCTATCCTTCACCGCAGCCGGGTTGCGAACCATTACGGGAGCACGAGGACACCATGAATCTCACGCGCCGCACGCTGTTGCAGACGCTCACCGCCATTTCCGGCCTGCTTGGCCTGAAGCCTCTTGGCGCGCTGGCTGAAACGCCAGGGGCGGAAAACGGCAAGCCGGCAACCGCGCGGCTGGTGTGGCGGCATGGCCTCTCGCTCTTTGGCGACCTGAAGTATGGTCCGGATTTCAAGCATTTCGACTACGTGAAGCCGGATGCGCCAAAAGGCGGGCGCGTGCGCCTGTTCGCCATCGGCTCGTTCGACAGCCTCAACCCCTTCTCCTTCAAGGGCGAGGCCGCAAGCGCCGTGAGCTCCATCTATGACCGGCTCATCAAGCCCTCGCTGGACGAACCCGGTTCCGAGTATGGCCTCATCGCCGAGGCCGTTGCCCGGCCGGATGATTATTCCTTCGTCGCCTACCGCCTGCGCGAACAGGCGCGCTTTCACGACGGCAGGCCGATCACGCCGGAAGACGTGATCTTTTCCATGCACGCGCTGAAAAAGGCCCATCCCTTTTATGCCTTCTACTACCGCGACATCGAGAAGGTGGAGCAAACGGCCAAGCGCGAGGTGCGCTTCATCTTCAAGGTGAAGGGCAACCGCGAACTGCCGCAGATCACCGGCCAGATGCCGGTTCTGCCCAGGCACTGGTGGACGGAAACGGGCAAGAACGGCAAGCCGCGCGCGGTGGAAAAGCCGCTGCTGGAGGCCCCCCTCGGCTCCGCCGCCTACCGCCTCGCCGCCTTCAAGCCCGGTGAATACGTGACGCTCAAGCGCGTGAAGAACTACTGGGCGAAGGATCTGCCCGTGAACGTGGGCTATGACAATTTCGACGAGATCCACGTCATCTACTTTCGCGACGAGACGGTGGCTTTCGAGGCCTTCAAGGCCGATGAATACGACTGGCGCGAGGAGAACAACTCCAAGCGCTGGGCCACGGGCTATGATTTTCCGGCGGTGAAGCGCGGCGACGTGGTGCTGGAGAAGTTCTATCTGAAGAACAGCCAGGGCATGCAGGCCTTCGTCTTCAACCTGCGGCGCAAGAAGTTCGCTGATAAGCGCGTGCGCCAGGCCTTCAATTACGCCTTCGACTTCGAATGGACCAACCGCAACCTCTTCTATGGCCAGTATAGCCGCACCAACAGCTTCTTCTCCAACTCCGAGCTGGCGGCCAGGGGCCTGCCGAAGGGGCGCGAGCTGGAGCTGCTGCGGCAGATGAAGGACAAGGTGCCCCCGGAGGTCTTCACGAAAGAATACAGGAATCCCGTGAACGACACCCCCCAGCGGCGCCGCGCCAACCTGCGCCAGGCCATGCGGTTGCTAAATCAGGCGGGCTGGAGGCTGGACGAGAAGGGCGTGCTGAGGAATGCCAGGGGCGAACCCTTCACGGTGGAATTCCTGCTGGTTTCGCCGGCGTTCGAGCGCATCGTGCTGCCCTATGCGGAGAATCTGAAGAAGCTCGGCATTCAGGTAACCGTGCGCACGGTGGATTCCGCTCAATACCTGCGCCGGGTGCAGAACTTCGACTTCGATATCATCGTCGGCTCATGGGGTCAGTCGCTCAGTCCCGGCAACGAGCAGCTCAACTACTGGGGCTCGGCCGCCGCCGACCGGCCCGGCTCGCGCAACCTCGCCGGCATCAAGGATCCGGCGGTGGACTTCCTCATTGAGCGGATCATCTATGCCAGGACGCGCGAAGAACTCGTTGCCGCCACCCGTGCGCTGGACCGCGTGCTGCTGTGGAACCATTACGTGGTCCCCATGTGGCACATCACCTACGAGCGCACTGCGCGCTGGAACCGCTTCGGCAAGCCCAACCGCATCCCCGAGCACTCCGTGGGCTTCCCCGACATCTGGTGGTTTGACGAGGAGCTGGCAGCGAAAATCGGGGTGAAATGACGGCTCAATCTGCCGCCTGAAGAACTCTCGATTACGGGCAATCCCTGCCAATGCGCATCCATCCGCGTCATTGCCGGGCTGAACACTTGTTCCGGCAATCCATGGCCGCAAGCACAGGAGATTGCGGCTTTCCGGATGCCCGGCGCAAGGCCGGGCATGACGAATGTGAATTTGCGGCGCTTCCCCGTTTCCCTTCCAGGGAGGCGCGGCTTCTTCCCCCGCCATTAACCCAGCCGCCGAAAACCCATGCGCCATGCGCATGCAGGCGATATTTTTCGCGCCACCTCCCTTGACGGAAGTCCCGTCTCTCACTATTTCCCGGCACGAGCCTGTTAGCACTCGCCATGGGAGAGTGCTAACAGATGGCCACTGCAGGCCGGAGCCTTTCGTGCACGCCGGTCCCTCTGCCAGGGCCGTGGCGACGGCGATGGAGGGAAGGGCGGAAATGAATGGGTTCAACCGATTGCAACAGTCGAGGAGAGAGAACGATGGCATTCCGTCCACTGCATGATCGCGTGCTCATTCGCCGCATCGAGGAAGAGAACAAGACCCCCAGCGGCATCATCATCCCCGATACCGCGAAGGAAAAGCCCCAGCAGGGCGAGGTGCTGGCCGTTGGCCCCGGTGCGCGGGATGAGTCGGGCAAGCTGGTGCCGCTGGACGTGAAGGTGGGCGACAAGGTTCTGTTCGGCAAGTGGTCGGGCTCGGAGGTCACCATCGACGGTGAGGAGCTGCTGATCATGAAGGAGTCCGACATCCTGGGCATCATCGAGGACTGAGGCCCGCAATCGGAACCGACGCGAAACAGTTTTCTGGAATATTGGAGGAAAGGGGTAAGGAACGATGAGCGCCAAGGAAGTCGTGTTCGATACTGATGCGCGCAAGGCGATGCTGCGCGGCATCGATATTCTGGCCAATGCGGTGAAGGTCACCCTGGGCCCGAAGGGCCGCAACGTGGTTATCGAGAAGGCCTTCGGCGCGCCGCGCACCACCAAGGACGGCGTGAGCGTGGCCAAGGAGATCGAGCTGGAGGACAAGTTCGAGAACATGGGCGCGCAGCTGGTGCGCGAGGTCGCCAGCCGCACCAACGACGTGGCCGGTGACGGCACCACCACCGCCACGGTATTGACCCAGGCCATCGCGCACGAGGGCATGAAGCTGGTGGAAGCCGGCATGAACCCCATGGACCTGCGCCGTGGCATCACCCAGGCCGTGAAAGCCGTGGTGGAACACCTGAAGAGCCACGCCAAGGAGGTGAAGACTTCCGAGGAGATCGCACAGGTGGGCACCATCTCCGCCAACGGCGAGCGCGAAATCGGCGAGCTGATCGCCGAGGCCATGCAGAAGGTGGGTAACGAGGGCGTCATCACGGTCGAGGAGAACAAGGGCCTGGAGACCGAGCTGGAGGTCGTGGAAGGCATGCAGTTCGACCGTGGCTATCTCTCGCCCTACTTCATCACCAACCCTGACAAGATGATCTGCGAGCTGGAGGACCCCTACATCCTCATCCATGACAAGAAGATCAGCTCGCTGCAGCCGCTGCTGCCGCTGCTGGAGCAGGTGCTGCAGGCCAACAAGCCGCTGCTGATCATCGCCGAGGATGTGGAGGGCGAGGCGCTCGCCACGCTGGTGGTGAACCGTCTGCGCGGCGGGCTGAAGGTATGCGCGGTGAAGGCGCCGGGCTTCGGCGAGCGCCGCAAGGCCATGCTCCAGGACATCGCCATTCTCACCGGCGGTCAGCTGGTGTCCGAGGAGCTGGGCATGAAGCTCGACCACGTGAAGCTCGAGGACCTGGGCCGCGCCAAGCGCGTCGTGGTGGACAAGGACACCACCACCATCATCGACGGCGCCGGCAAGAAGGAGGACATCGAGGCCCGGGTGAAGCAGATCAAGCAGCAGATCGAGAACACCACCTCCGAGTATGACCGCGAGAAGCTGCAGGAGCGCCTGGCCAAGCTCGCCGGCGGCGTGGCGGTCATCAAGGTTGGCGGCGCCACCGAGGTGGAGGTGAAGGAGCGCAAGGACCGCGTGGAGGATGCGCTCAACGCCACCCGCGCCGCGGTTGAGGAGGGCATCGTGCCCGGCGGTGGTGTGGCGCTGCTGCGCGCCAAGCAGGCCCTGGCCGACCTGAAGGGCGAGAACGAGGACGTCCAGGCCGGCATCGAGATCATCGAGCGGGCCGTGGAGGCGCCCATCCGCCAGATTGCCGACAACGCCGGCAAGGAAGGTGCGGTGGTCGTGGGCAAGGTGCTGGAGAACGACGACTACGCCTACGGCTACAACGCCCAGACCGACGAGTTCGGCGACATGTTCAAGATGGGCGTCATCGACCCGGCCAAGGTGGTGCGCACCGCACTGGAGGACGCTTCCTCCGTGGCGGGCCTGCTGATCACCACCGAGGCCATGATCGCCGAGAAGCCGAAAGAGGAGAAGGCCGCCGCGGCGGGCGCCGACATGGGCGGCATGGGCTTCTGATCGGCCTGCGGCGATCATCCGCCGTCACGAAAGGGCAAGGCCACCCGGCATTCGCCGGGTGGCCTTTTCTTGTTGCTCTCGCAGGCCTGTCGGGCGGGGCGCCCTAGCGGCCGCGCCGCGCGCGCTTCATGCACTGTTGCGCATTTGTCACCTTGACGCACGTGCGCCCCTTGTTGACGTAGACTGTGCGCATCACGCCATTGATGCGGATGCGTTTTTTCTGCACACGCTGCCAGCAGCAGTTGTCGCCGGTCATTTTGATGCGCGGCCTGTAGTGGTGCTCGTAACAGTCGAGGCAGGCTTCGCTGTTGAACCACGGCGGATCCTCGCCGCCCGAGCCATCGTTGCCGCCGCCCGGGCCGCCCCGGGCGAAACCGGTGCCGGCGGCGGCGGCCATCAGCATTCCGGCGCCAGCCATGATGAGAAGTGTCTTTCCGATGATCCTGGGCATGTTTCCTCTCCAGTTCGATTGATGGTTTTCGGTCGTCGTTTTCTCGAGCCAGCCCGAAGTCCGGTGGGGTGCGCTCAAGTGATGAACCCATGCTGGCACTTTTGTCTTGAACCGATCCTGAACGGATCTGTCATTTTGTGAAGGCCCGGGCATGCCTCCTGCGTTCGGCAGGGACGCCATCTGGTGGAACATGTGATGCCATCGGATGGCTGAGCGAGGGGCGTACATTGCAGGCCAAGCTTCGGAACGCCTGTCCGCTGGCGCCTTCCCGCGTGGAAAGCCTGGGATTCCGTCGTTTTGCCCAAGCATGCTTGTGAATGATTTTCGGCGTTAATCAAAAGGGTTGTGCCTCGCCCGATGGGTGGCGGAAAAGGCTGTCCGCAGGAAACGGCGTGCCCAATGGCGATCATTGATGAAAGTCAATGTGCTCTGCCCTTGTGGGGCTACTCTCCGTGTGGGGAGAAGCGATCAGCCCGATGTCGGCAACGTGCCATCCGGCGGAAGGGCGAACCAACGGTATGGCGCGGCAAAACCGATGCAAGGGGATCGTCATGCACAGGAAAAGGAAAAAGGCCTTGAAAGTGGCCGTGGCGGCAGGCTTTGGCCTGGCGGTTGCGGGCACGTCTGCGGCCATGGCTCAAGGAAAGCTTGAAGCCATCATGAAGGCGCGCGGCCTGACGGAAAAGGATGTGCTGGCCGCGGCCAAAACCTACGTGCCCACGGGCAAGCGCGATGAATTCATCGTGTTCTCGTCGGGTGGCCAGTCGGGCCAGGTCATGGTCTATGGCATTCCGTCGATGCGCATCCTGAAGTTCATCGCCGTGTTCACGCCGGAGCCGTGGCAGGGCTATGGCTTCGACGATGAATCGAAGGCGGTTCTGGCGCAGGGGCGCATCAACGGCAAGGACATCACCTTCGGCGACACGCACCACCCCGCCATCTCCGAGACGAACGGTGAATACGACGGCGAATACCTGTTCATCAACGACAAGAACAACCCGCGTGTGGCCGTCATCGATCTGCATGACTTCGAAACCAAGCAGATCGTGGTCAACCCCGTCATGATGTCGGAGCACGGCGGCGCCTTCGTGACGCCGAACACCGAGTACGTGATGGAGGCCACGCAGTATCCGGCGCCGCTGGGCAAGTCGGTTTACGTGCCGCTTTCGCAGTTCAACGAGAAGTTCCGCGGCGCGCTGACCTACTGGAAGTTCAATCGCGAAAAGGGCAAGCTGGTGATGGAGGAATCCTTCACCTTCGAGCTGCCGCCCTATTCGCAGGACCTCTCCGACGCCGGCAAGCTGGACACCTACGGCTGGGGCTTTACCAACTCGTTCTGCACCGAACGCTACGTCGGTGGCATCGAGAAGGGGCGCCCGCCGTTCGAGGCCGGCTGCTCGCAGAAGGACACAGACTTCCTGCACGTGACCAACTGGAAGAAGGCGGAAGAGCTGCTGAAAGCCGGCAAGATCAAGACCATGAACATCGGCGGCATGCGGGTCATCCCCATCGCCGAGGCGGTGAAGCATGGTCTGCTCTACCTGATTCCGGAGCCGAAGTCGCCGCATGGCGTGGATGTTACGCCCAACGGCAAGTTCATCGTCGTCTCCGGCAAGCTCGACACCCATGCGTCCGTTTATAGCTGGGAGAAGATCAAGAAGCTCATCGAGGCCAAGGACTTCGCCGGCAAGGATCCCTACGGCATTCCCATCCTTGACCTGAAGAAGTCCCTGCATACCCAGGTCGAGGTGGGCCTTGGTCCGCTGCACACGCAGTTCGATTCCAAGCCCTGCGTGGCCTACACCTCCATCTACGTGGATTCCATGGTCACCAAGTGGGACTACTGCGAAGGCAAGGTGCTGGATCAGCTCCACATCCACTACAACATCGGCCACCTGATGACCATGGAGGGCGACTCGGTCAAGCCCAAGGGCAAGTACCTGGTGTCGCTCAACAAGCTGGCCATCGACCGCTTCCAGCCCGTTGGCCCGCTGCACCCGCAGAACCATCAGCTCATCGACATCTCCGGTGACAAGATGGAGCTGCTCTACGACATGCCGGTGCCGCTGGGCGAGCCGCACTACGCGGTGGCCATCGAGGCCAAGAAGCTCAAGCCCGTGGTGCGCTACAAGCTGGGCTGGGATTCGCGCAACAATCGCCCGCACCCCTACCGTACCCGTCCGGGACGTGAGAAGATCGTGAAGAAGGATGGCGTGGTGCACGTCTATGCCACGGTCATTCGCTCGCACATCACGCCCGAGATCATCGAGGTGGAAGAGGGTGACACCGTCTCCATCCACGTCACCAACGTGGAGCGCGCCCAGGACGAAACCCATGGCTTTGCCATCTCCGGTCACAACGTGAACCTCTCCATCGAGCCGGGCAAGACCGTGTCTGCCACCTTCAAGGCCGACAAGGCGGGCATCTACCCGTACTACTGCACGGAGTTCTGCTCGGCCCTGCACCTGGAGATGGAAGGCATCCTGGTGGTGCGTCCGAAGGGCGTGAAGGCGGAAGAAGCCGCGTTCTCCGAGGGCACCAAGTACACCGAGGAGGACTACAAGAAGCAGTATGCCCAGAACCTGAGCGTGCAGAAGGTCATCGACAGCGTGGTGAACTTCATCGTCTCGCATAACTACAAGGACTACCCGACCGTGGTGGCCCTGGTGGAAGACGCGACCGACCAGCTGAAGTTCGCTGCCGACGCCAAGAAGAAGGCCGAGGATTTCGCGGCCAAGAAGGATTGGCAGAACGCCACGCTGTGGGCCCAGCAGTGGTTCCAGTATCAGGTGAAGGCGGCCGACATCGGCCTGCGTGCCAAGAACCTGCTGGAGCAGCTGGGCGCGAAGAAGATCAAGTAAGCACGCAAACGGTGGGCATGCCCACCACACACGAAACGGCGGCGGGAGGCGCAAAAACGCCTCCCGCCAGTCATGAGGACATCCCACCTTCCCGCATCGTGGAATGAACATTCGCTTCCACGAGCGCAACATTCGGGAGCAGGCAACATGAACAATATTCACAGGCACGTCGTTTGGGCGCTGGGCCTTGGCGTGGCGCTTTCGCTGGCGGGCGGCATCACGGGCCAACCGCTTGGCGTGACGGCGACGGCAAAGGCGGAAGAAGCCAAGAAGAAGAAACATCCGGGCAAGCGCCTCTACATGCGCCGCACCTGCATCGCCTGCCACGGACGCAACGGCGCACGCGCCATTCAGGACTATCCGAACCTGGCCGGGCAGGACAAGAAATACCTCATCAACCAGACCCTGGACATCATCAGCGGCAAGCGCAAGGCAAGCCCGGACGCACAGGGCAAGCCGCGCACGGAAGCCATGGTCGGCGCGCTCATTTCCCCGCAGGGGGAGGTCCGCATCACGAAGGAAGAGGTGGAAAAGATCGCCGACTGGCTGAGCCAGCTGCCCCCCGCGAAGCCCAATCCGCCAAAGGACCTGAAGCCGGAAGATATCGAGGCCGGCAAGAAGCTCTACAAGAAGAAGCGTTGCCAGACCTGCCACGGCAAGCGGGGCGACAAGCCGCTGAAAGCGTATCCTTACATTGCGGGTCAGAAATATGCCTACATCATCAACCAGATGAAGGATATTCGCGACAAGGTGCGCACCAACGGCAAGGTCAAGGTGATGTTCAATTTCGTCAAGAAGCTCAAGGACGAGGAAATCGCGCAAATCGCCGCCTGGCTCTCCACCATTGACCGGACGGCGAAATGAGGCTGGAAATGAAGGGGGCATCCCTGACCCTTTGCGCGGGGCGGGGGACAGAGCGGAAAATGGCAACACGGAAAGAGGAGCGACACACGATGTTGAAGAAGCTGGGACTGGCTCTCGCTGGCGCTGCGCTGGCGGCAACGATGGCCGGTGGCGCCGCGCTGGCCTGGAACGAGGGCGGCGGCGAACAGGACGAGGCGATCAAGATCCTCTTCGACCTGGAAAAGAAGATCAAGGAAGACCCAAAGCTGGCCGAAAAGGTGCGCAAGGACGGCATCGCCGTTTACGAGGTCTGCTCGGCTTGCCACACCACCGAAGGCTGGGGCACCAAGGACGGCACCTTCCCGCAGCTGGCCGGTCAGCATGACACGGTCATCATCAAGCAGCTCGCCGACATCCGCGCCGGCAACCGCGACAACCCCACCATGTATCCCTTCGCTCTGCCGAAGGAAATCAAGAACGCGGCGCCGGAAGTGGGTGGCGGCGCCTATGCCATCGCCGTGGTGGCGCGCTACATTTCGCAGTTGCCCATGAACCCGGATTGGGGCAAGCCCAAGCCCGGCGAGGTGGACCTTGAACATGGCGAGAAGCTCTTCAAGGAAAACTGCGTGCGCTGCCACGGTGACAACGGCCAGGGCTCGCGCGAGAAGTTCTTCCCGAAGATCCACGGCCAGCATTACCTCTACATGCTGCGCCAGTTCGAGTGGATCCGCGACGGCAAGCGCCGCAACGCCAACCCCGACATGGTGAAGCAGATCAAGAACTTCACCGACAAGGACATGAAGGACGTCATCGGCTTCGTCGCGGCCAAGCTTTCGCCTCCGAAGGAAAGGCTGGCGCCGAGCAAGGACTGGCTGAACCCGGACTACGAGTAACACACGCAACGGGGTGCCGGGCCCGTTCCGGCACTCCATTCACAATCACCGTCACCTCATCACGGGTGACGCATTTCAGGCCAGAAAAACATTCCCGGTGTCCGGCCTTCGCCCGCTTTCATCGACGTGGCATGGCGAATGACCGGCTCCGGCCTGGCAGGGGACAAATGCCATGAGTGCACAGGCAACGGGCAAGAAGAACGCCCTCATCGCCGCGCTGGGAGGCATCGCCATCATCTTGCTGGTGGTGATTTACTACTCGCCCATCTGGTGGGTGTCGCTCACCGCGCCGCAGTATCCGAAGGAAGCCTTCCCCGAGGGCATTCGCATCCACTTCCACATGAACGGCGTATTCAACGGCTGCCCGCGGGTGGAAAAGGCCGAGATCGAGGAAGAGATCGTCCTTGACTGCGTGCACGAAATGGACGCCATCAACCATTTCGTCGGCATGTATCCCACCGGTGCCGGCGGCCCGGTGGAAAAGGCCTTCTCCCCTTTCCTGCTGATGTTCCTCGGATTGCTGCTCATCGGCTTCATCATCCCGAATCCGAAAATGCGATTCGCCGTCACCATGGCAGGCTGGTTGGTCATGGTGGGATGGATGTACATGGCCATGATCGGCAAGGACGGCATTTATTATCTGCCCGAATCCTATCTCAAGTCGCTCGTCACCGCGCTGGGCGAAGGTGAAGAGGAAGCCGGCGAGCCGCTTTCTCCCGTTATCGCCAAGCTGGAGGAGGAGCTGAAGAAATCCGGCAGCAAGATGGTGGAAACGGAAGAGGTGAAAAAGCGCCTCGAGGAAGTCGGCGAGAAAAGCCTGGCGCAGACACTGGAGCAACTCGGCCGTGGCGGCGAGGACATGCAGGTCAAGTCGCTGAAGGAGATCCTGGCCGAGGCGAAACAGAAAGGTGAAGGCAAGGAAACCTACATCGCCATTCTGAAGGAAACCTTCCTTGCCGACCAGGCTCGCCTGAAGCCCGAAGAGCGGCAGGAATGGACCGGCAGCGGCATGCAGGTGCTGCTGTGGCACTACAAGAAGACCCTGGAGCGCTGGTTCAACGAGCCCTGGCGCAACAAGCCGCTGGTGGAAACCATGACCAAGGCCGCCTGGGGCCTGTTCTGGGCGCTCATCATCGTGCCGCCCATTCTGTTCTTCCTGGGCAGCTTCGGCCCGTCCATCTTCTACTGGCTCATGGGCATCATCCCGGCTCTGCTGCCGGTGGCCTTCGTCGTCGAATATGCCGCCTGGCTCTACTGGTTCGGCCACAACATGAGCGAGATGGGGGCGTTTACGCTCAAGCCCTTCATGCCTACCGTGTTCGGGCAGGGCAAGGTGGCGCAGTTCACCACCCATTCCTACCCGCATTACGGCTTCTTCCTCATGGTGGTGTTCTCGCTCATCGTGCTGTTCATCATCCTGCTACGGCGCAAGCAACTGCGTGAACAGGCCCAGGCAGCCACGGCCTGACAAGCGCGGGATTGCGGCAGACTCAAAAAAGCGGCGTCCGCTTGACGGGCGCCGCTTTCTCTTTCAGTGCGTTCAGTGCGCACATCCAGCCATTCGCGCCGGCTTCCACCAGCCGGAAGCGCCACCTGATAACGGTCAAATGCCACCCCGCGCACGGAGAGTAGATTGCCCGCATGAGCGGAGGACGAACAGAAGCGGCGGCTTGTGGCCGGGTTTTCGCGTGGTTGGCGCTGGCCATTTGCTGGCTGCTGGCCGGCGTGCCGTCGCATGCGGCGGAAAGGCTCATTCCCCTGCAACCGCTTATCGACAAGGCCAAGCCCAACGAAACCATATTGCTCAAGCCCGGGCGCTACGCCGGCAATGTCGTCATTACCAAGCCCATCACGCTCATGGGCGACGGTCCGCGCGAGCAAATCATCATCGATGCGCAAGGCAAGGGCTCGGTGCTGATTCTCAAGACCGACGGCGCCACGGTGCGCAACCTCACGCTGGTCAATTCCGGCGATCAGCACAATGATCTGGACGCCGGCATCCAGGTGCGCGGCAACTTCAACATTATCAAGGATGTCACCATCCGCGAGTGCCTGTTCGGCATCGACATGCAGCAGGCCTCCAACAACATCATCAAGCGCAACGACATCTCGTCCAAGTCGGACGTTGGCCTTGGCCTGCGCGGCGATGGCATCCGCCTGTGGTATTCCATGAACAACCGCATCACCCACAACCACGTGCATGACATGCGCGACATGGTGATCTGGTATTCCGCCGACAACATCATCGCGCACAACACCTTCACCCACGGGCGCTATGGCCTGCACTTCATGTACTCGCGCTACAACCTCGTGGAACACAACAAGTTCCTGTTCAACTCCGTGGGCGTCTACCTGATGTATTCCGACTCGGTAGTGGTGAAGAACAACCGCATCGTGCAGGCCATCGGCGCGGCGGGTATCGGCATCGGCTTCAAGGAGGCCAGCAACCTCGACATCGTGGACAACGAGGTGCTCTATAACTCCATTGGGCTCTACCTTGATGTTTCGCCGTTCCAGCCCGATACCACCAACCGCATCTACCGCAACACCATCGCCTTCAACAACGAGGGCGTGCGCTTCCTCAACGACTGGAGCGGCAACCTGTTCCGCGACAACCGCTTCATGAGCAACATCACGCAGGTTACCGTCTCCACCTTCGCCACCGCCAACCGCAATACCTGGGAAGGCAACTACTGGGACGACTACCAGGGCTACGACCTGAATGGCGACGGCTTCGGCGACACGCCTTACCGCCTGATGGTCTATTCCGAACGCATCTGGATGGACGTGAAGGCGGCGGCCTTCTTCAAGGGCACGCCGGTGCTCAGCCTGCTGGATTTCCTGGAGCGGCTCGCACCCTTCTCCGACCCGCTGCTGATGGTGCAGGACGACAAGCCCCGCATCAGCCCCGAGTTCGAGCCTCTGACGAAGGATTATCAGCCCGGCCGCGGCAATGTCGGCGCCACGGTCACCACTTTCGGCCAGACCACCGGCGAGACGAAGGCCGGCACGTCATTGGAGGATTTCGACCCCTTCGGCCTGAAAAATCCGGAGGTTGGCACCACGAACTGAACCGCGCCGGTTCGCGCCGGTGCACCTGGCAAAACTGGACGAAGGCCATGAGCAAGGAAAACGACAGGACACCACCAGAAGCGGCCAACGGAAAAGCAGCGCCCGCACGCACCTACGACGGCCCGAAACGCATAAAACGCCGCAAGAAGCTCAGCCGCAAGCAACAGGCCCGCCGCCAGTTCCTGCTGTCCATGCTGGCGGGTGCGGGGCTGATAGGTTTCAGCCTCACGGGCTATTACCCCATTGTCACCTACGCCCGGGCGGAAAACCGCCTGCGCCCGCCCGGCGCCATCGACGAGCGCGAATTCCTGGCCGCCTGCATCAAGTGCGGCCAGTGCGTGCAGGTTTGTCCGGTGCAGGCCATCAGGCTGGCCGACTTCCCGGACGGCTTTGGCAACGGTGCGCCTTATATCGTCGCACGCGACCAGGCCTGCGACTTCTCCTGTGATGCCGTGCAGTGCGTGCTGGCCTGCCCCACCGGCGCGCTTTCGCACCATATTGACAAGAAGGAGCAGGTGCGCATGGGCCTGGCGGTGCTCAAGCGCCCCGAGCTGTGCCTGGCGCGCAAGGGACTGGGTTTCAAGGGGCTTGCCCGTGGCAAGGATTTCCCCGGCCTGCACCGCTATATCGAGGTGGACCGCTGGAACCCCATTCGCATCGCCGATCATCCCTATGACCTGGAGCTGTGCGACCTGTGCGTGCGCGAATGCCCCATCAAGGGCGCCATATACCTCAAACCTCTGAGCGATGACCCCAACGAAAAGCGCAAGACGCCGGTGGTGACGGACAAGTGTGTTGGCTGTGGCATGTGCGAGATGATCTGCCCCACCGAGCCGCCCGCCATCGTCATCGTTCCGCGCATGAAATACGGGGAGAAGACGTCATGAACCTGTTCATGGAAAGCCTGCGCCAGATGCTGGGTGCGGAACCGCGCCGCCCGGCGCCGGAAGATTATTCCGAGGAGGCGAAAAAGCTCCACGCCTACAAGAAGACGCCGGAACAGCGCGAGCGCCGCCGCAAACTCATAGAAGAAGAGCTGGCCCACAAGAAGGAAAGCTACGCCTGGCGCAAGTGGCGCTGGCCCACCATCATCGTCATCAACCTGCTGTTCGTCATCTCCTACCATCTGGACATCCAGCTGGTGGAAGGCGCGCTGACGGCCTCGCGCGTGCTGGGCTTCCACTTCGCCGACCTCAACTCGGCGCTGCAGGTCACGCTGGCCTTCAAGGAAGTGCTCATCAACCTGCTCATTGGTGTTACCACCGTGGCCATCCTGTGGTGGCTGGTGGGCGGGCGCAGCTTCTGCGCCTGGACGTGCCCCTATCACCTGGTGTCCGAGTGGGTGGAGATCCTGCACCTGAAGCTGGTCGAGAAGGGCCTGGCCACCGACATCCCGCTCGACCGCCGCCTGCGCACCATCCTTTATGTGGCCTTCGCCGTGCTCACCTTCGCCTCGGGCTACATGGTCTACGAGTGGATCTCGCCCACCGGCATCCTCTCCCGCGCCATCATCTACGGCACCTGGATCAGCACCAGCTTCGTCGGCGTGCTGCTGCTCGTCGAGCTGTTCTTCGTCCGTCGCATGTGGTGCCGCTACATGTGCCCCATCGGCCTCACCTACAGCCTCATCGGCGCCACCTCGCCCACCGTGGTGCACTACGACCTTGAGAAATGCCTGCACGAGGGCGAATGCCGCAAGGTCTGCCTCGTGCCGCACGTGCTGGACATCACCATCAAGGGCCGCGCCACGAAGCCGCACATCGACATCGGGGCCGACTGCACCCGCTGCGCCATGTGCATCGAGGCCTGCCCCACCGGTGCGCTCAGTTTCCGCGTGAAGGGACTGGACAAGTTGCTCTAAGGGGCCGAAAACAGGGCCTGTCGGCAACACGGGGAGGAAACGTAACGATGGAGCGGCCGCATGATAGAGCTGAAAAACCTGGTCAAGAGCTTCCGCCGCACCCGGGTGCTGGACGGCCTGACGCTGACCATCGCCGACGGCGACCGCATCGCGCTCATCGGCTCCAACGGCGCGGGCAAGACCACCATGATCCGCTGCATCCTCGGCGAATACGTGCACGACGGCAAGGTGCTCATTGACGGCCTTTCCCCGCGCACGCACCGCACGGAGGTCTTGAAGCGCATCGCCTTCGTCCCGCAGATGCCCCCGCCGCTGCGCATGCCGGTGGGCGAGCTGGTGGACTTCGCCGCCCGCGTGCATGGCTCCGATGTTGCGCGCATTCGCGACGTCGCCCAGCGCATGGGGCTGGACATCGATGAAGTGCGCCGCCGCCCGTTCCTCAAGCTCTCCGGCGGCCAGAAGCAGAAGCTGCTCATCGCCATCGCCATGGGGCACGACGCCGACATCTATATCTTCGACGAACCCACGGCGAACCTCGACCCGGCCGCACGGCAGATCGTCTTCGACCTGCTGGCCGAGCGCCTGGACAAGACCATGATAATCTCCTCCCACCGGCTGGAGGAGGTGGCCATGCTGGTCAACCGCGTCATCGAGATGGATCGCGGCCGCGTGGTGCTGGATGACAGGGTGGAGGAAAGCGTCGATCCCTCCGTGCGGCTCGATGCGCTCATCACCCTGCGCCGGCCGGACGAGGCCTTCGCGAAGGCCATAACCGAGTGGGGCTTCGTCAGCACCGATGACGGCCTGAGCTGGCGCGGCGAAGTGGCAGGCCCCGACAGGCTGCGCTTCCTCGGCATGCTGGCGCGCTATTCCGGCATCATCCGCGACCTAGAGCTGAAGGAGCGCGCCATTGCGCGAACGGAAGGAGAGAGGGGGGTGGTGGCCAATGCCTGAGCGCAGGGTACACGGCGGACTTTGCGCGCACGGGGCCATCACTCGGCGCACCGCCCTTTCCCGCCTGCTGGCGCTGGCCGGGCTGGCGGCGCTGCCTGCCGTGCTCACCGGTTGCAAGGAGGACAAGGGGCCCGAGCCCATCCGCTACGACCGCGATGTCTGCGTCATCTGCAACATGATCATCTCCGACCCGCGCTTCGCCGCCGAAATTCGCGCGCCGGATGGCAAGCTCTACAAGTTCGACGACATCGGCGACGCCATTCACTGGATGCGCATGCAGGACTGGTTCAAGGCCGGCCAGCAGCCGAAGGAGTTCTGGGTAATGAACTACCGCGACGGCAAGACATGGCTGGACGCCCGCAAGGCCTTCTACATCACCGGCGTCGTCTCGCCCATGGACTATGGCTTCGGCGCGGTGCCGGAAAAGGAGCCCGGCGCCATCAGCTACGAGGAAATGGAGCGCCGCGTGCTGGAAAAGGGCCTCTCTTCACGCTGCGTGCTGCCCGGCCAGCAGCATTCGGACGCCAGGCCGCAACCACGACATGACCACGATCATGCGGGGCAGGGAGGACAGAAGCCATGAAAGCCTTGCTGCAAGCCGCCCGGCTGGACATTTCCGAATCCGTCCGCGCCCGCTGGTTCACGCTCTATGCGCTGGTCTTCGGCGGGCTCATTGCCGTGCTGTTCATTTTCGGGCTGACGGAATCCCGGGTCATGGGCTTCACCGGCCTTTCACGCATGCTCATGACCTTCATCCAGCTCACCATGGCCATCCTGCCCATCTTCGTGCTGCTCTCCACCGTGCGCTCGCTGGTGGGCGACCGCGAGGCAGGAGTTTATGAATACATGCTCTCCTTCCCCATCTCGCTCTCTGGCTGGTTCTGGGGGCGTTTCGCGGGCCGCTTCCTGGTGGTGTTCCTGCCGGTGTTCGCGGCCATGCTCATCTCGCTCCTGGCGGGGCTGTTCATGGGCGCGGAGGAAATCCCCTGGCGCGATTTCCTCTGGTATTCGGCGCTGCTGTTCTCGCTCTCGCTGTGCTTCCTCGGCATCAGCTTCTTCATCTCCGCGCTTGCCCGCACCTCCGACATCGCCCAGTCGCTGGCCTTCGTCACCTGGCTGGCGCTCCTGATGTTCCTCGACCTCATCCTCATCGGCCTGCTCATTCAGTTCCAGACGCCGCCGGAGATCGTCGTCGGCCTGGCGCTGGCCAATCCGCTGGAGGTCTTCCGCATTGGCGCCATGATGCTGTTCGACCCCCAGCTCATCCTGCTGGGCACCGCGGCCTACATCATCCTCGACCTGTTCGGCAACGCCGGCTTCATGGCCTATGCCATCCTCTACCCCCTCACCTTGGGGCTGGCGCTGGCCGGTATCGGATACTGGGTGTTCAAGCGCACGGACTTGCCCTGACGGAGATATGACGCCCCATGAGCGCGGACCTGAAAACCACGTTCGGCTTCGAGCAGGTGGACACGGCGGAACGCCGCCGCCGCATCCGCAACCTGTTCGATGCCATCGCCCCGCGCTACGACCTCATGAACGACCTCATGAGCTTCGGCATCCACCGCATCTGGAAGCGCCGCTTCGTGCGCCGCGTGCTGGCCGCGCTGCACGGGGATGCGAGGGCCGTAACTGAAGCCACCGCCGGAATCACCGGGGCACTGGACGAGCCGGTCATCGACCTCGCCGGCGGCACCGGCGACATCGCCCGGCTGCTGTTAAAGGGCGGCGCGCGCAACGTGGTGGTCATGGACGCGTCTCCGGCCATGATGCGCGAGGGGATGAAGCTGCCCGGCTCGCGGGGCCTGCGCTGGGTGGCGGCGGAGGGCGAAAGCCTGCCATTGGCGGACAATTCCGTGCGCGCGGTAACCATCTCCTTTGGCCTGCGCAACATGTCCGACCCGGACGCCGCACTGCGGGAGATCCACCGCGTGCTCATGCCCGGCGGCCACCTGTTTTGCCTGGAGTTCTCCCAACCCCACTGGTGGCTCAAGCCCTTCTACGATCTTTATTCCTTCTTCGTCATTCCGCGCCTTGGCGCCATGGTGGCCGGCCACCCGCAGGCCTACCGGTATCTGGTGGAAAGCATCCGCCGTTTTCCGGGGCAGAAGGCGCTCACCGAAAAGATACGCGCCGCCGGTTTTGACGACGTGCGCTGGCGCAACCTCTCCTTCGGCATCGCCGCCATCCACCACGCCGTAAAGGGGAGGGCGGCATGAACGGCCCGGCGCAGACACTGGCGCACGTTCACAACTCCCTGCGGCTGTGGTGGCTGGCGGCGCGGCCGAAGACGCTCACCATCGCCATCTCGCCGGTCATTCTTGGCACCACGCTGGCCTGGCTCAACGCCGGGCGCGTGGACGTCTGGCTGTTCGCCCTCACGCTCATTGCCGCCGTGCTCATCCAGGCCGGCACCAACCTGCACAACGACGCGGCTGATGAAAAGTCCGACTGCGCCGACCGTCTCGGCCCCCCGCGTGTGAGCGCGCAAGGGTTGCTGCCGCCGGAACAGGTGCGCCGCGCCGCCTGGGCCTGTTTCGCCGCCGCCTTTGTCATCGGCATCTACCTCGTCTGGCGCGGCGGCTGGCCCATCCTGCTCATCGGCCTGGCTTCCATCGCCGCCGGCATCGCCTATTCCGGCGGACCGAAGCCCATTTCGCATACCCGCCTGGGCGAGCTGTTCGTCATCGTCTTTTTCGGACTGGCCGGGGTGGCGGGCACCTACTGGCTGCAAACGCATACGATCAACGCGCAGGCCTTGCTGGGCGGATTTGTCGTCGGCCTGCCGGCGGCCGCCGTGTTGCTGGTGAACAACACCCGCGACGTGCTGCAGGACGCCGCCGCCGGGCGCTTCACGCTGGCCATGTGGCTGGGGCGGCAACGCGCGGCATACGTTTACGCCGCGCTGGTGCTGCTGCCCTACGTGCTGCTGGCGCTTCCCGAACCGGGGTTCATCACCAGCCACGGGCGCTTTCCGTGGCTGCCGTTTCTCACCGCGCCCTATGCCGCCTGGCTGGTCTTCGGCTTCAGGCGCATGCCACTGGCGCAGTTCAACCTCTTGCTGGTCAACACGGCGAAATTGCAGTTCGCCATAAGCGCGCTCACTTGCCTGGCGCTGGTGCAATGAGGGAGATTTTCACTCGTCATGCCGATGCGGGAAAGGTCGTCATTCCGGCGCAAGCCGGAATCTCGTGCATCCGGCTCATGCGCTTGCGGCACGAGACCGAAGGCTTCCGCCGGGGTGACGGGAAGGGCGCAAGGAACCGTGTGATGTGGGGGACAGAAAAGGAGGGGAAACAGAGATGATCGTCACCAAGGTGCTGCTGCCGCTGGGCCTGGCCTTCATCATGTTCGCCATGGGCCTGACGCTGAAGGTGGGGGACTTCACCAAGCTGTTCCGTCAGCCGCTGCCGGTGGTGCTGGGCCTGTTCGTGCAGATGCTGTTGCTGCCCGCGCTGGCCTTCGTCCTGCTGCTCGCCTATCCCATGCGGCCGGAATACGCCGTGGGCGTGATGATCCTCGCCGCCTGCCCCGGTGGCATCACCTCGAACATGATCACCCACATCGCGCGCGGTGATACGGCGCTGTCCATCACGCTCACCGCCATCACCTCGCTGGCCGGCATGGTGAGCATTCCGCTCATCGTCGGGTTCGCGCTTTTCTGGTTCACCGGCCAGCACACGGCGGTGCCCGCGCCGAAGATGGCGCTTGGCGTATTCACGGTGTCCACCCTGCCGGTGATCGTCGGCATGACCATTCACCATCTGGCACCGAAGGCCGCCGCCGCCATCGAGCGCGTGGCCCGGCCCGTCTCGCTCGTCATCTTCGCGCTCATCGTCATTGCCGCCTTCGCCAGCCAGTGGCGGCCCATGATGCAGAACATCGGCGAGATCGGCCCGGTGGTCATCGCGCTGAACGTGCTCATCATGGCGCTGGGCTTCGCGTTGGCGGCGAAGGTCGGCCTGCCGCATCCGCAGCGGGTGGCCATCGCCATCGAGGGCGGGCTTCAGAACGGCGCGCTGGGCATCTTCGTCGCCATGACCCTGCTGTCCAACCCGGCCATGATGACGCCCTCGATCACCTACGCGCTGGTGATGAACGTCACCGCCGCCGCCTTCATCGCCTGGCTTCTGGCCCGGCGGCAGGCGCGCGTGGCGGGATAATGCCAGTTCGCGAGATATGCGACCGGTGCAACACCGCCCCCGCGCCCTCGCCCATGTGCAAAATTGGGGGCCCAAGTGGGGGCGCGGGGCGGTGGGTGGTCAATCATGTATTCCGGCATGAGGCGGTTCACTCGCGAAGGAGCAACACGTGCACCGCGCGCGGCCCGTGTGCGCCGATGACCAGCGTCTGCTCCACGTCCGCCGTGCGCGATGGCCCGGTGATGAACATGAGGCTGCGCGGCAATCCGGCATTTTCTCCATTACTCCGGCCACAATCCCCGTCACCCCGGCCACCTTCTTCGTCACCCCTGCCACCTTCTTCGTCAGCCCGGCCACCTTCTTCGTCAGCCCTGCCACCTTCTTCGTCACCCCGGCGAAAGCCGGGGTCTCGGGCCGCCTGCTCCTGAGTGTGCTGCAAGAGATTCCGGCTTTCGCCGGAATGACGTGAAAGTGCGACAGGATGACGTGAAATGACGATATTCAATGCCTGTTCGTAGCCGCCCACCACCGCCGTTTGGGGCAGGAGGGCAAACAGCACCTCCGGCAACAGCAAGGCCCGCACCGGCAACTCCGGCGAAGAGGTGAACAGCAGCGTGCCCGTTTCCGCCACGCCCGCTTGCGCCGGCACCAGCGCGGCTGGCACATCGGGTGCGAAGTCGGGCGCGAGGTTCAAGTCCTCCATGTCCTCCGGCAAGGCCAGCCCCGGCGCGGCGAACAGGACGGGGGGCAGGCCATGCGCCGCCGTTACCTCGCGCACCACTTTCAGCGCCGCCTCCATGCCGTCCACCCGGTGCACCGGCGCGCCCGCCTCCTCCGAGAAACGGACGAACTGCTCCACCGCCGCCGCGCCCTCCACGCGCGCCCGCGCGGGCAGGGCGGGGGAGTCGCCCTCATCGGCTTCGACTTTCGCCTGTTCCTGTGCTGGCAGCTTACAGCCCGCCGCGCCTTCCACCGGCTCCAGCCGCGTCCCGGCGTGGTTTTCGAGAAACGTCGTGCCCGCCACCTCCGGCAGGGACCGCCCGGTCATCCACGCCGCCAGCGCCGGCGTCCGTTGCGCCAGCGCCGGGTGCCGCCGCAGGATGCGTAGCACCCGCGCCCCCAGCGCCGCCATTTTCCGATACAGCCTCGGCCGCGCCGAAACACGCGCATGCAGCCACTGCGCCCAGCGCTCACCCGCGCCACTCAGCCCCGCCGCCACCGCCTCCTGCCGCCAGCGGCGGATGAGCCGGGGCAGGTCGATGCCCACGGGACACACTTCCGCGCAGCGGTTGCACAGGGTGCAGGCCTGCTCCACGCCATCGGCCAGCAGCGGCCCGCCGTCTCCTTCCGGACCTCCCGTGCGCGGCGCCTTCAGCCCGAACACGGCGCGCCCCAGCACGATGCCCATCGGCCCTGAATAGACCCGGCCATAGGCGTGCCCGCCCGTGAGCTGATAGATGGGGCAGTGGTTCAGGCACGCTCCGCAGCGGATGCAGGCGAGCATCTCCGCGAACGGCCCGCGCAACAGTTCTTTCCGCGAATCCGTCAGCAACACGAAGTGCATCTCCGCCGGGCCGTCGGCCTCGTCCGAGCGCCGCGCGCCGCCGTGGAAGGTGGCGTAAACGGTGATGTCCTGCCCCGTCGCCGAACGCGGCAGCACCCGCATCACGTTGAAGGCATCCGCGAAGCGCTCCACCAGCTTCTCCACCCCCGCCACCACGATGTGCAGGTGTGGGTTGGTGGCGCACAAATCGCCATTGCCCTCGTTGGTAATCAGCATGGCCGCACCGGCCTCGGCCACCAGCGCGTTGGCGCCGGTGATGCCGGCATCGGCTTTCAGGAACTTCTGGCGCAGAATGGCGCGGGCCTCCGCCGCCAGTGCTTCGGCCGTCAGCAGCGGGCGCTGTGCGGGCAAATCATCGTGCGCGCGGCGGAAGTCTTCAGCGATGTCATCGATGCGCAAATGGATGGCGGGTGCGACGATGTGGCTGGGCGGCTCGCGGCGTAGCTGGATGATGTATTCGCCAAGATCGGTTTCCACCACCTCCATGCCGGCGTCTTCCAGCGCGGCGTTCAGGCCAATCTCTTCCGCCGTCATGGACTTGCCCTTCACCACCAGCCGCGCGCCGCGTTCCCGCAACAGCTCGCGGATGATGGCGCGCGCGTGTCCGGCGTCACGCGCCAGATGCACCTTCGCGCCCGCGGCCTCCGCGTTTTCGACGAAGCGCGTCAGCAGCGCCTCCATGCGCGCAAGCGATTCCCGCCGCATGGCCGCCGCGCGCCGCGCCAGCGCGGAAAACTCCGGCAGCCGTGCCAACGCTTTCTTGCGCTTGGCCACGAAGCCCACCGGCACGTTCGCCAGCGCCTGTTGCAATTGCGCATCAGCCAGCGCCGCCGCCGCACGGGCACGAAAGCCGGGTCGGGCGAGCGCGGAGCTGTGCCCGCGGTTATGAGAGGAAATGCCGTTCATGACAGCCTTTTCCCGCACGGTGCGGGCCTTGGCAATGCTCAAGAGGCGTTTTTCACCATCCGCCAGCGCGAAAGCGGCAGCCTGAGCGCCAGCAGCAGCGCGATGAGGCCGAGATAGACCAGCGGCTCCACCTGCACGCCCTTGCGCACCCACACGAAATGCAGTCCCGCCAGCAGCGCCAGCGGATAGGCCAGCCGGTGCAGCCGTCGCCAGCGCACCCCGCCCAGCCGTCGAATCAGCCGGTCATTGGAGGTGATGGCCAGCGGCAGCATCAGCACGAAGGCCGCCATGCCGAAGGTGATGTAGGGCCGCTTGAGAATGTCGGAGAGCATCTGGCCGAACAGGAACTGCATGTCCAGCGCCACCCACACCAACAGGTGCGCCAGCGCGAACAGAAAGGCCGACAACCCCAGCGCCCGGCGGAATTTCACGAGGTTCAGGCCCGCGAAGCGCTTCAGCGGCGTGATGGCCAGCGTGGCGATGAGCAATTGCAGCGAAAGCAGGCCATATTCCAGCTCCAGCATGCGCACCGGATCCGGCCGGTAGGCGCCGGACAGCGCCAGGTGAAAATGCCAGCCGATGAGCGCCAGCGTGACAAGGTAGATGGGCCAGCTCGGCAGCCGCCGCAGGCGCTGGTTGATATTCCTGATCATGCGCTTGTTCGCTCCGCCAAGCATGCGTTTTCTTTCCACGTCATTCCGGCCCGCTTTTCGTGATTCCGGCCCCTTCGTCATTCCGGCCCCTTCGTCATTCCGGCGAAAGCCCAGTGGTGTCCAAGGAAAGTTATCATAAGACCATGTCTCCAAAGAGCGGCGTTGTATGGAACTGAAGCATGGCCGTGTTCGGAG
>JALVSR010000079.1 GCA_027024225.1 Hyphomicrobiales bacterium | reverse complement strand
GCGGCCAGATACAGCGCCGCCGGGCTGCCAAGGCCGCCCGCGCCGACGATGAGCACGGCCGATTCCTTCAGCCGCGCCTGCGCCGGGCCGCCGAAGTCCTTCAGCACGATGTGCCGCCGATAGCGCTCCAGTTCTTCCGTGGTGAATTGGGGCATGTTTCAACGGGTGTGTGGTTGCGCGGTGCGGTGCGAAACCGCCATTGTCAGGGCTCGTGGAGAGATTGGCGCAATTGGATGGCCGGGACAAGCCCGGGCATGACGGGGGCGGGGAATGTGGCGGCGGTAGCGCTGAAGCTCTTCCGGTGTGAATTGCGTCATGGGCCAAAACCCATTGTCATGCACTCGTCACCCCGGTGAAAGCCGGGGTCCTGGGCCACGAACAAATACTCTTCCCTATTTCTCGTCATCCTGGCGAAGGCCAGGATCTTCGCCCACAAACTCATGTGTCTGCCGCACGAGATTCCGGCTTGCGCCGGAATGACGAGTGAGAAAAGGCCAGAATGACGGGTATCTGAATCATCCTGGAACATTAGGCCTGAAGCCCATCGAACAGGGCGGTGGAAAGGTAACGCTCCGCACTGTCCGGCAATATGGCGACGATGCGTTTGCCCGCCATCTCCTCGCGCGTGGCCACGGCCAGCGCCGCCGCCACCGCCGCGCCAGAGGATATGCCCACAGCCAGCCCTTCATCCGCCGCCAGCTGGCGCGCCGTCCACATGGCGTGCTCGCTCTCGATGCGCATGATCTCGTCCAGCACACCCATGTCCAGCACGCCGGGCACGAAACCCGCGCCGATGCCCTGGATCTTGTGCGGGCCCGGCTCGCCGCCGGACAGCACCGGGCTTTCCGCCGGCTCCACCGCGACGATGCGCACGGCCGGGTTGCGCTCCTTCAGCACCTGCCCTACCCCGGTGATGGTGCCGCCAGTGCCCACGCCCGCCACCAGCACATCCACCTTGCCGCCCGTGTCGGCCCAGATTTCCTCCGCCGTGGTCGCGCGATGTATCGCCGGATTGGCGGGGTTCTCGAACTGCTGCGGCAAAATGGCGTTGGGATTGGCTTCCACGATCTCCCTGGCGCGTTCCACCGCCCCTTTCATGCCCCGCTCGGCCGGGGTCAGCTCCAGTTGCGCCCCCAGCAACAGGAACATCTTGCGCCGCTCCACCGACATGCTTTCCGGCATGACCAGCAACAGGCGAATGCCCCGTGCCGCGCAGACGAAAGCAAGCCCGATGCCCGTATTGCCCGACGTGGGTTCCACCAGGATGGTATTCGGCCCGATGCGCCCCTCACGTTGCAGCGCATCGATCATGCTGACGGCAATGCGATCCTTCACCGATGACAGAGGGTTGAAAAATTCGCACTTGGCCAGGATTTCCGCCTTTGCCCCCGCATCTGCCGGCAACCTGTTCAACCGCACCAGCGGCGTGGCGCCGATGGCCTGGGTGATATCATCATAAATGCGCCCACGTGGCGTAACGGCATGGGCGTCCGCCTCGACGTTCTTCACGGCCATGCCCCCCTTGTCAGTACGTGTCGGAGAAAGCGCTCGGAATACAAACAATGAACCTGCACACGCACGAATAAACCACGTAAAAACCTTGCACGCAATAGCAGAAAATATAGCTGCAAACCCGGAAAATATCAAAGAACATTCAAATAGTTGATGAAAATTTGAGCACGCGCTGATCCGAGTGAAAGAATGATGTGATGCAAGACGGTTGACTACATCACTTGCCGCATGTTCCATCAGCGTCCAGAATCGCGGCCGCAGGTCAGGGGCTCAGTTCAAGGGCGTGGATGCCAGCGGCGTTTTCACAAAATGATGCCCCGAAGGGGCTGTGCTACAAATCACAACAACAAGGACAGCTCCTTGCCTTTTTGTATTATTGCGCCAAACTGGTGCCACGCTATTTGCGGGATCTGAACCTGGCGGTCCACTCGGACGAATGATGTCGGACATGTCCTGCATGCCCATTTCGGCCGGCGACGCAGCCGCCCCATCAACGCGACGTTCATCGGCACACGGGAAGATCCATGCCTGACAATGACGACCAGGTACGCGAGGGTGAAATCACCCTGCCTTTCGATCCGGCCGAAACGGCCGATGGCCCGCGCTGCGTGTTCATTGGCCACATCACGACACCGTGGCGAACCCGCGCGGACTGCCCGCGCAACATGTGGGAAGCGCGCCGGCGCATGCGCGAACGAGGGCTTCACGCCACCTTGCACATCGCCGAACCCTACCGGCCCGGCCTTTTGCGGCTGAACGATTATTCCCACCTCATCGTCGGCTACTGGATGCATCAGGCCGCGCGCCACATCGTGGTGCAGCGCCCGCGCCACATGCCGGGCCCGCGCGGTGTGTTCAGCCTGCGCTCACCGGCGCGGCCCAACCCGGTGGCGCTTTCCACCGTGAAGCTGCTGGAGGTGAACGAAGAGGCCGGTCTTGTGCGCATCGACGCCATCGACTGCATTAGTGGCACGCCCTTGTTCGACCTGCGCCCATGGGTGGCGGATATCGACCTGCCCGAAGGTTATTGCGAAGAATTACAGGCACGGGAGGAAAAATGAGCCGGGAAAGGGCGCAATGGCCCGTCATCGGCGCGCTGGAGCCGGCGGTCGTGGAGCTGAAAAAGGGCCATTACTACGCGTGGTGCCGTTGCGGGCGCACTTGCACCCCGCCTTTTTGCGACGGTTCCCACCGCGGCAGTGGCATCGAACCACTCATATTCCGCGCCGACGCCTCCGGCCCCGCCCTGCTGTGCAACTGCAAGGCCACGGCCGACGCCCCCTTCTGCGATGGCACCCATGCGCAACTGGAGGGCCTCCGCTCCGGAGACGAAGTCCCCCTTCCCCTGTGCCGCGACGACGAACCGGATGCCATTGCCACGCCGGAAGAACCCACGCTGGAGTTGGCGCACCGGTTGGCCCGGCGAGAGCTGGCCGACATGGGCGAGCATGGCGAACCGGCGGCCATGGGCGTGCCGCGCTCCCGCTTGCCCTCATGGGATGACATCCTGCTGCTGCCCGCGCAACTCTCCCGTCGCCCGCTGCCGCCGGAAACACCGGTGGAAACCGGCGTTGTCATCGGCTCCCGCGCACGAAGGCCGCTGAAGCTGGACATTCCCCTGCTCATCGCCGATATGAGCTTCGGCGCCATCTCGCAGGAGGCCAAAACGGCGCTGGCGAAAGGGGCGGCGGCCGCCGGCACCGGCATCTGCTCCGGCGAGGGCGGCATGTTGCCCGAGGAACGCGCCGCCAACGACCGCTACCTGTTCGAGCTGGGCCCGGCGAAGTTTGGCTGGCACGAAGACATTCCGCAACAGGTGGCGGCTTTTCATTTCAAGGTTGGACAGGCGGCGAAAGCGGGGCTGGGCGGTTACCTGCCGGCGGAAAAGGTCGGCGGCCGCATCGCCGAGGTGCGCGGGCTTGAACCCGGCCGGGCTGCCATATCGCCCCCCGTCCACCCCGACCTGGTGACGCCGAATGACTTCCGCCGCTTCGCCGAGAACGTGCGGGAAAGATCGGGCGGCATTCCGGTGGGCTTCAAGCTGGCGGCCAGCCACATCGAGGCCGACATCGACTTCGCGCTGGAAGCGGGGGCGGATTACATCGTTCTCGACGGCCGGGGCGGCGGCACCGGCGCCACGCCAAGGCTGCTGCGGGACAATATCTGCGTGCCCACCATTCCGGCGCTGGCCCGGGCGCGCCGGCACCTGGATGCCAACTGGCCCGGTCACGAGGTTACGCTCATCATTTCCGGCGGCCTGCGCACGCCGGCGGATTTCATCAAGGCCCTGGCGCTGGGCGCCGACGCGGTGGCCATCGGCTCGGCAGCGCTACAAGCCATCGGCTGCGTCGGCGCGCGCATCTGCCACACCAACAACTGCCCCGCCGGCATCGCCACCCAGAACCCGGACTTGCGCGCGCGGCTGGACGTGGATGCCGCCGCCATTCGCCTGCGCCGGTTCCTGCGCAATGCCACGGAACTGATGAAAATGTTCGCCCGCGCCTGTGGTCATGCCCGCTTGAGCGATTTTTCACCCGCCGACCTGACCACCACGAACGAGAGCATCGCCCGCCTAGCCGGCATCTCTTTCGCCGGCACGCAGCAGCCCTGAGAGCCGGAAACTCAGGCTTCCGCCTTTTCCTTCAGTCCGTATTTATCGATGAGCCGATAGACATTGCGCTCGGAGATGCCCAGCACCCGGGCCAGTGCCGCGCGCTTGCCGCTTAAGCGTTCATACATCTGGCGGAAGTAATGCTCCTTGAGTTCTTCCAGCGTCGGCGGCCTGTCAAAGGAAAGCGTGCAAGCCGTGGCCGCCGCCTGCTGCGGGGTGCCCAGCACCAGGTGCTCGGGCCGCAGCACCGGGCTGTCGCCGGAAAGGATGATGGCGCGCTCGATCACGTTGCGCAGCTCGCGGATGTTGCCCGGCCAATCGTAGCGCATCAGCACGTCCAGCGCCTCCGGCGCGATTTCCTTCGTCACCCGCCGCGAGAAGTCGTGGTTGCGCAGGAAATGCTCCACCAGCGCCGGAATGTCCTCCTTGCGCTCACGCAGGGGCGGCAACTTGATGACGAAGGTGGACAGCCGGTAATACAGGTCGGGGCGGAAGGTGCCTTCCTGGGCCATCTGCGCAAGATCGCGGTTGGTGGCGCACAGGATGCGGGCATCCGAGCGCAACACCTTGGTGCCGCCCAGGCGGCGGAACTCGCCGGTTTCGATCACGCGCAGCAACTTGGCCTGGATGGCCGGGCCGATCTCGCCGATTTCATCGAGGAACAGCGTGCCGCCGCGCGCACCCTCTATCAGCCCCTTTTTCAGCTTGTCCGCGCCGGTGAACGCCCCCTTCTCGTGGCCGAACAGTTCCGATTCGAACAGGTTTTCCTGCAGGGTGCAGGAATCCAGCGTCACGAAACTGCCCTGCGCGCGGCGCGAACGCTCGTGTATTTCGCGCGCCACCAGCTCCTTGCCGGTGCCCGATTCGCCGGTGATCAGCACGGTAACATCCTCGCCCGCCACGGCATCTATCATGCGCGAAACCTCGCGCAGCGCCTTCGACTCCCCCACCATCCACGCCTTGCGCCGCCGCCGCTGAGAGCTTTCCACGACGTCCAGCCGCTCCTTCAGCCGCGCGTGCCCCAGCGTGCGCTTCACCGCCAGCTCCAGCTCGTCGGGATTGACGGGCTTCATCAGGTATTCCGCCGCCCCCCGGTGCATGGCCTCCACCGCCTGCCGCACCGAGCCATAGGCCGTAAGCACAATGACCGGGTAGCGCGGCGCCAGCGCCGCCAGTGCCTCCATGCCGTCAGCGTCCGGCAGGCGCATGTCCAGCAGCACCAGGTCCGGCTCGTGCTCCTTCAGCCACGCCTGCGCCTTTTCCCACGATGGCGCGCCGCGCACCACGTAGCCGTTTGCGGCCAGTTGCTCGCGCAGCAGGTCGTTGAACAGCGCGTCGTCATCTATGGCGAGAATGGTGGCTGGAGGGGTCATGGCGTCTTCTCCGTGTCCCGTGCGTGTTCGCCCGAATTGCCTTCATCCTTTCCGTTATCCCGCCCGCCGTTGCGGCGCTGGCGCAAGCGCTCTTCCGCGGCGGGAAAGCGCACCGTGAAGCGCGTGCCTTTTCCGGGCGCGCTTTCCACCGCGATGCGCCCGCCGTGGCGTTCCGCCACCGCCTTGCAAATGGTCAGCCCTAGGCCCGTGCCCGGCTCGCCGTCGGCGCGGCGCGAGAAGAAGGGATGGAAGATGCGCTGGCGCGTCTCCTCGTCCATGCCGCGGCCGGTGTCCGCCACCACCAGCTCCACCTCGCCGTATTCGGCAACTCCCGTGCGCAGGCTCAGCGTGCCGCCTTCCGGCATGGCGTGAAAGGCGTTCTGCACGAGGTTCAGCACCAGCATGCGCAGATCACTCTCGTGCGCCAGCACGCGGGCGGGATTGAGCTCCTTCTCGATGCGCACATTCTTCTTGTCCGCCTCGTAGGCCAGCAGCGTGGCGATATCGTCCACCACCTGCGCGAGATCCACCAGCGAAGGCTTGCCAGACGGCGGCATGGAAATGCGCAACATGCGGTCGGTCACGGAAATGCACTGGTCCACCGCCTCGTCCACGCGCCTGAGATAATTCATCACGTCATCCACCGGCCGCCCGGCCTCGATGGCGCGCAACATGGCGGACAGTCCCAGCCGCACCGAGCCCAGCGGATTGTGAATCTCGTGGGCGATGCCCGTGGCCAGTTGCCCCAGCTCGGCCAGCCGCTGCTCCTGCGTCACGTCGATATGCCGCGAAAGGTCGCGCACCGCCTCCACCACCAGCACCTCTCCCGTGGCCGGATCGCGCAAGGGCGCGGCGACGATCTCCACCGGAATGGACTTGTCCTCCGGCCCGACATGGGTGTGCATCAGCCGCGCCGGCTCGCCCTCGCCGGAGCGGAACAGCTCCAGCGGGCAGGTCACCAGCGAATGGGCGCAAGGCTCATTGCGCCCGTGCGCCACGTAGCACGGCTCGGCCAGCGGATCGGTTTGCGGGTTGGGGTGCTGCTCGCTCCACGCCCTGTTGACCATGCGCAGCCGGTAGTCCGGACCGATGACGCGAATGCCTTCCGGCACCGCGTCAATCAGTGCCTGCAGGAAGGCATCGTGGGCCGAAAGCCGCTGCACCAGCTTCTGCAAGCGTTCGGCCATGGCGTTGAAGGTCTGCGCCAGCCGCCCCAACTCGTCTTCGCAACACACCGGCACGCGGGCGGAAAGATCGCCCGAGGCCAGCCGCCGCGCCGCACCGGCCAGGGCGTTCACCGGCTCCACCACGTTGCGCTGCAGGAACCACCATGCCGCCAGCAGGGTCAGCAGCATCACCAGCGCGCCCGCGCCCGCCAGCCCCGCCGCGCCCATCAGCGCCTGCGCCCGCAGGTTGCTGGCGTCGAAGTCCGCCACCAGCACGCCGTTTACGGGATGCTCCGCCACCGGCCCGTGGCACGGCTGGCAGATGGGCTTGTTGCGGATGGGCCGCACCGTGCGCAACACCGTGGCCTGGCCGACACTGAACAGGCGCGTGTAGAGCTGCTCCGGCGGCCAGCCGCGCGGGCAGTCGGCCCCTTCGCACAGGCTCAGTTCGCGCTCACCGATGTTCGTTTGCAGCAGGCTGGTGTGCGAGGCGAAGCGCACTACCCCTTCCGGGTTCGCCACCATCACCCGCAGCACCTCCGGCTGCCTGCCCAGCCGCCTGAGAATGTCGCGCAGACCGGAAAGGTCGCGCTTGATCATGGCGTTTTCCAGCGCCGCCTGGAACAGCATGGAAAGCTGGCGGCTGGCGGCCTGGCGCTCCTTGGCCAGCTGGCTCTGGTAGAGCCAGATGAACAGGGCCAGGAACACGACCGAGACCATGCCCAAAAGCCCCGCCAGCAAAACCAGCAGGCGGGTGCTCAACCGGGTATGCAGCCGCCGAACCAATGACATGTTTTCACTCTGCCCGTAGCCCTGAAGGTGGCCCGACACGGGATATATTCAGTCATACAAATATGCTGACAATTTGTCATGGGAAATTTCACGGCGCACCAGCCGCCTGCGTATTTTTCTCAGGCTCTGCCACGGGCTTCGGCTCCGGCGCGCCCAGCTTCGTCAGTGCCGCGCGCAGGCCCCGCAGCCAGCACCGGGTGAACATGCCAAGGCCTGCGTAGAACGGCGTATCGCAACGGCTGGCCGCTGCCGCCGCGAACTCATCGATCCAGGTTAGGATATGCGCGTCCATGAAGGCCGCCACATCCGCCAGCGTAGCCACTGGCCGCCCCTCGGTCGCGGTATTTTCATCAGATTGCAGCAGATGCGCGATAAACGCCAATTGTGGTGCGATGTGATCGTCTGCCTGCTTGCGCCAGTCGGGCGCGGCCACGCCGAAGCGCTTGTACCATTCCCGCACCTGCATCATGGGCTCCTGGCGTTCCAGGTGGTCATCGTCCAGCGCCACCGATTCGGTCACCGGCACGCGCTGGCGGTGGGTGAGGTAGGTGGCGGCGTAGTCGGCGGCCAGCAAGTCCAGCAGACGCTGTTCGTCGTCTTCTTCCAGCGCCTGCCAGCCCTTGTCGATGACCTCCGCCGCCTGTTGTGCCGCCTCGTCCTCGGGCAGCAGCGCGAACAGGCTCTCGAACGGTCCGGCGCGCAGTGCGCGCAAGGTTTCCGCGTCCAGCTCCCGCCCGTGCAGCCGCGCCAGCAGCAGCGCATCTTCCGCCGCCGCCCGCCGGAACGCACTCACCGCCTGCCTGTCCATCTCCGCCACCATCACTTCACCTTGCCCATTTCGTGCGCGATGAATCTCTCCTTCTCTGTCATCCCCGCGAAAGCGGGGATCCACAAGAAATTGACTCAGCGCTGGATTCCCGCTTGTGCGGGAATGACGCAATAATGCTCGCCTCCCGCATGATACGCTCACTCATCATTTCACCTTGCCCTGCTCATGCGCGCCGAAGCCCTCCTCTCCGTCATCCCCGGGCTGAACACTTGACCCGGGGATCCATGGCTTGCGGCCGGGGAAGGAACTTTCCTCACTTCACCTTCCCCTGTTCATGCGCGACAAAGCGAATGGACGGGTTCGTCAGCTCCGGGTTGGCCATGTTCTTCACCTGCCGCACGATGTTCTGCTTGTCGGCATCGGAATAGGCCGTGGTTTTATATGCACCCTTGTCGATCTGGTCGATGGGCCCGATGTCCAGCACGCGCATCATGCAGGCCATGACGCAATAGGGCTTGCGGCCTGCTTCCAGCTCGTCGATGCACATGTTGCATTTCGACACGATGTTCAGCTCCGGAATGTATTGCGGCGCGCCGAAGGGGCAAGCGGCCTCGCACTTGCGACAGCCGATGCACAGGGTGGAGTCGATGTCCACCACGCCGTTGTCCTCGCGCTTCCAGATGGCCCCGGTGGGACACGCCGGCAGGCACGCCGGCTCGGCGCAATGGTTGCACGACATATTCACCTTGTAGGCATAGACCTTCGGGAACGTGCCGCCCTCGATGTACTGCACCCGGCGGAAGCGCGGGCCGGGTGGCAGGCCGTTCTTGTCCTTGCAGGCCATCTCGCAGGCGCGGCAGCCGATGCAGTCCACGTTGTTGTGAATGAAGCCCAGCTGCACCTTCGGCTTCACCGGCTCATAGGTTTGCCGCACCTTGCGTTTCAGCGCTTCCCTGACCTGTTCCTTGTCCAGCTTCTTCGCCATGATGTTCAGGCCTCGTCAGTTTGCCATGATTTCCCGTCGTTTCCTCGTATCTCCCGGTCTAGTCACCCTGGGCGCCTCAGTCATCGCGCCGGTAGACGGCCGACCGCGCCGTAGCCAGGCTGTCCCAGCCCGGGCGATGATCCAGCGTCGTCTTGCGGATGTTCACGAGAATGGTGTTGTAGGCGAAGGCGCCCGCGGGCGAGGGTTCGTCCAGGGTGAGGAAATCCGGGTTGCCACCGCGGTCGATGCCCTTCTCGTCCAGGTCCATCCACGCGCCCTCGTGCAACACCGCCACGCCGGGCATCACCCGCTCGGTCACGTAAACCGGCACCACCACGCGGCCGCGGTCGTTGTAGACCTCCACCACATCGCCCGTGCGCACGCCCAGCTTCTTCGCATCCGCGGCGTTGATGGTGATCTCTTGCTCGTAGGTCTCGCGCAGCCACGGGATGTTGTGGAAGATGGTGTGCGTGCGCCAGCGCGGGTGCGGCGTGACCAGGTGGAAGGGATATTTCTTCGTCTTCTCCTTATCCCCAAGCCACTCCCACGGCTCGATCCATTTCGGAATGGCCGGAATGGGATAGCCGTAGGCCGTCTTCGTCCAGTCCTTGTATTGCGCCAGCGTGGTGGAGAAGATCTCGATCTTGCCAGAAGGCGTATTGAAGGGAATGCCCTTCTCGATCTGATCACGAAAGGCCACGTGCGGCTTGTCCAGCTTGAACTTGTAAACGCCGCGTTTCTTGAACTCCTCCCACGTCATGCTCACGCCCATGTGGTGCATGATCTCGCGCTCCCAGAAGGCGCGAAGGTATGCCTCGTCCACCGAGTCGGGATTGTGGAAGTAATCGCGCGTGGCCCTTGGGTTGTATTGCGGGCCGAAGCCCAGCCGGTAGGCCAGCTCGGTGAAGATCTGGAAATCGGTCTTCGACTCGCCCATCGGCTCGATGACCTTGGGCCGGTGGATGAGATAGTGCCCCTTGTACCAGGGCAGCGCGATGTCATGCCGCTCGAAGTGCGTGGCCACGGGCAGCAGCACGTCCGCCCACAGGCCGGACGGCGTGATGGTGCTGTCCATGCACACCACCAGCTCGAGCTTCTTGATGGCCTCGATTTCCTTGTTGATGTTGGTGAGCTGGTTGAACCAGTCCGACCCTTGCCAGAAGATGCCCTTGATGTTGGGGATGACGCCATCGAGGTTGTCCGGCCGCGGCCACAGGCCGATCTCCTCGCGCTTCACATTGGGGTAGTTCAGCACGCAGTGCGCCCAGCGGTCGGACTTGATGGAGGCGAACCAGACGTTGGCGAACTGATCATAGGGATAGGCCACCGCGGGCATGTGGAAGGCCTTGCCCACGCCCTCCGCCGAGCCGCCGAGAATGCCGATATTACCCGTCATGGCCTGCAGCGCGGCGGCCATGCGGTTGTATTGCTCGCCATAGGCATTGCGCCCCGGCGCCCAGGAGGCCTTCAGCGCGGCGGGCTTGGTGGTGGCGTACATGTGCGCCAGCTTCTTGATGTCCTCCGCCGGCACCCCGCAGATCTCCGAGGCCCACTCCGGCGTCTTGGGCACGCCGTCGGACTTGCCCAGGATGTAGTCCTTGAAGCTCTCAAACCCTTGCGCCTTGGCCCAGCCGGGCATGGTGCCCTCGTCCATGCCCTGCACGAAGCGGTCGATGAACGCCTGATCTTGCAGGTTGTTGGTGAAGATATAATGCGCCATGCCGGCCAGCATGGCCGCGTCCGTGTTGGGCCGGATGGGAATCCACCACGCATCCCAGGCGGCCGCCGAGTCGGTGTATTGCGGGTCCACCAGCACGAACTTGCAGCCGCGCTGCTTGGCCAGCCGCATGTAATAGAAGGTGTTACCGCCGTGGAAGGTGTAGGCCGGGTTCCAGCCCCACATGATGATCAGCTTGGAGTGCGCGAAAGCGTCGTCCTCATTGCCGTCCTCGATGGTGCCGAAGGTCATGCGCGAGGAGAACGTGGTGCCCTGGTATGACGGCACCGACCACGAGGACGTGCGGCAGCCGAACATGCCGAGGAAGCGGCCCAGCAGCCCCTCGATCTGATCGGACTTGTGCAACACGCCATAGGAGGCCCCCGCGTAGGACTGGTCCAGCAACGCGGTGGGGCCATACTTCTGCTTGATCTCCACCATTTTCTCGGCGATGAAGGAGAGCGCCTCGTCCCAGCTCACGCGCTTGAACTTGCCCTCGCCGCGCTCGCCCACGCGCATCATCGGATACAGCAGGCGCTCAGGAGAATACAGGCGCAAGCGATAGGAGCGCCCACGCAAGCAGGCGCGCACCTGTGGCTCGGCCTCCGTGTCCTTGCCGAAATAACCGTCCTTCTGATACCGCCCATCGTCGGTGGAAAGGCGCACGATGACATCGCCCTTCTTGTGCGCCACCAGCATGTGGCGCGAGCCGCAGTTGTGCGCGCATGAAGTGACCACCGTCTCCAGGTCGTCATCGCGCGGATAGGGCTCATAGGCGAAGGCCTTCGCCTTCTTCGGCTTCGACGCCAGGCCCGTCAGCAGCCCCAGCCCGGCGGCGGTGGCGGTCAAGCCTTTCAGGAAGCCGCGGCGGGTGGTGTTCACCCGCACCACACCGCGCAGCAGCGAGCGGAAATTGGCAAGATCAACCGGCTTCGGCGCACCGGGGAGTGCATCACTGCGCAGGTCGAACATCTCGGGCGCGCCGCCTTCGTATTCCAGCGTCATCTCACTTCCTCCGGTAGCGTTTTTCGGATTCGGTCGGGCGGTTCTTCGCCCACTCGGGCGTTTCGGGCACGACGTCCTTCATGCCGGGCCACGGATGGCGCGGGTAGGGATAGGAGATGCGATACCACTTGCGCCCGCCGTGGCAGCCGTAGCAGACGTCGGACGACTTCTTCGCCAGCTTCTCGATGTTCTTCGGCTTGAGATACGTCACCTGGTGGCGCACGGTGCGATAGGTCTCCGCGTGGCAAACCAGGCAGCCGTTGGGCGTGTCCTCGCTTTCGAAGTCCTGCCGGATCTTCGACCAGTCGCCCTCAAGCCCCTCCATGTATTCGTAGGGGAACTTGCCGTGACACCTCAGGCAGGTTTTTTCCGGATCCACCATCTTGCGAAGCGTGAAGCCCGTCGCGCCCTGGTTGTTGGCGTGCGTGTTCGGCGCTTCGTCGCGCGGGTCATTCCCCTGGTGGCAGAAGGTGCACTTCAGGTTCATGACCTGTTTTGCAAACTTCGAGGTCAGGTGCCGCGCATGAAAGGTCATCTGCGGTCCTTCATAAGTGTCCAGCGTCTGGTACCAGGCCAGCACCGAGTCCGCCTTCCAGCCGGCGGGGGACTTCTTGCGCGGCTTGTGGGTGAGAATTTCCTTGTGGCACAACAGGCACTGTTCGTTCGTGGCCTTGTCGATCCAGGGCTTGAAGTGAATCTTGTGCCACTTGGCGCGGAAATAGTTGTGGGGGATGTAAACGCCCTTGATCTTCTTGCCCCTCAGCTTCGGTTCGTCCGCCGTGCCCGGGGCCGCGCTCGCCGCCACCAGGCCCAGCATCACCGCGCCAGCCAGCACCCACGTGAGCAAGTTGTTCCGTTTCATGACCATCTCCGCGGCCAAATAGGCCTGTCCATGCATGATTGCGCGTGAAGGAACATAAGGGGCGGAACGCGCCGGGAGATGCACCCCGACGCGTTCCTTGGGTGCCACCTACTTCTTCTTGTGCGGCGGCTTCCAGGTCTTGCCCTGCATGCCGGACATGCCACCCATGCCGGACATGCCACCCATGCCGGACATGCCACCCATGCCAGACATGCCACCCATGCCGCCCATGCCGGACATGCCACCCATGCCGGACATGCCGCGCATGCCGACGAACGTCCACTGCGTGCAGATCCAGCCTGCGCGACCACCGGCCATGCCGGCCATACCGCTCATACCGGACATGCCACCCATGCCGGACATGCCGGACATGCCACCCATGCCGGACATGCCGGACATGCCACCCATGCCGGACATGCCGGACATGCCACCCATGCCGGACATGCCACCCATGCCGCACATGCCACCCATGCCGGACATGCCACCCATG
>JALVSR010000078.1 GCA_027024225.1 Hyphomicrobiales bacterium | reverse complement strand
CCCTGCCCCCGCGGCTGGACGCGGAAACGCTGCGCCGTCACGCACAGTTTCTCGAAAGGCTCTCCGATGCCCCACTGTGGCGGAAGTGGCTGAAATAACGCCAAGGCGCACAATCCCCCTTGCCGCCCCACCATCGGCACGGCGCCTTGCGGGCCTTCGGCGATCACTCGCCGGTACCGCCGTCGCCGTCTCCGGTCATCTCCTGACCGGCCGCCTGGTTCTGGAAAAATTTCAGCACGTAGATGCGGCAGGCGGATGCGAGGGAACGACCCGCGCGCTGCTTGTCCACCTCCGTCAACAAGGTGGAGAGGGATTGACCACGTTGCCGTGCGATTTGCCGCAAGGCGTGCCAGAATTCATCCTCCAGGGATACGCTGGTGGCATGCCCCGCAATGCGAATGGAACGTTTTACGGGTCTTACCGACCTTCCCGTCCCATTCCTGGTCTGCTTCTCGACATCATTGCCCCCGGCCCCATTTTCCACTCGGCTCATTACTCACTCCCTGCTGGAGATTAACTGGGACCGATCATCTTTTCCGGCCGCACCAGCCGGTCGAACTCCTCCTCCGTCACATATCCCAACCGCAGCGCTTCTTCCTTGAGCGTGGTGTTGTTCTTGAAGGCGGCCTTGGCGATTTCGGCCGCCTTGTCGTAGCCAATTTTCGGCGCCAGCGCCGTCACGAGCATCAGGGAACGCTCCACGAACTCGGCAATGCGCTCCCTGTTGGGCTCGATACCTTCAAGGCAGCGCAGAGTAAAGCTCCGGCTGGCATCCGCCAGCAACTGAATCGATTGCAAGACATTGTAGAGGATTACCGGCTTGAAGGCGTTCAATTCGAAGTGACCCTGCGAGCCGGCGAAGCTGACGGTCGTATGGTTGCCGATCACCTGGGCGCAAACCATCGTGAGGGCCTCGGCCTGGGTGGGATTCACCTTGCCCGGCATGATGGAGGAGCCGGGCTCGTTGGCCGGCAGCTTCAGCTCGTAAATGCCGCACCTCGGACCGGAACCCAGAAAGCGGATGTCGTTGGCGATCTTGAACAGGCTGGCGGCCACCGTGGAAAGCACGCCGGAAGCGGCCACCATGGCGTCATGGGCGGCGATCGCCTCGAACTTGTTGCGGGCGGAGCGGAAAGGCAAGCCCGTCAGCTCGGCGATATGGTTCGCCACCATGATGTCAAAGCCTTTCCTGGTGTTCAGCCCCGTGCCCACGGCGGTGCCCCCCTGCGCCAGGGCGTAGAGCTGGTCCAGCACCGACTTCAGGCGCTGAATGCCCAGCTCCACCTGGCAGCAATAGCCGGAAAATTCCTGCCCCAGGGTCAGCGGCACCGCATCCATGGTGTGGGTGCGGCCAATCTTGATGATGTCCGCCCAGGCCTTTTCCTGGCGGTGCAACACGGCATGCATGTTTTCCAGGGCCGGAATCAGGCGATGGGTGATTTCCTCCGCCGCGGCAATGTGCATGGCGGTGGGGATGGTATCGTTGGAAGACTGCGAAAGATTGACATGATCGTTGGGGTGAACGGGGTCGCGCGTGCCTATCTTGCCACCGAGGAGTTCGATGGCGCGGTTGGCGATCACCTCGTTGGCGTTCATGTTGGTCTGGGTGCCGGAGCCCGTTTGCCAGACCACCAGGGGAAAATGATCGTCCAGCGCGCCCTCCATCACCTCCGTGGCGGCCCGGATGATGGCGTTGGCAATTTCCGGCTCCAGAAGGCCCAGCTCCTTGTTGGCCATCGCCGCCGCACGCTTGACGATACCCAGCGCGCGGATCATGGCGCGTGGCATTTTCTCGTTGCCGATATTGAAATTCTGCAACGCCCGTTGTGTCTGCGCCCCCCAGTATTTATCGGCGGGAATCTGGATCTCGCCGAAGGTGTCGCTTTCAAAACGATATTCGGTCATCTTCTTTTCCGGGATTTGCTGGTCATGGCCGGAATGGCGAAGGCGGGAGCGGAGAATCGGAACCGGGAAAACCGCATGCCATCATCTCTTGGCCGAGACCAGTGCAGCTACATTTGTATGAAGACACGGGAAATGCCAAAAAGCCGATATTGGGACATCGCCATGTTGTCACGCAGTTTCATGGCATGCCCGGCCGGGCTTGGTCAGCGGACAAGAGCATTGCCCCAGCCGTCGCAGATCAATGCAGGCGCCTTCCTGTCATGAGAAACCTTCCACTCCCGCTTTCCACCCAGCCCCCTGCGAGGGAATATTTATCAGCGTTTTTGTCTGCCATCAATACTCAATCGCAATGGCTTGAATTGTTAAAACTTGAAAAAACTCTTATGAATATACCACATGAATTCATTCAATTCATGTAATGCATTTCGGAGACAGCGCTTGCCACGCAATACATTCACTACTCGGCCAACAAGACACGGCGGCAAGCCTTGGGCAAATCGGCCAGGGTGAGTTGCCGCCGGGGGCGGGGCTTGCGCGGCCGCGGCCGCGGAATGGGAATCCCTTCATGGAAGCGCTTGATTTTCCTTGACTTTCCACCACCTCCCCAAGGCTTTGTGGAATACCAGTATGCCAGATGGCGGCCGCAGCCCGTGCCGTCCGGCTCGCGCGGATCTCCCTGATCCTTGCACAGTTTCGCACCTCTGGGGCAGCGCAGACGCACGTGGAAATGATAGTTGTGCCCATAGTAAGGGCGGATTTTCGCCAGCCAGCGACGATCCTTGTCACCGATCCGGCGCGACCATTCGCACAGATATTTCTTGATGGGAGGATGAACGAATATGCGCTGAACCTCGGGGTATTTCGCCGCCATCCGCAACAGTCTGGCGTGGCGCACGCCAAAGCGCCTTGGATTGATTCGCTTGCGGTCCAGCGTCATGAGAACTGCGGACATGGTGTTGCGCTCTTTGATGGAGAGCACGCGCCTGGGCATTTCCATCAGCCAGATGTCGGCGTCCAGGCCGATCTGGTGCGAGGCATGACCGGTGAGCATGGGGCCGCCCCGGGGCTGGGAAAGGTCGCCGATCATCAGGCCGTTCCAGCCAATTTCCCGCTTGGCCCGACGGGCGAAATCCCTGAGAAATTCGATGAGGACCGGCTGACCCCAGTAGCGGTTGCGCTTGGGCCGCATGACCTGCCAGGCATCACCGGTGAGCTCGATGGCCACGTTGCCGGCGGCGCAGCCACGGGAATAGAAGCCAATGGGCTGCGGCGGCAATTTGGCCGGCGTCTTGCGCTGGGCGAAAAGCTTTTTGGCCGGGATGTGGGTCAGCGCCTGGGAAAAAATCTGCGCATAGGCCTCTGCGGCGCGCGCGCTCTCCGCCCAGGCGGCGAACGTCACGAACTGCAGGATGGCCAGAAAAATTCCCACGATCCTCCCCCGCTTCGCCGGCGGGAGCGGGAGGAAATTCCATGCCCCGGCCGGTTTCCGCGTGCAATCATGCACCCTCCTGTCGGGCCCGCCATTCATGGCGCCATTCATCCACGGTCACCCCGGCTTCACGTCTTCTTTCTGAACGCGTCGAGGGAAACAACCTTGTCGCCGGTCTTTTCCGCCCCGGCTTCGCCGGCCCTTTCCTCCGCATCGCGCGCCGATGCGGCACCGGTCGTGGCCTTTTCTCCGTCTTTTGCGCCCGCCTTCGCGGGAGCCGGAGCCGAGGCCGCCACTTCATCACCCGTGGAAAGACCGGAAAGTTCGAGCGTTTCGTTGTCCTCCGGCGTCATCTTGCGGAACTGCAAGGCAAACTGCACGTGCTGATCATAAAAGCCGGTGATGGCCTCGAATGGAATGACCAGCCTTTCCGGCACCCCGCCGAAAGAGAGCCCCACCTCGAAACGATCCGGAAACACCCTCAGGTCCCAGAACTGGTGCTGCAGGACGATGGTCATTTCCTCCGGATATTTCTCGCGCAGGCGGTCCGACATGCGCACACCGTCGTGGCGCGTGTCGAAGGCGATGTAGAAATGATGCCCGCCCGGCAGGCCGGAGCGCTCCACCCGCGCCAATGCGTATCGCACCACCTGCCTCAGCGCGTGTTCCACCAGCAGGTCATAACGCATCAGGTCTTCCACGGCCTGCCCGCCGCCGAAGCCGTCGTTTCCGGACCCATTGCCATTGCCGGCATTTCCGATCATGTGCCGCCTCCCATGCTGCTTCCTCGCCAGCGGACAACGACAAGGTTCCGCGCTTCCACTGGAGACTCTTCCAGAATCTATTGATTGCCTCGCGGCAAGTCCAGAAGGAACCTGAAACAGGCCCAAAAAGTGGAAGGCCCGAGCGAGACCGAAGGCGCAAATAAGACATCTCTAATATGAGAAAATCCTCAGATAACGGCCACTCTTACTTTGTGCCGGCATTTTGTCATATTAGAAAATACAAATGTTCTTTGGTGTGCTTGATTTTATTCTCCAAGGCAGATATACAGCTCATTACATAAAATACATGCTTTCGGCAGCCGCCTGCGGAAAATGCCGCCCGCAGGGGAATGTGGAAGCAGAGTGACCACAGGGAGGAAAAGCGCGAGTTCTTTCGCGCAGTCAGGAGGGGGATTGCAATTTGCCTTTTGGTGTCCGCAAAGCGGGGATCATTGCCGCCATCTTCGCGGGCGGCATCGTGTTCG
>JALVSR010000077.1 GCA_027024225.1 Hyphomicrobiales bacterium | reverse complement strand
TTGCAGGATGACGCAGCCCTGCCGCGCCCAGTAGTCGTGCAGCGTCAGGATGAGATCCTGAAACGACTTCTTCGGGTTCAGTTCGCGCCGTTCGTGCGTTGTGTGCATGGGATTTTCCACCCCCCTTCAGCCTTGGCCTTTTCAGCCCTTGCTATTGTCGGATTCGCGGGAGTCGCGCGGGCGAAACACGCCGGTTTGCGGATCCTGCTCCAGCGTGATGATGTCTTCATCCCCGCGACGAGCCGTGCGGGAGGCGGGCGCATCTTCGCCGCGCCGCATCACGGGGCCCCCTTGGTCGTTCGTGCCCCCCCGTCCGCGCAGCCAGCGCCAGGCGAACAGCGCCGCCAGCGCCATCAGGACCATTCCGGCCAGCTTGCCCGCGCCCATGTGCGCTCACTCCCAGCTGAATGCGGCCCCATGCCGCAAGATGCGTTCCGCCTCTTCGGTAAAGGCATTGCCGGATTTGTGCAAGGTTAGGCCGGGCGACAATTTCGCCGGCGTCCTCACGTTGCGCCGCGCGCGCACAAGCACGCGGATGGCCGGCTCGCCCGCGCGCGGCCAGATGGGGGTGATGGCAATCTCGCCCAGTTTCGCCTCGCGCATTGCGGCGAGCAGCTCGGGCAGGGCGGCGGTGGGCTGGATGATGGTGATGGCGCCTTTCGGCCGCACCATGCGCGCCAGCGCGCGCACCCAGTCGGCAAGCGGCGCTTCCATGAGCACATGGGCGCTGGCCTTGTCTGCGTGCGGCGAGGGCTGCGCGGCATCGGCGGCGTGATAGGGCGGGTTGGCGAAGGCATGGTCGAACGTGCCCGGCTGCAATTCCGCCGGCCCGTCGCGCTTGCCGGCGCGCAGGGCATCGCCGGTGATGACCTCGAAAGCATCCGCCAGGTCATTGCGACTGGCGTTCAGGCGTGCGAGTTCCGCGTAATCCGGGTTGGCCTCCACGCCCACCACGCGCGCGCCTTCCACCCGCTTGAGCAGGCACAGGGCGGCCACGCCGGGGCCGGTGCCGGCCTCGAACACCCGCTCACCGGGCCTTGCGGGGACGGCGGCGGCCAGCAGCACCGAATCCACCCCGGCGCGAAAGCCCTTGCGCGGCTGCAGGATGCGCAACCGCCCGCCGAGAAAGGCGTCGTCCGTCAGCGCCAAATCGTCGGTCAAGGCCGCTCCACCACTTTCTTGCCCGGCAAAATGAGGTTCGCCAGCACGCCGATGATGCCGGCAAGGCCAATGCCGGTGAGCGAGAAGTCCCCCCAGCTCAGCGTCAGCCCGCCGATGCCGGAAATGAGAATTAGCGCCACAATAACCAGATTGCGCGGCTTGGTGAGGTCGTCTCCCGCCTTCACCAGCGAGTTCAGGCCCACCACCACGATGGCGCCGAACAGCAGCATGAGGATGCCGCCCATCACCGGCGTCGGGATGGTGGCCAGCACCGCGCCCAGCTTGCCCACGAAGGCCAGCAGGATGGCCCAGATGGCGGCCCACGTCATGATGGCCGGGTTGAAGGCGCGGGTGATGGTGACCGCGCCGGTAACCTCCGAGTAGGTGGTATTCGGCGGCCCGCCCAGCAGGGCGGCGGTGGTGGTGGCCAGGCCGTCGCCCAGCAGCGTTTTGTCCACGCCGGGGTCCTTCAGATAATCGCGCCCCGTCACCTGGCCAATGGCGATGATGTCGCCGAAGTGCTCGATGGCCGGCGCTATGGCCACCGGCAGGATGAACAGGATGGCGCCAAGGTTGAACTCGGGCAAGGTGAAATTCGGCACCGCGAACCACGCGGCCTTCGCGATGGGCGAGAAGTCGATGACGTCGTGGCCCAGCATGTCCATGACGATGGCCGCCAGGTATCCGGTGATGCCGCCGATGAGCACCGGGATCACGCGCACCAGCCCGCGGCCCCAGATGATGGCGGCAATGGTGGCGGCCAGCGAGATGCCCGCCAGCGTCAGCGCCGGGCCGGTGGCCACCAGCTGCCTGGCGCCGTCGCCCGTCTTGCCCAGCGCCAGGTTCACCGCCACCGGCGCCAGGATGAGGCCGATGACCATGATGACCGGGCCGGTGACCACCCGCGGCAGATAGCGCTCCAGCCACTCGCTGCCGCGCAGGCGCACCATGCCGGAGAGCAGCACATAGACCAGTCCCGCGGCGGCCAGCCCGCCCAGCGTGGCCGCCATGCCCCACTTGCCGGAAGCGACGATGATGGGCGAGATGAAGGCGAAGGATGAGGCGAGGAACACCGGCACCTTGCCGCGGGTGACGACCTGGAAGATGAGCGTGCCCAGCCCGGCGGTGAACAGCGCCACGTTCGGGTCCAGCCCGGTGAGAATGGGCACCAGCACCAGCGCGCCGAAGGCCACGAACAGCATCTGCGCGCCGATGAACCACTGCCCCAGGTGAAACCGGTATTCCGGCTGCGAGAAGTCTCTGTTCATCCTGTCCCCTCCCTGTGGATGCGGAATGTCGCGCTCACATGGTTGTTGTCCCCCCGCTGCAGGCGCCAACTTGCCGCGCCGGCCGGACGACGGCAAGGCCGCGTGGCGCAGGCTGTTGATAACCCGACGCCTTTCACTTCACGCGGCGGCGCGCGGTGCTACCATCACGCGGTAAATCCGTTCATGGGAGGCCGGGCATGCATGAAAACCTCGTTCTCGTCGATCACCCGCTGATCCAGCACAAGCTCACCCTGATGCGCGAGAAGACGACGCCTTCGGCGCAGTTCCGCCGGCTGCTGAAGGAAATCTCGCTGCTGCTGGGCTACGAGACGCTGCGCGACCTGCCGCTGACCACACGGTGGATCGAGACGCCGCTGGCGGAAATGGAAGCGCCGATACTGAAGGGCAAGAAGCTGGCACTGGTGCCCATCCTGCGAGCAGGCATCGGCCTGCTGGACGGCATGCTGGAGCTCTCGCCACTCGCGCGGGTGGGGTTCATCGGCCTGTTTCGCGACGAGACGACGCTGAAGCCCGTGCAATATTACAGCAAGCTGCCCAACGAGATGGACAAGCGCACCACGGTGATGCTGGACCCCATGCTGGCCACCGGCAACTCCGCCGTCGCCGCCATCGACATCGTGAAGGAGGCGGGCGCGAAGGACGTGCGCTTCATGTGCCTGCTGGCCGCTCCGGAAGGGGTGGAGAACCTGGCCCGGGAGCATCCGGACGTGCGCATCATCACCGCGGCGGTGGACGAGCGGCTGAACGACAAGGGCTACATCGTGCCCGGCCTGGGCGATGCCGGAGACCGCCTGTTCGGCACCCGGTGATCCCGCCGGATGGTGCCGGGCGGATATTCGTCTGGCAAATGTTCGGAAGAAATCTTGACGATGCTTTTCTCACGGCTGCCACCCCGCGCCCGCCCGATTCCCTGAAAAGGCGCGAGAGCCAGGGCGCTTGGGCGGGTGCGGGGGCATGCCGTTTTTCCGTCCGAGCCGTCAGGCGAAGTCTTCCAGCAGCGAGGCGCGGACGTTTTCCGGCACTTCCACTGCGTAATTGTATTCGGGATGCTCCACGCCCACCTTCAGCTTCGCCCCTTTTTTGAGAGCCTCTATCATCTCCGGCGTCAGTTCGAAGCGCAGGAAGTGCACCGATGAGGTCTTGTCCTGCGTGGAGCGCTCGAGATCCTCGTTGGCAATGGCATAAACCTTGTCGAAGCCTTCCACCTGCACCCAGATCTTGTCTTCCGCGCCCACCAGCTTGCTCAGCCATTTGCGGCGCTCTTCCGGGTCGTCCCACTCGAACATGAAGGTGGCCTTCAGGTTCGTGCCGGTGGGGATGAGCGGGTTGTAAACGTCCAGCTCCTCCTGGATGCCCTCCGGCTCGAAGATGCGCTCGATGCGCAGCATTTCCTGGATCTGATACTGCATGGTGAGCGAATCCTCGAAGTGGATGGTGGCGTTGGGACCAATGGGCACGATGCGGTTCTTCTTGTGCGCCATCACCTTCTTGCGGAATTCGGGGCGCGCAACGGCGTATTCCTCCAGCGAGTAGAGGTCTTCGCGCACCAGCGGGCCCTTTTTCTTCTCGCCCTTCTTGCGTTCCGTGGTTTCGGTATTCATCAGCCCATCTCCCGTCGTTTCCTGTCCTTATTCCTCGCGCTTGTGATGCGTCGGCTTCAACGGCCTGTCGGTGAACAGCCAGTCGCGCAGCTCCTTGTCGAAGGACGGATCGCGACGGCGGATCCACTCCAGGATCATGGCCGCGTGCTCCTTCTCCTCGTCGCGGTTGTGCTCCAGGATGGCGCGCAGCTCTTCATCCGAACAGGCTTCCATGCGCTGGTTGTACCAGTCCACCGCCTCCAGCTCCTCCATCAGCGAGGTGATGGCGCGGTGCAGGTCGCGCGCTTCGGCCGAAAGTTCCTCAACCGGCTCGTGATATCCTTCGCTGGCCATGATGCTTGTCCTCCGTTTTTTCGATTTTTTCATTCGTCGGCTCAGATTCCGTAGGCCTTGCGCAACAGGCTGATGGGGTGCTCCACTTCCCTTTGGCCGGCCTTCAGGTGCTCCTCGTAGATGTGCTCGATGTGGTGCCCGGCCATGGGGCAGTCCGAACCGTAATGATCGGCCTTCTGGATCTGCACCTGCTTGGCCACCGGGCGGCCGATCTTCACCGCCGCGTCGTGGTGCTCCGCCTTCACCGCGTAGGTGCCGTCATGGCCGGAGCAGCGCTCGACGATCTTCACCTGCGTATCGGGGATGAGCTTAAGCACTTCCATGGTCTTGCGGCCGATGTTCTGCACCCGCTGATGACAGGCGGCGTGATAGACCACTTTGCCAAGCCCGGTGCGGAAGTTGGTGTTCATCTTGCCCTCGCGGTGACGCTCGTAGAGATATTCGAAGGGGTCGAAAAAGGCGTCTGCCACCTTTTTCACCTGCGGATCATCGGGGAACAGTAGCGGGAATTCCTGGCGGAACATGAGCGCGCAGCTAGGCACCGGCGCCACCAGGTCGAAGCCCTCGTCCACCAGTTGGGCGAGGTAGGGCACATTGGCCTCCTTCATGCGCGCCACGGCCTCCATGTCGCCCAGCTCCATCTTGGGCATGCCGCAGCAGCTTCTGTATTCCGCCACGCGCACGACGAGGCCGTTGTGTTCCAGCACCTTCACCAGGTCTTCCGCCACCTGCGGCTCGTTGTGGTTGGCGAAGCAGGTGAGGAACACCGCCACCTTGCCGGAGGTGCGCCCGGCGGGCTCGGCGGTGCCATCGCGCCCCTTGTAGGCCTTCAGGCGCTTTGCCGCCGTCTTCGGCGCAAAGGGCGGAATCCAGGCCTCGTGGTGCACGCCGAAGGAGCCCTCCAGCATCTTGCGCACCGGGGCAATGCGGTTCACGCCGTTGACCACCTGCGCGATCAGCGGCCTGGCGAAGAACCTGCCCATCATGTCGGTGCTGGTGAGCATCTTGTCGCGGAACTTCGCGCCCTTTTTCTTGTACTGGAAGGCCTTGCCCTGCAGCATCAGGTGGGGGAAGTCGATGTTCCACGGATGCGGCGGCGTGTAAGGGCACTTGGTCATGAAACACAGGTCGCACAGGTAGCACTCGTCCACGACCTTCCAGTAATCGTTCTTGTCCACGCCGTCGATTTCCATCGTTGGCGATTCGTCCACCAGGTCGAACAGCGTGGGAAAGGCGTTGCACAGGTTCACGCAGCGCCGGCACCCGTGGCACAGGTCGAAGACGCGCTCCATTTCCTTGAGCAGCGCTTCTTCGTCGTAAAAGGCCGGATCCTGCCAGTTCACGGGATGACGCTCCGGCGCCTCCAGGTTCCCCTCGCGCATGCCTTCGGCGGGCTTCTTTTCGCTCATCGATCTTGCTCCCTTCGTGCCCCTGTTTTTTCGCGATTTATTGCTGATATTGCAATTTCAAATCATTCAACAAATAAAGCCGGAAAAAGGGCCGCCCCGCACGCCCGGCAGCCCGGCGAGAGCTCCAGACGCGCGGCGCGGCAAGAAGCGTCGGGCTTTAGTCTTCCAGCTCGTCCAGCGCCTTCTGGTAGCGGTTGGCGTGCGAGCGCTCGGCCTTGGCCAGCGTCTCGAACCAGTCGGCGATCTCGTCGAAGCCTTCCTCACGCGCCGTCTTGGCCATGCCCGGATACATGTCGGTGTATTCGTAGGTTTCGCCCGCCACGGCGGCCTTCAGGTTGTCCTTCGTGTTGCCGATGGGCAGGCCCGTGGCCGGATCACCCACCTGCTCCAAGTATTCCAGGTGGCCAAAGGCGTGCCCCGTCTCGCCCTCCGCCGTGGAGCGGAACAGCGCGGCCACGTCGTTGTAGCCCTCCACGTCCGCCTGCTGGGCGAAATACAGGTAACGGCGGTTGGCCTGGCTCTCGCCGGCGAATGCCGCCTTCAGGTTCTCTTCCGTCCTGGAACCCTTCAGCTCTGCCATGCTTCTCTCCTCCTCGTTGGTTTGTCGGTTCTCTGACGTTTCCCCCTCTGGGAGCATCTCCCATGCTTCACGCCATCCGGCCGGGGAAATGCCGGTGCGTGCAACGATGAATATCGTCAGGACTGAATTTAGAATTATTCCAACATCCAAGTCAAGCGTTCTTTTGTGACCCTTCGAGAATTTCTGATGACGCGGCAACAAGCCCGCTTGAGAAGCGGCGCAGGGCATGGTTCAAATGTAGGCCGTCGAACGCGGATGTTTTTCATTTCGTGGTAGGCGGAAGGAAGCATGGCTTTGGTGGAAAGAAGAAATCGGAGCGGGCTCTTGTCCTTCAGACGGGTGATGGCGTTGGTTCTGTCGGTCCTTGCGGCCAGCCCGGCAAGCTTCGCCGCAGATGACAGGAAGCGGACCCCCGGCACGAAAAAGCCTCTGTCCACCGCGCCCCTGACTCCCGGAATGAAGGAGCGCGTGCTGGAGATCATCAACGACGCCTGCATTTTCTGCCACGGCGAGAAGGGCGAGGCGTCCAATCCCATCTATCCCCGCCTGGCGGCGCAAAACCGCGAATACCTTGAACGCCAGCTGAAGCTCTTCCGCATCGGCGCGCGCAAGAGCGACATCATGAACGAACAGGCCGCCGACCTCGCCGATGGCGAAATCGCCGCGCTGGCCGCCTGGTTCTCTTCCCAGCCGCCGCTGGCCCACAAGTTGGCGGAAGACGAATGGGAGCGTCAATTGTGGGAAGTGGGGCGCTATGTCTTCCGCTACGGCGATCCGTTCGAGAACATTCCGCCGTGCATGACCTGCCACGGCAAGGATGCGCGCGGCAGCAGGACCCTGCCACGGCTGGCCGGTCAGCACCGCAAGTACATCGTCAACCAGCTAATCGCCTTCAAGAAGGGCGAGCGCCAGACCGATGACGCCATGATGCGCGCCATCGCGAAAAATCTTTCGCGCCTGGCCATGGAGGGCGTGGCGCTCTACCTGAGCACGCTGAAACCGGAAAATGGCTCTCCCGAGGCCGGCAAGAGCGGCGACGGCAAATGATGTTATAGTTCTCGCGGGCAACGAAGCGGCAACCTTGCCAGAGAAGGGAGGCCTTTCATGATTTTTCGGGGTATTGTGGCAACATTTCTGTGCGCGGGTCTGATGTCGGGTGTTGTTGCGCCGGCCAACGCGGCGGAGCCACCGGCGAAGGTGAAAAAAATCATCGAGGAGCGCTGCAAGCTTTGCCACGGGTTCCACGGAGAGGCCTCCAACGCCATTTACCCGCGGCTGGCGGCGCAGAACCGCGCCTATCTCGAGAAGCAGCTGAAGCTCTTCCGCTCCGGCGAGCGCAAGAGCGACATCATGAACGAGCAGGCCGCCAAGCTGACGGACGAAGAGATCAAGGCGCTGGCGGCATGGTTCTCTTCCCGGCCGCCACTGGCCCACCGCGCCCCGCGCACGCCGAAGAAAAAGCTGCTGATGAGCCTGGGCGAATACTATTTCCGCTACGGCGACAAATTCGCCGAGATCCCGGCCTGCCGCGAATGCCACGGCGAGGACGCACGCGGCAGCGAGACGCTCCCCCGGCTGGCGGGCCAGCACCGCAAGTATATCGTCAACCAGCTGCTGGCGTTTCAGAGCGGCGAGCGCACCACCGATGACGCCATCATGCGCCATATTGCCAAACACCTGCCGCGACTGGCCATGGAGGGCGTGGCGCTGTTCCTGAGCACGCTCAAGCCCGAGGCCGGGAAGGCGGCGGAAGACGCGCCGGCGCGGCAATAGCGCGGCGCGGGCAATTGACAGCCGTCAATGTGCCGGGAAGGAACGCCCTCTAGGTTGAGTGACCAGAGGGAGAAGCGGCACGATGAGGACGGGACGCATTTCGGGACATCCGCGAAAGATCCGGCGCTGGCGCTCGCTGGGCAGGGTTCTTTTGGGCGGGGTGTTGCTGGGCGTGGCGTGGGCATCCCCATCGACGATGGCTTGCGCCGGCGATGATTGCACGAAGCGCGTCGACACGCCGAAGAAAGAGCTGTTGCGCATGGTGCGGCAGGATTGCGGCTCCTGCCATGGGCTTACGCTGAAAGGCGGGCTGGGCAAGCCATTGCTGCCGGGGAACCTCGCCGGACGCGACGCGCGCACCATCGCCCAGATCATTCTCGATGGCATTCCCGGCACGCCCATGCCGCCGTGGAGGGGCATTCTCACCAAACGCGACGCTCTGTGGATCGCGCGCAAGCTCAAGGAGGGCCTGCCGGATGCGTCGCCGTGATGTGCTGAAACTCGGTTTGGGGCTTTCTCTTCTTGGCGGTGCGGCGCAGGCCGCGGACACGGCGCCCGCGGCCATGGACGAGGCAAAATCCACAACCTGCCGCCCCACCGGCGCGTTGGGCGTCGTCATCGAGCGCGCTTCCGGCAGCGTGCTGCTGGTGGACAATCTCGCGCGCGCGGTCATTTCCCGCGTCGAGGGCCTGGGCGATCTTTCGCACGCCTCGGCCGTGTTCTCGCCCGATGAGCGCTACGTGTTCATTTTCGGCCGCGACGGCGGGCTGACCAAGCTGGACATGCTCACGGGCCAGGTGGTCAGGCGCGTGGTGCAGGCGGGCAACTCCATTGGCGGGGCCATTTCCGACGACGGCACGCTGGTGGCCGTGTCCAATTACAAGCCCGGCGGGGTGAAGGTTTTTTCCGCAGACGACCTCGCGCTGGTGGCGGACATTCCGGCCACGTGGGCGGGCGGCCGGTCGAAGGTGGTGGGCCTGGTGGACGCACCCGGACGGCGCTTCCTCTTTTCGCTCTATGACGCGGGCGAAATCTGGCTGGCGGATTTCTCGCAAGGAAACGATCCGGAAATCATCAGGCTCGGGCACGCGGGTGAAGGTCCCTATGACGCGCTCATCAACGGTTCGGGCCGCTATTACATCGCAGGCCTCTTCGGCGAAGACGGCCTGGCGCTGGTGGATCTGTGGCGAGAGCCGCTGAAAATCCGCCGCATCCTTCAGGGTTACGGCAGGGGCGAGAAGAAACTGCCCGTTTACAAGATGCCGCACCTGGAGGGCTGGACGGAGGCCGATGGGCATTTCTTCCTGCCCGCCGTGGGGCATCACGAGGTGCTGGTGATGGACAGCCGCGATTTTGCCTTGAAGGACCGCATTCCGGTCGCCGGCCAGCCGGTGTTCGTCATGTCGCGCCCCGATGGCCGCTATCTGTGGGTCAATTTCGCGGTGCCGAACAACGACACCATACAGGTCATCGACGTGCCCGCGCGCAAGGTGGTGCGCACCATGCACCCTGGCAAGGGGGTGATGCACATGGAGTTCGCCGGCCGCGGGGCGGAGGTGTGGATGTCGGTGCGCGACGAGAACCGCATCGACATTTTCGACACGCACAAGTTCCGGAAAATAGCCTCTCTGGAAGCGAAGGCGCCATCGGGCATCTTCTTCACGCCGCGCGCGCACAGGATCGGCCTTTGAGGCGCCATGGGGGAGGGGCGCAAGGGCAGGCTGGCAACAACATGACAAGCGGGAGGGAACGGACATGGACATGCTGATGATGATGGGCGCGGCGCAGGCCGCGGAAGATACCCGGCCGCCATTCGACTCCCTCACGCTGGCCATGCTGGATGCCTGGCAGCGCGGCTTTCCGCTCGTTCCCCGGCCTTTCGCCGAAGTCGGGGAGGCCTTCGGGCTGGCCGAGGCCGAGGTCATCTCCCGTTTCGCCGCGGCCCAGGCCCATGGCATCATCGGCCGCATCGGCGCCGTGGTGCAGCCCAATACCGTGGCCGCCAGCACACTGGCGGCGCTCGCCGTGCCGGAGGAACGGCTGGAGGAGGTGGCCGCCATCGTCTCCGCCCAGCCGGAGGTGACGCACAACTACGAGCGCGAGCACGAGCTGAACCTGTGGTTCGTCATCACTGCCGCCGATCGCGACCATGTGCGCGCGGTGCTCTCACGCATCCGCGAACAGACGGGCCTGGAGCCACTGGACTTGCAACTGGTGCGCGGTTTTCACATCGATCTCGGTTTCGCCCTGCCGGGCGCCGCGCCGGGAGAGCGGTGGAAAAAGCACCTGCCGCACAACGCCGGCGATACCCCGTCGCAACCGGTGCGCATCGACGATTTCGACCGCCGCCTGCTGGCCGCCATCGAGGACGGTATTCCGCTCCTGCCGCGCCCTTACCTGGCCGTGGCCACCCGGCTGGAAACCACGGAGCAGGCCGTTCTCGAGCGTCTGGAAGCCTTGCTGGAGTGCGGCATCATCCGCCGTTTCGGCATCGTCATCCGCCACCGCCGGCTGGGCTTTCGGGCCAATGCCATGGTGGTGTGGAACGTGCCGGACGAACTGGTGGAACGCGCAGGCCAACTGCTGGCGCGCGAGCCGGGCGTGACCCTTTGTTACCAGCGCACGCGCCGCCCGCCGCGCTGGCCCTACAACCTGTTCTGCATGATCCACGGGCGTGAACGGCAGGCGGTGGAAAGGCGCATCGCCGAGCTGGCGGCGTTGCTGAAGCGCGAACTCAAGCGCGAAATAGAGCACGTGCCGCTGTTCTCGCGGCGTTGCTTCAAGCAGACCGGCGCGCGTTTCTCCACCGCCGTGCGGAGGAGCTCTTCGTGAGGGGCGGCATGAGAAGCGGCGTGAGCATCACCGAGGCGGAGCCTGCCGGCCGGAAGGAGCCGGAAGAGTTGAATGCGCTGGACACACTGGAAAGGCGCATCATCACCCACCTGCAGGATGGCCTGCCGCTCGTTTCCCGCCCCTTTGCCGAAGCCGCTGCATGGCTCGGCGTCTCCGAAGATGACCTGCTCATCCGCCTGATCCGGCTGAAGGAGGCCGGGCTCGTCATGCGCATCGGCCCGCTCATCAACGCCGATGCCGCCGGCGGCGCCTACATGCTGGCCGCGCTCGCCGTGCCGGAAGAGCGCTTTGACGAGGTGGTGGACATCGTGAACAGCTTCGACGAAGTGGCGCACAATTACGCACGCGATCATGAATTCAACATGTGGTTCGTCATCGCCGCCCCGACACGGGAGCGCATCGGCCAGGTGGTGCGCGCCATCGAGCGAGCCACCGGCTTGCCCGTGTTGCAACTGCCCAAGGAAAAGGAATATTTCGTCGATTTCCGCGTGCGCCTGGTGGATGAGGAGCTCAACGGCGAATCCTCCGCCAACACACCCCGCCCGGCCACGCTGGCAACCCCCGAGCTGGACGCGGCCGACCGTCGCCTGCTGGGCCTGATGCAGCCGGGCCTGCCCTTGCAACCGGAGCCCTGGCGGGCGTTTTCTCCACGTGCCGGCATGTCCGTGAACGAGATACTCCATCGCACGCGCCTCCTGCTGGCCGCCGGGATCATCCGCCGCGTGGCGCTGGTGCCGAACCACTATCGCCTGGGCATGCGCGCCAATGGCATGAGCGTGTGGGACGTGGATGATGCGCGCATCGACGAGCTGGGCGCCAGGGTGGGGGCGCTGCCCTTCGTCTCGCACTGCTATCGCCGCCCCCGGCGCAAGGGCTGGCCCTACAACCTGTTCGCCATGGTGCACGGCCGCACGCGGGAAGAGGCGCTGGCGCGCGCCGATGACATCGCCGCCGTGCTGGGCCCTGCCGCGCGCGCGCGCCAGGTGCTGTTCTCCACCCGGATTCTCAAGAAGACCGGCACCCGGCTGTTCACGCCGACACGGCCGGAAACGGAACGCATGGAACGGGAGCGCTGAGCCATGTTCCGCTTGAGTTACTACATGAACATGCTTGTGCGCGACGAATGGCCCGCGCCGCGCGCGGACAACGCCGGGCGCGACACCCGCCCCACCGGGCCGGTGGTCATCTGGAACCTCATCCGCCGCTGCAACCTGCTGTGCAAGCACTGCTACGCCATTTCCGGCAACGTGGACTTCCCCGGCGAGCTGAGCTTCGCGCAAGTCTGCGAAGTGATGGACGACCTGAAACAATACGGCGTGCCGGCGCTCATACTCTCCGGCGGCGAGCCGCTGCTGCGCCCGGACATCTTCGACATTTCCGCCCGCGCGAAGGAGAAGGGTTTCTTCACGGCGCTGTCCACCAACGGCGTGCTCATCGACGAGCGCAGCATCGGGGACATCGCCGCCATCGGCTATGATTACGTGGGCATTTCGCTGGACGGCATCGGCGAGGTGCACGACGCCTTCCGCGGCATGGAAGGCGCTTATCAGAAATCGCTCAACGCCATCCGCCTGTGCCGCGACGCCGGACTGCCCGTGGGCGTGCGCTTCACCATGACACGGGACAACGCTCACCAGTTCGAGAACATGATCGAGCTGGTGCGGGAAGAGAACATCGAGCGGTTCTACCTCTCGCACCTCGTCTATGCCGGGCGCGGCAACAAGAACCGCATGGACGACGCCGACCTCGCGCGCACCCGCCAGACCATGCAACGCCTTATCGAGTGGGCGGAGGAGGAGGCGAAGGCGGGCAGCAGGCGGCAGATCGTCACCGGCAACAACGACGCCGATGGCGTTTACCTGCTGCTGTGGGCGCGCGAGCGCTATCCCGACCGGGCGGAGAAGCTGGAAACCGTGCTGCGCCGCTGGGGCGGCAACAGTTCCGGCGTGATGGTGGCCAACATCGACAACGTCGGCGACGTGCACCCGGACACCATGTGGTGGCATTACACGCTGGGCAACGTGAAGGAGCGCCCTTTCTCGGAGATCTGGGAAGACACCTCCGACCCGCTCATGGCCGGTCTGAAACGCCGCCCCCGCCCGGTGAAGGGCCGCTGCGCCGAGTGCAAATATCTCGCCATCTGCAACGGCAACACCCGCGTGCGCGCGCAGCAGCTCACCGGCGATGCCTGGGCCGAAGACCCGGCTTGTTACCTGTCTGACGAGGAAATCGGCATCACGCCGCGCGAGCGCGAGGTGCATCTCACCCCCTTCCGCGGCCACCGCGCCGCCACCCGCGCCTGAGCGATGTTTCCATCGTCATCCACCATTTTTCCGTCATCCCCGCGAAAGCGCAGTAGTGTCCAAGAAAAATCTACCTTGGCTCAAAAAAGCTCGGGATTGTTCCGCACTTACGGTAAAATCAGGTTTGTGAAGCTTGATTTGCCGCAAGCGCAGGAACA
>JALVSR010000076.1 GCA_027024225.1 Hyphomicrobiales bacterium | reverse complement strand
GTGAACCAGTTCGCCAGCGCGTGCATGGCGGCCAGCAATGCGATGCCCATCACGAAAGCGCTCAGCATCATCAGCGGCACGTTGCGCCGCACTTGCGCATCGGTGCGCCAATAGCCGCGCGCGTGCAATGCGCGGCCCAGCAGCACCGTGTTCACCCACGAGGCCACGGTGGTGGCCAGCGCGATGCCCACGTGCTGGAACCACGGGAACAGGGCGATGGCCAGCACGATGTTGATGCCCACCGAAATGGCGGCGAAGATCATGGGCGTCTTGGTGTCCTCGCGGGCGAAGAAGGCGGGCGAGAACACCTTGATGAGCACGAAGGCGGGCAGCCCGGCGGCAAACGCCGCCAGCGCCTGTGCGGTGGCGATGGTGTCGGCGTGGGTGAAGGCGCCGCGCTCGAACAACACCTGCACCACCGCCACAGGCATGGCCATGAGCGCCAGCGCGGCGGGCAGGGTGAGGAACAGGGCGAATTCCAGCGCGCGGTTCTGGCTGTCCTGCACACCCGCGCCGTCACCGCCGCGCAGCTTGCGCGAGATGTCCGGCAGCAGCACCACGCCGATGGCCACCCCCACCAGCCCGAGGGGTAGTTGATATACGCGGTCGGCGTAATACAGCCAGGCCGGCGCGCCCTTCTGCCATGAGGCGATGATGGTTGAAATGACCAGGTTGAGCTGGGTGATGCCGCCCGCGATCAGCCCCGGCACGCCCAGTTGCACCAGGCGCTTCATGGCCGGCGTGTAGCGCGGCCGGCGCAGGCGGATGGCAAAGCCCGCCCGCCGCGCGGCGACCCACAGCAGGGCCACCTGCACCACGCCGCCCAGCGTTACGCCCGCGGCCAGCAGCACGCCCAGCTTCGGCGAGCCATGCAGCCCCACGATCCAGCCGTAGACGAGCACGACGATGAACACCACGTTCAGCAATACCGGCGCGAAGGCCGCCAGCGCGAAACGGTGCAGCGAATTGAGCACGCCCGAAAGCAGTGCCAGCAGAGACATGCACAGCAGATACGGAAAGGTAATGCGCGTGAGCAGCACGGCCAGCTCGAACTTTTCCGGCTCCGCCGCGAAGCCCGGCGCCAGCGCATAGACGAAAGCGGGCATGAACAGCTCCGCCACCACGGTCAGCACCAGCAGCACGAACAGCAGCCCGGCGAAGGCTTCCTCGGCGAATTGCCGGGCGCTCTTGGTGCCTTCCTTCTCCAGCCGCCCGGCAAACAGCGGCACGAAGGCGGAGTTGAACGCGCCTTCGCCGAAGAACCGGCGGAACAGGTTGGGCAGGCGAAAGGCCACCACGAAGGCCTCCGCCACCCAGCTCGCGCCCAGCATCGCGGCCAGCAGCACATCGCGCACGAAGCCCAGCACGCGCGAGACGAGCGTCATGCCGCCCACCGTCATGGCCGATCGCATCAGGGACATGGCCGCCGGTTTCCCCTCGTCAGACAGGCAGAAAGTCCATATGCGCCCGCTTGTGCCACGTCCGGCCGCGAATGTCCAAGAATGCCATGGCATTTCCACACGGGCTGATGACGGGCGTCGGCTTTCCGCCCCATTCCAATGGCAGCTATTGACCTGAAAGTTGTTTCATGTGCGCATGCGCCCGCATATGGCTACAATGCGCCACGAAACATGCAAACGCTTCCAGACGGGAACGGACAGGACATGACAAACACGGCACGGACCGCCACGACGGCGCGGGAAGGGGATATCGTCAAGCGGGCCGAGGAGGCCTGCGAAAGGCTGGCCGAAACGCGGCAGGAAATCGGCAAGGTCATCTTCGGCCAGGAAGACGTTGTGGAACAGTCCCTGGTGGCGCTGCTGGCCGGCGGTCATGCGTTGCTGGTGGGCGTGCCGGGGCTGGCGAAAACGCTGCTGGCCACCACGCTGGGCAAGGTGCTGGGGCTGGATGAGAAACGCGTGCAGTTCACGCCCGACCTGATGCCGGCGGACATCCTGGGCTCGGAGGTGCTGGAGGAGGACGAGCACGGCCGGCGGCATTTCCGCTTCATCCCCGGCCCCGTCTTCTGCCAGCTCTTGATGGCGGACGAGATCAACCGCGCCAGCCCGCGCACGCAATCGGCCCTGTTGCAGGCCATGCAGGAGCGCTTCGTGACCATCGCCGGGCAGCGCCACGACCTGCCGAAGCCCTTTCACGTGCTGGCCACGCAGAACCCGCTGGAGCAGGAGGGCACCTACCCGCTGCCCGAGGCGCAGCTTGACCGCTTCCTGCTGGAGATCGTGGTGGACTATCCCGACCGCGAATCGGAAGAGCGCATGCTGGCCGCTACCACCGGCGCGCAGTCGGAAGACGCGCGGCGCGTGCTGGACGCGGAAAAGCTCATGGACATCCAGGAGCTGGTGCGGCTCATGCCGGTGGGGGAGATGGTGGCGAAGAGCATCCTCGACGTGGTGCGCGCCGCCCGCCCCGGCCAGCCGGAGGCGGACGAGTTCATCAACCAGGCAGTGGCCTGGGGGCCGGGGCCGCGCGCCGGGCAGGCGCTGATGCTGGGGGTGCGGGCGCGCGCGCTGTTGCATGGACGGCTGGCGCCATCGCTGGACGACGTGCGGGCGCTGCTCTCCCCGGTATTGCGCCACCGCATGGCCATTGGCTTTGCCGCGCGGGCCGATGGCATTTCGCTGGACGACGTGCTGGCGCGCCTTGAAAAACGGATACACTGAGCATCGTGGCGAAGCGTTCCGAAAATCAGCACCACCTGAAGGCTCGCGCGGAGGGGTTGGCGCAGACGCTGCCGGCCCTGCTGCTGGCGGCGGAGCGGGTGGCGGAAATCGTCATGCACGGCGTGCACGGGCGGCGCCGCGCCGGGCCGGGGGACGAGTTCTGGCAATACCGCCCCTATGCACCGGGTGATGCCGCCGCCAGCATCGACTGGCGAAAGTCCGCTCGCGCGGAGCGCGCCTACGTGCGCGAGACCGAATGGACGGCGGCCAACACCCTGTGGCTGTGGGTGCAGCAGGACGCCGGCATGGGCTGGCGCTCGCACCTGGCGAAAGAGAGCAAGCACGAGCGCGCGCTGCTGCTGGCGCTGGCGCTGGCGCGGCTGGCGCAGCGCGCGGGCGAGCGCGCGGGTGCCCTGGGTGCGCCCTTTCCGCCGGATCATACCCGCATGGCGTTCGAGCGCCTCGGCGAATGGTGGTGGCGCCGGCGGCCGGAGGTGAGGGATGCAATGAACGCAACAAGGGAAGCCGACGGGAGTGAAAGGGCTGATGTGGGCCTGAGCCTGCCGCCGGTTGTGGAGTTGCCGCGTTTTTCCTCCGTCGTGCTCATCGGCGATTTCTTCGCCGATCCGACCCTGCTGCGCCAGCGCATGAAGCGGCTGGCGGCCAGTGGTGCGCGCGGCCATCTGCTGCAAGTGGTGGATCCGGCGGAAGAGAGCTTCCCTTATGAGGGCCGCACGCACTTCCTGGACATGGCGGGCGCGCGTGGCTTCCTGAGCGAACGGGCGGAAGACCTGCGCGCGGCCTACCAGTCTCGCCTGCAAGCCCTGCGCGATGAGCTTTCCATGCAAGCGCGACGCCTTGGCTGGACGTTCCAGGTGCACCGCACCGACCAGCCGCCGCAGACCGCCCTGCTGGCGCTGTATGCGCGGCTGGCCGACCAGCCGCTTGATGGCGGCGCGCACGAGGAAACGCTGCCACCTGTGCGGGCGGATGGTGATGCCACGGGAGGCGCGACGGCATGATCATGATGGAGCTTTTCGGACAGATAGGGTTTGCCTTTCCCGCCGCGCTGTGGGCGTTGCTGGCCCTGCCGGTGATCTTCTGGCTGTTGCGCACCACGCCGCCGCGCCCGCGCGAGGTGCGCTTTCCTCCCTTGCGCCTGCTGGAAAACCTGAAAAACCGCCGCCGCGAACCGGCGCGCACGCCGTGGTGGCTGCTGGCGCTGCGCCTGGCGTTGGCCGCCGCGCTCATCGTGGCGCTGGCGGGCCCGCGCATGATGCCACGCCAGCCGGTGGCGGATGTGGGCAAGGGCCCTTGGCTGGTGGTGGTGGACGATGGCTGGGCCGCCGCGCACAACTGGATGGCGATCAAGTCGGCACTGGCCGACATCCTGACCCGTGCGCGCGAGGCCAACGCGCCGGTGGCGCTCGTGTTCACCACCCCGCGCATATCCAGGCAGGCGCTGACGCCACAACCGCCCGATCATTGGCGCGAGCAGTTGGCGGCGCTGACGCCGCAGGCGCTTTCTCCGGCGAGGGCGAAGCTGGCCGAAGACCTGCGTGGGCTGGGCTGGAAGCCGGCCCAGGTGATCTGGCTTGCCGATGGCGTGCAGGACGAGGGCGCCGGAGCGGCGAAGCTGGCGCGGGCATTGACGGGACTTGGCGCGCCGGTGCGCGTGCACCTGCCGCGCGACGCGCGCCTGCCGCTGGCCCTGACGGAGGTGAAGATCTCCGAGGAGGGGCTGCTCGCCCATGGCGTGCGGGCACTGGACGGCGGGGCGCAGAGCGTGCGCGTATCCTTGCGCGCGCGCAACGGGCGGCTGCTGACGCAGGGAGACATGATCTTCCACCCCGGCAGGCTCCGTGGCGAGGCAAGGCTGAAGGTGCCGGCCATCCTGCGCAACGAGGCGGCGCGACTGGAAATTGCCGGGCAAAGGCATGCGGGCGCGGTGTGGCTGCTGGGCGATGGTTTGAGGCGCAAGACCGTGCTGGTGATCTCCGGCGACGCCAAGGCGGCGCGGCGCTCGCTGCTCTCGCCCATCTATTACGTCACGCGCGCGCTCATGCCCTTCGCCGAGGTGCACGAGGCGGCGGAGCTTTCGGCCCTGGATGAATGGCTGCAATCGGGCCTGTCCATGCTGGTGCTGGCCGATGTCGGCACGCTCTCGCCACGGCAGGAAAGAAAGGTGTTGCGCTGGGTGCGGGCGGGGGGACTGCTGGTGCGGTTCGCCGGCGAGCGCATCGCCAATGCCAGCCCGCGGCTGCTGCCTGTGCGGCTGCGCCATCATGACCGTGAGCTGGGGGCGACGCTGAGCTGGCAGCAGCCGCAGCCGCTGGCGAAGGAGTTCCCCGACGCTTCGCCCTTCGCCGGATTGCGGCCCGATCCGGAGGTGCGGGTGCAGCGCCAGGTATTGGCGGAACCAGACGTGTATCTGCCGGAACGCACCTGGGCCTCGCTGGAGGACGGCACGCCGCTGATCACCGCGCGAGCGGAAGGCAATGGACGCCTGGTGCTCGTGCACGTGACGGCAAGCCCGAAATGGTCGAATCTGCCGCTTTCGGGGCTGTTCGTGCACATCCTGAAACGGCTCAACGAGATCGCACCGCTGCCATTGCCCGCGCCGAAGGCGAATACCGCGGCGGAAGAGTTGGTGTTGCCGGACATGATGCGGCAAAACGTGCCAGCCGCCGCTCGCCCCGCATCCTCCGCGCCCCGTGCCGGCGCCGGCGCGCTGACGCCGTGGCGCATGCTCAATGGCCTTGGCGTCCTGCGGCCCATGCCACCGCATGCCCTGCCGGTGCCGCTTGCGGCGTTCGACAGGACACGTCCCTCGCCGGAGCATCCGGCGGGACTGTATGCCCGCGGGGGCCTCACGCGGGCGCTGAACGTGGGGCATGCCGGGCTGACCCTGGCGCCGTTGCCTTCTCTGCCATCCGGGGTGAGCCTGCTGGGTTATGCCATGACCGGCGTCAAGGATCTCGCGCCCTGGTTCTTCATGGCGGCGGCGGTGCTGTTTCTGCTGGATCTGCTGGCCATGGTGTGGCTTGCCGCGGGAGCTGGCATGCACACGCCGCGCAAGGCCGCCGTCACGAACGCGATCTTGCCGGCACTGCTGGCGGCCGGGCTGGTGCTGGCGGCCGGATCTTTGGGGTTTGCCTCCCCGGCCACGCAGGCGCAGGAGAAGACGGCGCCCGGACAGGCGGGCGTGAAGAAGGGCGCGCAGGCCGGCCGGAAGGGAAGCCCCCCCCGAACCGAGGAAGAGCAGCGCCGCCTGGAGTGGGCCCTGCGCATGACCCGCAACACGCGGCTGGCCCATGTGCTCACGGGCAACCCCGACATCGACGAGCTGGCGCGCGCCGGGCTGGCGGGATTGTCGGAGGCATTGTTCGACCGCACCTCCGTGGAGCCCGATCCACCGGTGGGCATCGACCTGCAGCGCGATGACATCACCGTGTTTCCGCTGCTCTACTGGCCGGTGACCGCCGACGCGAAGGAGCCCTCACCGGCGGTGCTGCGCAAGCTGGACAATTTCCTGAAAAACGGCGGCACCATCCTGTTTGACACCCGCGACGCGCCGGATGCGGAGCTGGCGCCCGGCGGCATGACGCCACAGCGGCTGGCCCTGCAGCGCATTCTGAAGAAGCTGGACATCCCACCCCTGGAGCCCGCCGGGCGCACGCACGTTCTCTCCCGCTCCTTCTACCTGCTGAAGGAGTTTCCGGGGCGCTACGTGGAATCGCCGCTGTGGGTGGAAGCCACTTCCATCGGCCGCGAACGGCGCAAACTCTCGCCTGCCAATGCCGATGGCGTGAGCGCGGTGCTCATCACGGGCAACGATTTCATCGGCGCCTGGGCCACCACCGAAACGGGCCGCCCGCTGCTGCCGGTGGTGCCGGGTGGCGAACGTCAGCGCGAAATGGCCTATCGCACCGGCATCAACATCGTCATGTACGCGCTCACCGGCAACTACAAGGCCGACCAGGTGCACCTGCCCACCATCCTGCAACGGCTGGGCCAGTAAGCGGTATAGGAGCAAACGGAGCCTTTCGACACATCCATGCAACAGCGGTTCGACATACTGTTCTCGCCCATGCTGCCCGAATGGCTCATCGCCGCCGGGCTGGCGCTGGCCTTCGTGCTCATCTTCCTGCTGGCGCGGGCGGGAGTGTCGAAATGGGGCGTGCTGCTGCGCGCGTTGGCCGCGCTGGCCATCGCCGCCATGCTGATGGATCCGCAGTTGCGGCGGCAAGAGGCGCAACCGCTGGCCGATATCGCCGTGGTCGTGGCCGATCATTCCGCCAGCCAGAAGCTGGACGGGCGCTTGGCGCGCACGCAAAACGCCACCCGCGCCCTGCGCGAGCGCCTTGCCTCCCTGCCCAACACGGAGGTGCGCATACACACCCTGCCGGCGAATGGCGGCGAGGATGGCACGAAGCTCGTCGAGGCGCTGAAACAGGCCCTGGCCGACATTCCGCCGGAGCGCTTCGCCGGCGCCTTCCTGGTTACCGACGGACAGGTGCACGACATGCCGCCAAGGCCGGAGCAGGCCCTGCCACAGGGCTATGAGGCGCCGGTGCACGTGCTGCTGAGCGGACGCGAGGACGAGCGCGACCGCTGGATAAGCATCTTGCGAGCGGGGCGTTATGGCATCATCGGGCAGACGCTGGAGCTCCACTTCCGGGTGGAGGAGCTTCCCGCGCCGAAGACGCCGCGGCGGGTGCGCGTGAGAGTGCGGCTGGATGGCAAGCCCTACCGCGAAATGAACGCCCATGCCGGACAGGTGATGAAACTGCGCCTGCCGGTGAAGCACGCCGGGCAAAACGTGGTGGAGCTCATTGTCGAGCCCATGCCCGGCGGGCCGGAGCTGACATTGCGCAACAACCGCGTGGTGCACGTGTTCAAGGGCGTGCGCGACCGGCTGCGGGTGCTGCTGATTTCCGGCAAGCCGCACCCGGGCGAGCGGGTTTGGCGCTCGCTGCTGAAGTCCGACCCGATGGTGGATCTCGTGCACTTCACCATCCTGCGCCCGCCGGAAAAGCAGGACGGCACCCCCATCCGCGAGCTGGCGCTCATTGCCTTTCCCACCTACGAGCTGTTCGTGGAAAAGCTGCACCGCTTCGACCTTATCATCTTCGACCGTTACGTGCGCCGCTCCATCCTGACGCTGGAATACCTGCAGAACGTGGTTGACTACGTGCGCCAGGGCGGCGCGGTGCTGATGAGCACCGGGCCGGAGTTCGCGGAAGAGGATTCGCTCTATTACACGCCACTGGCGGAACTGCTGCCCTTCTCGCCCACCGGACGCATCATCGAAACGCCCTACCGCCCGCAGGTGACCGAAACCGGCCTGCGCCATCCCATGAGCGCCACGCTGGGGCAGAACAGGGTGGACAAAACCCCGCGCTGGGGACGCTGGTACCGGCTGGTGGAAACCCGCCCGGGTGGCAGCGGGCGGCTGGGTGACGAGGACATCCTGGGCGATCTGACCGGACGCGGTTCCGCCGTGGCGGATGGCGGCGCCGCGCAGGTGCTGATGCACGGGCCTGAAAAGGCGCCACTGCTGGTGCTGCGCCGCTTTGGCGAAGGCCGGGTGGCGACCCTTCTCTCCGACCACGTGTGGCTGTGGGCGCGCAAGCACGATGGCGGTGGGCCGCACCTGGAGCTGATGCGGCGGCTGGCGCACTGGCTGATGAAGGAGCCCGACCTGGAAGAGGAGCAACTCGGCGCCGCCATGAAGGGGCTGGACCTGCACATCACCCGGCGCACGCTGAAGAAACAGGCGCCGCCTTTGCACGTGACCGCGCCCGACGGCACGGAGCTGACGCCCGAGTGGCGCAAGGTCAGGCCAGGGCTGTTCACCGCCGTTTTGCGTCAGCCGGAGCCGGGGCTTTACCGGCTGAAAAGCGGCGATCTCGCCCGGGTGTTTCCCGTCGGCGCGGCGGATGTGCCGGAGTTTCGCAACATCGTGGCAACGGAAGAGATCCTGAAGCCGTTGGCCGAGGCCACCGGTGGGGCCGTGCGCTGGATAGCGCGCGGACGCACGGAGCAGGTGGCCGTGCCGGCGCTGGCCAAGGTCCATCGGCATGCCAGGGCGGCTGGCAACGGCTGGCTGGGCATCGTGCGGAAAGATGCCGCAAGGGTGCTCTCGGTGCGGCATTACCCGCTGTTCGCCGGCTTGCTCGTGCTGGCGGGCGTGCTGCTCCTGCTGGGCCTGATGTGGCGGCTGGAGAGCCGCTGAAGCAGGAATGGATGAGACTGGAGCTGCGGGTGTTTCACAATGCCATGCCTGTCAAGGGGGTTGCCCGCCTTCGGCGGCGCCGCGCGCCCTTGACAGGCATGGCATTGTGAAAGAATGGCGAGGAAGCGCCAATGGCGAAAATCCGCCATTGGCGCTTCTCTCTGATCTTCATCTTTTTTCATTGCCCCGGGACTCACAGGAAGCTGTAGGGGTCGATGTCGATGTCCAGGCGAATGTCGCCGGGCGGCTCCACCTGCCCCAGCCAGGCGCGCAAGTAGGCTTGCAAATCGGCGTTGCGCGGGCCTTTCAGCAGGAAGCGGTAGCGGTAGCGCCCGCGCAAGTATCCGATAGGCGCGGGCGCCGGCCCCAGCAGCATGACGAGGGATGAGGGCGGGCGCCGGCGCGCCAGCGCCATGCAGAAGGCGCGCAGCTCATCCTCGTTGGAACCCGATGCGATGACCGCCGCCAGCCGCCCGAAAGGAGGCATTTGCGCCGCTTTTCGCGCGCGGATTTCCTGTTCCGTGAAGGAATCCCGATCGCCGGCCTTCAGCGCCTGCATCAGGGGGGTGTGGGGCAGGTAGGTCTGAATGAGAGCCCGGCCCGGCCTGTCCTCGCGCCCCGCGCGGCCCGCCACCTGCGCCATGAGCTGCCAGGTGCGCTCGCCCGCGCGCGGATCCACCGTTTCCAGCGCCAGGTCGGCGTCGATGACGCCCACCAGCGTCAGGCGCGGAAAATGATGGCCCTTCGCCACCAGTTGCGTACCCACCACGATATCGTGCTCGCCGTGGGCGATCTCCTCCATCACCTCGCGCAGGCGCGCGCCCTGCAACAGGTCGGACGACAGGGTGATGACGCGCGCATCCGGCCAGCGCTTTTGCGCCTCTTCCGCCAGCCGCTCCACGCCGGGGCCGACGGCGGCCAGCGCGTCCTCCGCGCCGCATTCGGGACAGGATTCGGGCAGTGGCTTCATGTGCCCGCAGTGATGGCACAGGAGTATCTCGCCGGCGCTGAACAGCCCCTTGTGACGCACCATCCAGGCGCTGCACTGCGGACATTGCAACCGGTGGCCACAGGCCCGGCACAGGGTAAGCGGCGCGTAACCGCGGCGGTTGATGAAGAACAATGCCTGCTCGCCACGCTCCAGCGTCTCGCTGGCGGCTTTCACCAGCGGCGGGGAAATCCAGCAGCCCGGCTCCGGGCGGTGTTTCTTCAGGTCGATGAGCTCGATAGTGGGCAATTGCGCCGCACCATAGCGCCGGTGCAGGCGCACGTGTTCATAACGACCGCGCTGCACATTCACGAGGCTTTCCAGCGAGGGCGTGGCCGAGGCGAGAATCACCGGCACATTTTCCATGCGCCCCAGCATGACGGCCATGTCGCGCCCCTGGTAGGGCACGTGGGTTTCCTGCTTGTAGGCGGATTCGTGCTCTTCATCCACCACGATGAGGCCAAGGTTCTTCCACGGCAGGAACAGCCCGGAGCGCGCCGCCACCACGATGCGCGCCTCTCCCGTTGCCACCGCGCGGAAGGTGCGCTCGCGCTGCGCCCTGGCCACCTGCGAATGCCATTGCGCCGGCCTGATGCCGAAGCGGCGTTCCACGCGCTTGACGAAGCCGGCGGTGAGCGCGATTTCCGGCAACAGCAACAATACCTGCCGGCCATTTTCAAGCGCCTGCGCCATGGCCTCGAAATAGACCTCCGTCTTGCCCGAGCCGGTGATGCCATCCAGCAGGTGCACGGAAAAGCCGGCCGGTTTTTCCGCCGTGCCCAGCGCGGCGCGGAGTTTACAGGCGGCTTGTTGCTGCTCCGGCGTCAGCCGCGGCGCTTGCGGTGGGGCGGCCCGGTGTTCCGCTCCCCTGGTCTGCTCCGGCGCAAGTGGCTCGGGGCGCAGGAGGCCCTTGTCCTTCAGCCACTGGATGACGAAGTCGCCCACCTCCGCCAGCCGCTTCAGCTCGTCCTTCGGCCATGCGCGTTCTTGCGCGAGTTCCAGCACGCGGGCGCGCTTGGGCGTGATATTCAGCCCCGCCGCTTTCGCCTCATCCAGCGTCTTTACCGCGCGCCAGCCCAACCTTTGCCTCGGTGGCGCAAGCGCCGCCGGCGCGCCAAGGAACAGCTTCAGCACCATGCCGGGGCTGGCGACGTAATAATCCGCCATCCAGTCCACGAAGCGCCGCCGCGTTTCCGGCATGGGAGGGAAGTCGAAAACCTCAAGGATGCGCCGCAACGTCAGGCGCGCGTCTTTTGCCGTGGCCTTCCGCACGCGCCAGACCACGCCCACTTCCGCCCTCTTGCCCAGCATCACGCGCACGAAGCTGCCGGCCTGAACCTTTTGTTCAGCAGGCATGCGGTATGTGAAAGGATGCGGCACGTTCAGCGGCAGCAGCACGTCCGCCACCATCTCCGGCTTCGAGATGGCCTGTCGACGGTGGTTGCGACTTTCACTCATGGACATGATGCTGCTGGCTGCGTGTTTTGGCGCTGGCCTGTTGCATAGCAGATTCCACGTGCTTCGCGACACGGGCGATCTGGGAGCTTGTGAACATGGTGGAAACGGAGGGAAAGGAAAGGCTCTCGCGGTTCTCGCTGTCGCTTGCGGCGGATGCCGAGCGGGCGGCGCGGGCCTGGCTTCAGGCGCTGGCGCAACAGCGGCGGGCCTCGGAGCACACGCTGCTGGCCTATGAGCGGGATCTTGCGCACTTCGCCCGATTCATGACCGGGCACCTGGGCGGGCCGGTGAGCCTGCGCGATCTCGCGGAACTGAAGCCTGCCGATTTCCGCGCCTGGCTGGCGCACGCGAAACGCAACGGCGACTCCCCTCGCACGCTGGCCCGGCGCCTGTCCGCCGTGCGGACGTTCTACCGCTGGCTGAAGCGGCACGAGAACATTGACAACCCGGCGCTCACCGTGGTGCGTGGCCCGCGCCTGCCGCGTGCGCTGCCGCACCCGCTGCCGGAAGAACGCGCGCTGGAGCTGCTGGAGGCGGCGCTGGTGGAGGCGCGGCCAGCGGCCGATGGCGAGGATGCGCCGTGGGTGGGCGCACGCGACACGGCGGTGCTGTCGCTTCTCTATGGCTGCGGTTTGCGCATATCCGAGGCGCTGGGGCTGACGGCGGCGCAGGCGAAACCGCTGCTGGATGGAACGCAGGACCACCTGGTCATCAAGGGCAAGGGCGGCAAGGAGCGCTTGGTGCCGGTGCTGGCGGCCAGCATTGGCGCGTTGCGGCGCTATGCCGCGCTGTGTCCATACGAGCTTGCGGGTGGCGAGCCATTTTTCCGCGGCGTGCGCGGCGGCCCCCTGAACGCGCGGGTGGTGCAGCGGCTGATGGCGCAGCTGCGTGGCTGGCTGGGCCTGCCGGAGACGGCCACTCCCCATGCGCTGCGCCATTCCTTCGCCAGTCATTTGCTGGCGCACGGGGCGGATTTGCGCGTGATCCAGGAGCTTTTGGGCCATGCCAGCCTTTCCACCACGCAAATCTACACGGAAGTGAACGCCGCCATGCTGAAACGGGTGCACGCGCGGTGCCATCCTCGGGGCTAAGGGAGAGGTTCGTGGATCCCGAGCGGGGTGAAGCATGAGAAAGGAACATGACGGCCGTCCCCTTTCCCCGCGGGCCTGACGCAAATTCACCTTTTCTTTTCATTTGACCGGCAATGCTGAAAAACAACGAGGAGCGTCGTGGGGAAACGCTCCGCTCTGAACTGACCGGCAATGAAAAGCGACAAGGCGGAGCATTGCGGGCCGAGAACAGTCAGAACGACGGGGGCAATATGAGTAACGACATGCAAGCGGCCAGTTTCCATTGGGATATAGAGAACAACCGGTTGCACTGGGGGCCCAATGTTCGCGATGTGTTGGGGGTGGCGGACGATGCGGACCTTTCCTCCATCGGCGCCCTGATGCTGTTCGTGGACGCCACCCATTCCAACCTTCGCCACGAAGTGGTGTTCGACCCCGCCAATGCCGAGCGGCGCGAATATGCCATCACTTACCGCTTTCTGCCCGAGGGACGCAACGGCGAGCGCGGCTTCATGGTGGTGGAGCGCGGACGCTGGCTGGTGAATGCAAAAGGCGAGCCGGCGCACGTTTTCGGCGAGATCATGCGGGCGGATTGCGTGGACACAGGGGCCTGCGCCACGCCCATGCTGCCGGATCAGGTGGACCCGGCATCGGGGCTGCATTGTCGCAGCTATTTCATGAAGCGACTGGAAGCCTTCCTGAAGCACGGCACGCAGGACAACAGGAACGCAGCGCTCATTATCCTGACGCTCAAGAACTATTCCATCATTTTCGATGCCTACGGCTTCAAGGCGGCAGACGCGGCCTTCGTGGAAGTGGGCAAGCGTCTGAAGAGTGTCATGCGCGCCGGCGACATCCTGGCCCGCTATGGCGACAAGCGCCTGGCGATGCTGATCCATGATTGCGATGAAGAAGACCTGGGGCCGGCCATGGCGCGCTTCCTGGAGGCTCCTTGCCGCGCTCCGGTGGAAACGGACGTGGGGCCGGTGTGGCCCATGCTGGCGCTGGGCACCACCATCATCCCGCGCGATGCAAGGACGCTCAGCGAGGCCATCGCCTTCGCCGAAGAGGCGCTGGCGGAAGCCGAGCAGCAACCGGGCAACACCGGGCGCCTCTACAATATCGTTTCCAGCAGCACCTCGCGCCGCGCCATGAAGGCCCATTTCGCCAACGAGGTGTTCGCGGCCCTGCGCGAGAAGGCCTTCACGCTGGCCTATCAGCCCATCGTCGGAG
>JALVSR010000075.1 GCA_027024225.1 Hyphomicrobiales bacterium | reverse complement strand
TCGTGCATGTTTCCCTCTGGCTTCACTCCGGCACTAACGATTTTCTAGCACCCATGCGCGGCGCCGCAAACATTGAAGTCCGTCCGGGTGGTCATGGACAGGCCATATTTCGCCTCTTATTGTCTTCACGGGCGGTTGGTGAGCGATCCGGGAGTGAAAAAGGCCTCATGAGAGCATATCCGCACCATCTGTCGCGAATCCCTCGGGCAATCCCGTTTCTGTCGTTCCTGTTCGTTTTCTTCCTGTTGCAAACAAGCTTCGCCCGCGCGGCGAACATGCTAGCGGACACCGAATTCACCGGGCAAAGTTACCGCTCGTTCGAACTCATCGCACCGGTGCCGGACTTCTGCCGCAAGGTGTGCGAAAAGGACGAGGGCTGCCAAGGCTGGATGTTCTCCTGGCCCGGCAAGAAGGGCAAGCGCGCGAAATGCTTCCTCTTCCGCACGGTCGAGGGCAAGCGCAAGGATACCTGCTGTATCGCCGGATACCGCGAGAAGAGCTTTTCCTTCGGCAAGGCCGTGGCCGGCTGGCTGAAAGGCGAACCCTCCGCGCAAAGGCCGAACGAAGGGGGTTCGCAAGCCCCCTCTTCTGCGGAACCGCGGAGCGAAGAGCGGCTTTCCCCATCCAGGTTCGAAGGGGCGCCCCCCGCGAACAGCGAGACGGCCCAGGATCGGCAATTGCAAGACCGGCGGGAAAAACAGGCCAAATGCCGCGAATATGCCGAAACGGCCATGGCCGCCAACCGCGAAGCGCAGGAGCTGGGCTGCGGGTTTCGGGGCGGGCTGTGGAACGCCAGCTACGATGCATACTTCATGTCTTGCATGAAAAAACCACTGAAAGCCGCTGAATGGAAGACAAAAAAGCGTTCTGCCCAGCTGCGGGAGTGCCGCCGCGCCATCGCCCTGCGCCGCCAGCGGGAGGCAGACCCGCTGCGGCGCTGGGAGGAGACGATTAAAGGCGAATGGCGCAAGCTGCGTGAAAGGCTGTCCCGTGCGGATGAAAGGCGGCGCGAACGCCCGCCCGCAGCGCGCGAACTCTCTCGCCGCGCGCGCTACGTTTACAGCTGGCTGAAACGCTCCGGGCCGGGGCCGCGCGCCACGCCCTGGCGGCCCACCCTTTCCGGCAAGTGCCCGCTGGTGCGGGCTTGCGAATGTCCGCAGGGAAATACTTGCGGCGTTTACGAGCCGGGCAGCATCGCCATCCACTGGCCGCAGGGCTGCGGCGGCCCGCCGGCTTATGTGGTCTGCCGCGTGCGCCGCAGGTGAACGGGTGAAGTGCTTCCCCGGACGTGTTAAAAGGGCGCAAATCCCAACCCTTCAGCGGAGCCGAACATGAGCAAGGACAAGGGTGAGGGCGCCATCAGGCTGGCGACGTGGAACGTCAACGGCGTGCGGGCGCGCATCGCCACCATCGGCGAGTGGCTGAAAGACGCCGCACCGGATATCGTGTGCCTGCAGGAAATCAAGACCGAAGAGAAGAACTTCCCTTCCGAGGTCTTCGAAGACCTGGGCTACAATCTCGCCCTTCACGGCCAGAAGGGATTCAACGGTGTGGCCATCCTGTCGAAGTTTCCCATCGACGAGGTGACCCGCGGCCTGCCCACGTGGGAGGGAGAGGACCAGGCGCGCTATATCGAGGCCGTCATTTCCACCGGTGAGGGCGCGCTGCGCATCGCTTCCGTCTATGCGCCCAACGGCAACCCCGTCGGCACGGAGAAGTTCGATTACAAGCTGCGCTGGCTTCAGGCCTTCCGCGCGCACGCGGCCGATTTGCTGAAACTGGAAGAGCGCTTCGCGCTGGGTGGTGATTACAACATCATCCCCACCCCGAATGACGCGAAAAACCCGGAGAAATGGGAAGGCGATGCCCTGTTTTCCCCCGAGGCGCGGGCGGAATATCGCAAGTTCGTGAACCTGGGCCTGGTGGACGCGGCGCTTGCGTGCAAGGGGGAGCGTCAGCAGTTCACCTTCTGGGACTACCAGGGCGGCGCCTGGCAGAAGAACGACGGCATTCGCATCGACTTCTTCCTCCTTTCGCCACAGGCAGCGGACGTGATGTGCGATGCGGCGACCGACAAGCGCGTGCGGGCGTGGGAGAAACCGTCCGACCACGTGCCCCTGCTGGTGGAGCTGGACCTGCGCCCACACGGCATGTGGGATTGAGGCATGTTTTGCACGGAAGTGCATCGCGCCAGCCCGCTCCTCCGCTTGGGTCACGGGATTCCTTGCTGGAATGCGGCTCCAGCCCTCTCCCCCACCCGACCACCCAAATTATCGGAGGCAGGTGGTCAGGTGGGGGAAAGGGCTTTTTTCGCTCGGAAGTGCATCGCGCCAGCCCACTCCCCCGCCCAACCACCCGATATTGTGGAGGTGTGGTAGTTGGGCGGGGGAGTGGGCTTTATTTCTTGCACGGAAGTGCATCGCTCCAGCCCTCTCCCCCACCCGACCACCCAAATTATCGGAGCCAGGTGGTCAGGTGGGGGAGAGGGCTTTTTTGCTGTTCCGCTGCCAGGGTCAGCGCGGGCGGCGCAGGCGATAGATAAAACCGGTGTGATCGTCGGTGATGTAGATGCTCCCGTCACGCGCCTCCAGCACGTCCACCGGCCGGCCCAGCACACTCTGCCCGTCCAGAAAACCGGTGACATAGGGCCGGTGGATGATGCGGCGATTGCCCTGGAACTCCAGCCACACCACGTCATATCCCACCTTCTTCGAGCGGTTCCACGAGCCATGCCGGGCGATCAGCGCCACGGTGCCCGGCGTGATGTCCGGCTGATGCCGCAGAAAACGGATGGAAAGCGGCGTGGAATGGGCGGCGAAGGTGTGCACCGGCGGGGTGAAACGCACATTCTTCGGGCGCCTGTTCCAGAAATCCGGATCCTTCAGCGCTTCCTCGTGCACGTGGGGCCAGCCGTAATGCCGTCCGCAGAAAATGACGTTCAGCTCCTCGCGCGGGTGGTCGTCGCCCAGCCAGTCGCGACCGGCGTTCACCGCGTATAGCCAGCCCGAACCGAGCTGCTTGCCCGGCCGCCAGTCGAAACCGACGGAATTGCGCAAGCCTCTCGCGCAGATTTCCGGCTTGCCGTCCTTCCCGCCCGGCCTGAACCGGATGATTGCGGCGCGCCAGGGGTGCTTCTCGATGCACACGTTGCAGCTGGAGCCGATGGAGAGATAGAAATAGCCATCCGGCCCCCTGCGGATGGTGCGGCTGACATGCCCACCGCGCGGCATGCCGGAAATTACCACCCTGCCCTTGCCCGCGATGCGGCCATCGCGATATGGCCAGCGCATCACCTGGTGTTCTTCCGCCACGTAGAGCCAGCCATCGGCCAGCTCCAGCCCGTGCGGCAGGTTCAGTCCTTCCAGCAAGGTGATCGCGCCATCGGCGCGGCCATCTCCGTTCCTGTCCGGCAGGATGCGAAAAACCTTGCCGCTGAGGTAGCCCGAAACGATGAGGGCTCCTGTCCCGTCCTCCACCATCAGCCGGATGCCGGCGGGCAGCCGGGCGAAAACGGAGATTTCCGCATCGCGTTCATGCACGATCAGCCGCGGCGCGTCATCGGCAGCAGCGCGCGGCAAGGCAAGACAAGGCGCCATCGAAAAAAGCGCCACGCTCAACGCCTTCGCCATGTGCCGGCGGGTCCGTTTCATGGAAATAATCTTGCGCCCATCGCGCTGCTGTCGCAAGGCGCGATACAGGAGGATTTCATGCCTCGGCGGTGAGCTTCCTCATCGCCGCTTCCAGGTCGCCCATGCCCACCAGGCGGCGCTCGTAGGCCAGTCCCAGCCTTCGCGCCGCCGCGCGGGCCTTTTCATCGAGCGCCGGATCATCGGTCTGCGCCAGGTAAACCAGCTTCTCATAATTGCCGAAGTAGTCCTTCACCAGCTCCGGGTGCTCATCCAGCATCATGCCCTTCCAGATGAGCGCATCGAAGTGGCGCACCAGGTAGTCGGTGAGGAAATAGCTGCGGGCGTATTCGTCGAGCCGCGCCATGAAATCTTCCGTGCCGGAGAGAAAGGCATAGCAATGCGCGCCCGGCAGGCGCTCCACGCCATGTTCGCTCAAGACCTCGTCCAGCTTGCCGCCGGTGCCGCAGTCGCCATAGGCCACGAAAATGCGCTCGTACCCCTCGCGCCTTGCCTGCTCGATTCGCGCTCTCACGCCATCCGCGATGTATTGCGGCGTGTTGTGCCAGGCGGCGGGCAGGCAATGCAAGTCGATGTGTGCCGCGCCCAGCTGCTTCTTCAGCAACATGATCTCGCGCGCCAGCGCCCCGCAGGCGATTACCAGCGTGCGCCCGCATCCTTTCCTCCCCCCACCGTCGGCCGGCTCCCTTTCCGCCGCGTTTTCGGCACCGGAAACGACAAGCTCCTCGCCCGGCGCCAGTTGCGCCCCCGGCGGCAGGGAACGCCGCAGCGCCTGCGCGCGCCGCTGCGCGCGCCGTGCGCGGGCGCCGCCACGGCGGCGTTTTCTTTCCTTGCGCTCGGTCATGGAAACCATGTGGCCGCAACGGCTCACTGGGGCAAGGGGCTTTTCGCGCGGTGGTTTTTCTTTTTTGCGCTGAGGCGCGGACGGCGCCAGCCCTCTCCCCCACCCAACCACCCAAATTATCAGAGCCAGGTGGTCAGGTGGGGGAGAGGGCTTTATTGCGCTGAGGCGCGGACGGCGCCAGCCCTCTCCCCCACCCGACCACCCAAATTATCAGAGCCAAGTGGTCAGGTGGGGGAGAGGGCTTTATTG
>JALVSR010000074.1 GCA_027024225.1 Hyphomicrobiales bacterium | reverse complement strand
GAGGTGGGGAGGGGAAGCGGGGAGGGCTTTTCCGTGGGAATCAACCCGGCAGGATGTAGGGCAGCACGGGCACGCCGATGAGCAGCTCGTGGCTCATGATCATGCCCAAATACATGATGAGCCCGGTGAAGATGGCCGCCACGTCCAGCATTTTCTCCTGCGGATGCGCGGGCGGCTCCACGTGATTTTTCCACGCCAGCGCGAACATGATAGCGGCCACGATCATCAGCCCGCCGGCCATGACGACGGTGGCCATATCACCATTGGCGAACAGGTGGCCCATGCCCCAGAACAGCACCGCGAGCGCGAAGGGCGCGCGGATTTTCCGTTTCAGCCGGCAGGGGTAGAGGAAAATCCCGAACATCAGAAAGGCCGGCAGCATGAGGGTGAAGGTCACGTGCGCGCCCCAGGTGGGCGGGTCATAGAGCGGGATGAAGGGCGAGGCCGCCCACAGCAGCACGATGAGCGCCAGCGAGCCTACGCTCATGGTCACGAACACGGGCACATAGGCGCGCCCGAGGCGAGCCTTCAGTGCGGCTTTCAGCCCCGGCAGCACCGGCACCATGTGGGTGAGGCCGAACAATGCGATGGCCAGCGCCAGCAGGATGATGGTGGTCATGCCTTCCTTCCGGTTTCCGCGTTGCCTGTGAACATGGACGGGGCATCAGTGCGAGCGGGATTATTGACTTGACGCCCTGAAGGAACAGGCGCAAGCTGCGAAAGTGCGACAACCTGCCGCACTTACTTCCGGGATGCAGGAGCAGGCTCTCTGGCATCCCTTGCTCACAAAAAAGCAGGTTCAGGGAGGAAAAGGTCATGGGTATCGCAAGGACGGGACTGCTGGCCGGATTCTGCCTGCTGGCCGCAGCGGGCGGCGCGCAGGCGGGGCAACACGTCGTGTGGCCGGAGCTGATCGTTCACCTGCATGGCGCCGGCCACGCCTACCTGGTGGATCCGAAAACGGACAAGGTGGCGGCCGACCTGAAGACCGGCAAGGGCGCCACGCTGGGCAGCACCACGCCCGATGGCCGCAAGCTCTATGTTTCCACCGCGGCGAAGGGCGAAAGCTCCGTGATTGTCATCGACCTGGCGAAAAGGGAGATCATCAAGCGGCTGACCACCGGCCCCCGACCCAAGCACCCGCAGGTCAGCCCCGATGGCAAGCGGGTGATCGTGAACCACTGGGGACTGGAGAACTGCAAGCTGAAGGTGACGTTCATTTCCACCGCCACCGACGAGGTGGAAAAGGTGGTGAACCTGGACGTGGGCAATTGCGAGCCGAAGGGCGTGGCCAGCATGCACAACGGTTGGAGCACCGACTCGCGCTACGCCTTCACGGTTGACAGAGTGGATAACGAGTTCGTGGTCATCGATACGAAGGACTGGTCGGCCAAATCGTTCAAGCTACCCTCGAAGCCGCACTACACCGTGCCCAGCCACGACGGCAAGGAAGTATGGGTGGTGGTGGAAGGCACCGGCAAGGCCAACCCGCCCATGGCCGTCGTGTTCGAGGTGGGCACCTGGAAGAAGCTGGCCGAGCTGAAGATGCCGCTTACCAAGCAGGCTTGCGTGGAAGGGCACCACGGCAACTTCACGCAGGACGGAAAATATTTCTTCCTCCTCAACCGCTGCGGCGGCGAGAACAAGGCGGGCAACGAGGTGGCGGTGTTCGACGCGCACGCCAAGAAGCTGGTGGCGGATATTCTGGTGGGCAGCACCGGCGTGGGGCATGCCTACAACACGCCGGATGGCAAGTATGCCGTCATCACCAACTATGGCAACAACGTCATCTCCATCATCGAGACCGGCAGCTGGAAGCTGGTGAAGGACATGGAGATAGGCAAGGGCCGTATGGGGCACATCGCCTTCACCAAGGATGGCAAGTGGGGCTACGTGTCAAACAACCAGGACGGCATCCTTTACAAAGTGAATGCGCAGAAATGGGAACTCGTCGGCCCGGTGAAGACCGGCGAGGGCAAAGGCGCCGGGCAGGTGCTGAACGTGTGGACGCCGGTGTTCGAGGAACTGCCGAACTGAGCCGAATCCGCGTTTGAATGCGCGCGTGAAGGCGGGCCGGGCATGTGCATGTCCGGCCCTTCTTCATGCGCGGCTCAGCCGGACTCCAGGAACAGGCGGGCGGCCTTTTTCATGACCGTGGGCAGGCCCACCGTGTCCAGCTTTTCCAGCGGGTGCCAGAACCACCCCGGGGATAGGGGCAGCAGGCGTGCCCGCTCCACCTCGAGCGGTTCCGGCAGGCGGTAGAGCGCCAGCTTCAGGTGAAAGTGCGTGAAGGTGTGGCGCACATCCGGTCTTACACGATCAAACTCCAGCCGGAAGGGTGTCCTTCCGGCAAAGGCGGGCGGCGCGCCATCCCAGCCGGTGGAGGGAATTTCCACCATGGAACCCAGCATGCCCCTTTCGGGCCGGCGGCGCAGCAACACGCGGCCGTCGGCGCGGTCTATCCAGAACGCCTTGCCCTCCCGGTGGGGTTTGGGCGGGTTCTTTTGCTTGCGGGGCAGCTCTTCGGCCAGGCCCTGCTTGCGGGCGGCGCAATCGTCCATGAGCGGGCACAGTCCGCAGGCGGGGTTGCGCGCGGTGCAGATGATGGCGCCAAGGTCCATCAGGGCTTGCGCGAAGTTGCCGGGCGCGTGTCTCGGCAGCAGCTCATGGGCCAGCGTGCGCAAGCGTGGCTTGCAGCCGGGCAGAGGCTCGGTGACGGCGAACAGCCGGGCGATGACGCGCTCGGCGTTGGTGTCCATGGCCACGGCGGGGTGATGGAAGGCAATGGCGGCGATGGCGCCGGCGGTGTAGTCGCCAATGCCTGGAAGCCTGCGCAATGCTTCGGGCGTGGATGGGAATTCACCGCCCAGTTCGTGCGCCACCTTCCGCGCGCATTTGTGCAGATTGCGGGCGCGGGCGTAATAACCCAGCCCGGCCCAGGCGGCCATGACCTCCTCCAGCGGCGCTTCGGCCAGCGCCCGCACCGTTGGCCAGCGGCGGATGAAATCGTCGAAGCGCTTGCGCACGGTGGCCACGGTGGTTTGCTGCAACATGATCTCGGACAGCCAGACATGATACGGGTCGGGGCGCTCACCGGGGCGCGCGCGCCAGGGCAGGGCGCGGGCGTGTTCGGCATACCATTTCAGCAGCTTTTCCGTAGTCCGTTTCATGCCGCATTCATATGGCACCTGCAAATAACGAAAACATCATTTGGCGCATGATGGTCATTGAGGGCAATATGCGTGTGGCGGACGAGGCAACGGAGCGTGCCGCATGAAACAGGTGGGGCAGCTGTTCGACAAGGTGGCGGGCAAGGCCTTTTCGCGTCACGGCGGGCAGGTGATGATGGAGCTTTCCCGCGTGTGGGACGCACTGTGCCCGGAGGTGGCCGCCTTCGCCCGGCCCGACGCCGTGAAGCGCTCCGGCCGCGGTGGCGCCACGCTGTGGCTGAAGGTGCGTTCTGCCCGCGCGCTGGAGGTGCAGATGATGGAGCCGATGCTGGTGGAGCGCATCAACGGGCACTTCGGCCGACCGGTCATATCCCGCCTGCGGCTGGTGCAGGCGCTGGAGGGGGCGCCGGAAGAGGTGTCGGAGGAGCCTTCGTCGCAGGCGACCGCGGAGCTGCCAGCGCCGGACGAGGCGCTGCTGCGGCGGCTCACGCACGGACTGAACGGCGTGCGGAACGAAGATCTGCGAACCGCGCTGGCGCGATTGGCGGAAGGCGTGGCGCGCAAGGCGGCAAGGGGGCGCGGAACCGGATGAGTTTTTGTGAAATTGATTCAACCGAACGAGAAAAACACCGGGAGTTCAATGAAATGAGACATGGTTTCCAGAAGGTGAATCAGGCGTGGGCGCGGGGGCTGAACGCGTCGCTGAGCCGCCGGGGGCTGGCGCGGGCACTGGGTGCCGGTGCGTTGGCGTTGCTGGTGGCGGGTGCCGGCGTGGGCATGCCCGCGGCGCTGGCGGCGGAGGAAAAGCCCGAATACGTGAACAAGGCGCTGCTGGCGAAGGAGCCGCTGGTGAAGGACATGGCGATTGGCAAGGCGGACGCGCCCGTTCTGATGGTGGAATACGCCTCGGCCACCTGCCCGCACTGCGCCGATTTTCACATTCACGAATGGCCGCTCATCAAGAAGGAATACGTGGATACGGGCAAGGTGAGGTTCGTCTTTCGCGAGTTCCCGCTGGACCAGGTGGCGCTGGCGGCCTTCATGCTGACACGCTGCGCGGCGAAGGGCGATCCGGAGAAATATCATGCCGTGCTGGGCATGGTCATGAAGACCCAGCGCGAATGGGCCAAGGATCCGAAAGGCGGCCTGATGAAGGTGATGCGCATGGCGGGCATGGACGAGAAGGCATTTGACGCCTGCCTGAAGGATGAGAAGCTGGCCAAGGCCATCATGAACAGCGCGCGCATGGCCAGCCGCGATTTTGGCATTCAGGCCACGCCCACCTTCTTCGTCAACGGGCGGAAGGTGAATGGACGGCGCGGCATCGAGGAATTCCGCAAGATCATCGACGAAGAGCTGAAGCGCGCCGGCGCCGGCGGCAAGGCTGGCGACAAGGCGGGTGCGACGAAGGCCGAGGAGAAGCCCGCCGGGAAGACGAAGGCCGAATAACGGAACAGGAGATGGAGGGTGTAATACCAAGCTGCATAAAGGATGACCGGCGCAAGCCGCCCCGCGCTCCCGCCCAAGCCCTTGTTTTTGACAATTTGGGGGTTGGGCGGGAGCGCGGGGCGGCTTGCGC
>JALVSR010000073.1 GCA_027024225.1 Hyphomicrobiales bacterium | reverse complement strand
CGCATCCCCACATTGCCGGGCGCGTGGCCATCGTCCATAACGGCATCATCGAGAATTTCAGCGAGCTGCGCGAAGAGCTGCGCCTGCGCGGCGTACATCCGGAATCGGACACGGATACGGAAATCGTTGCCCATCTCATCAACCTGCGGCTGGAAGAAGGCGACAGCCCGAAAGAGGCGGTGCTGAACGTGTTGGAGCGCCTGCAGGGGGCCTTTGCCTTCGCCATCATCTTCGAGGGTGAGGAGAACCTGATGGTTGGCGCGCGGCGCGGATCGCCGCTGGCGGTGGGGCATGGCGAGGGAGAGATGATGCTGGGGTCCGATGCCATCGCGCTGGCGCCGTTTACCTCGCGCATCACCTATCTGGAGGACGGCGACGTGGTGTTCCTGACCCGTGAAGGGTTCGAGATCCTGGATGCGGAACGCCGGCATGTCATTCGCCCCCTGCAATTCACTCAGGCCGCCTCGCTGCTGGTGGACAAGGGGGGATATCGGCATTTCATGGCCAAGGAGATCCACGAGCAGCCGGACGTGATTGGCCACACCATGGCCGAATACCTCGATTTCGCCGAAGGGCGCGTGCGCATACCCGACATGCCGGTGGACCTGGGCCGGCTCGACCGGCTGACCATCACCGCCTGCGGCACGGCCTATTACGCGGGGCTGGTGGGCAAGTATTGGCTGGAGCAGCTGGCGCGGCTGCCGGTGGAGGTGGATATCGCCTCGGAGTTCCGTTACCGCGAGGCACCGCTTTCGGAGGGTGGGCTGTCGCTGGTGATCTCGCAGTCGGGCGAAACGGCGGACACCCTGGCCGCGCTGCGCTATTGCCGGAGCATGGGACAGAAGGTGGCGGCGGTGGTGAACGTGCCGGAATCCACCATCGCGCGGGAAAGCGACGTTGTCTTGCGCACCATGGCGGGACCGGAAATCGGCGTGGCCTCGACGAAGGCCTTCACCTGCCAGCTGGTGGTGCTGGCGGCTTTCGCCATTGCCTTGGCGCGCGCACGCGGCGCCATTTCCGCCGAACATGAGGCGGAGCTGGTGCACGCCCTGCAAGGGCTGCCGCGCCTGGTGGTGAAGACGCTGGAGCGAGAGCGGCAGGTGGAGAAGGTGGCGCACGAGCTGGCCCGCGCGCAGGATATTCTCTATCTCGGCCGGGGCATCAATTTTCCACTGGCGCTGGAAGGGGCGCTGAAGTTCAAGGAGATCTCCTATATCCATGCGGAGGGCTACGCGGCGGGCGAGCTGAAGCACGGGCCCATTGCGCTGATCGACGAGCACATGCCGGTGGTGGTCATCGCGCCGCGGGATCAGCTGTTCGACAAGACCGTCTCCAACATGGAGGAAGTGCGGGCGCGCGGGGCGCGCATCGTGCTGATCACGGACGAGGAAGGGGCCTCGGAGCACGGAGCGAAGGCCTTCGAGACCATTACCGTGCCCAGCGCGCACCCGTTCATTTCACCCATCCTCTACGCCATTCCGGTGCAGCTGCTGGCCTATCATGCGGCGGTGTTCCTGGGAACGGATGTGGACCAGCCGCGCAACCTGGCCAAGTCGGTGACGGTGGAATGAACTTGTTGGGCGCTGTCGTCGGCGGAGTTGTCGAGCCGATTCGTTTTGCAGCACAAAGCGCCGACAAGACAGATGGTTGCTGGGAACATTTCAATAAACGCACCGGCATGATCCCGCACGCGTGGTGCCGGGCCGCGCGCACTGTCGCAAAATTGCCACAGCGGTGTTGAAATTCTGCAACAAGCCTTTCACACTGAAGCGCCGGCAGCGCTCGCACGAGCGCGTCGACGCAACAGCCAGCGGGAGAGTCCACGCATGTCCGGCGAGGCCATGGCGGCATCAAGTCTGAAACGCCCCGACACGGGCGGCGAGGGGCCGCCCGTTGCCAAGGATGACGATATCGTCTCCTTCCGCCGCCCGCGCACGGGCTGGGCCGGGCTGGTGCTGGTGGTGCTGGCCATTTTCCTGGGGCTTGCGACCTATCTCATTCTCACGGGACTGACCCCCATCACCCCCACACCGCAGCTGGTCACCTGGCTGGTGGCGGCCAATGGCGTGATGGTGCTGCTGCTGGCCGGGCTCATTGGCGTGCAGATCTATTGGCTCATCCGGGCGCGACGGCGGCGGCTGGCGGGTGCGCGGCTGCATGCGCGCATCGTGGGGCTGCTGTCGCTGTTCGCCGCGGTGCCGGCCATCATCGTGGCCGTTTTCGCTTCCGTCACGCTCAACCGTGGGCTGGACGCCTGGTTTTCCGAGCGCATCGAGAACATCGTGCGCCGCGCCATCATCGTGTCGGAGGCCTACATCGAAGACAAGATGGTGCAGGCGAAAATGGATGCGCAGGCGCTGGCGCGTGACATCGAGGCCAACGAGGCTCTGTTCCTGCGTGATCTGCGACAGTTCATGCAGCGGCTTTCCGTGCTGGCGGCGGTGCGTGGCGTGCCGGCCGTCTACATCATCGATCCGGTCCGGCGGCGGCTGGACGTGGCCATCACGTCCGACCGCAACATCCGCTTTCGACCACCGCCACCGGACGCCTACCGCCAGGCGGACCGGGGCAAGGTGCTGGCGTCCGGCCCCGGACCGGGGGACAATTTCATTCGTGTGCTGCTGAAGTTGAAAAAGCCCGAGGGGCGTTACCTGCTCATCTACCGACCGGTGAACCCGGAGGTCATCCGGCAGCTGGCGGCGGCGCAGGAAGAGCTTTCGGAATTCCTCTCGTTCAAGAAGCAACGCTTTGGCCTGCAGGTCACCTTCGCCTTCGTCTATGCCGGCATCGCCTTCATCTTCCTGCTGGCGGCCACCTGGTTCGGCCTGTGGCTGGCGGACAGGCTGGTGGCGCCGGTGGTGGGGCTCATTCGCGCCTCGCGCGAGCTGGCGCGCGGCAATTTCGATGTGCAGCTGCCGCACCCGCGCGGCAATGACGACATCGACCTGCTGGTACGCGTGTTTAACCAGATGACGCGCCAGCTCAAGTCGCAGCGTCAGGAGTTGCTGGACGCCTATCACGAGCTGGACGAACGCCGGCAGTTCATGGAGGCGGTGCTGGCCGGCGTTTCCGCCGGGGTGATCGGGCTGGACAGGGAGGGGCGCGTGCGCCTGCTGAACAATTCGGCCCGGATGTTGCTGGGGCTGGAAGGGCGCGAGGTGCTGGGGCGACCGCTGCAAGAAGTGATTCCGGCTTTCGTGCCGGTGCTGCAGGCGGCGGATGCGCGACGCTCGGGCTGTGCGGAAGATCATGTGCAGGTGCGGGTGAAAGGCGAGGAACGCACATTCGTGGTGCGCGCCTGCATGGAACGCGCCGGCGAGGAGGTGTCGGGCCATGTGATCACCTTCGACGACACCACGGAACTCCTGAAGGCGCAACGCAACGCCGCCTGGGCCGACGTGGCGCGGCGCATCGCGCACGAGATCAAGAACCCGCTCACCCCCATCCAGCTCTCGGCCGAGCGCCTGCGGCGGCGGTTCGCCAGGGAAATCAGCTCCAACCCGGAAATCTTCGCCCAGTGCACGGACACCATCGTGCGTCAGGTGGAGGACATCGGGCGGATGGTGGACGAGTTCTCCTCCTTCGCGCGCATGCCCAAGGCGCGCCCCGAAGAGCAGGACCTGGTGCAGGCAATCAAGGAGGCGCTGCTGTTGCAGCGGGTGAGCAGCGATGACGTGCATATCGAGCTCGAATTGCCCGAAAGGCTCCTGCTGGTGAAATTCGACCGCCCGCTGATCACCCAGGCGCTGACCAACCTGGTGAAGAACGCGCGCGAGGCCATCGAGGCAAGACGCGAGGAGGAACCGGGGTTGCAGGGGCGAATCGTGGTGCGGCTGGAAGAGCGGGACGGCCATGCCGTCATTTCCGTTATCGACAATGGCCGCGGCTTGCCGCAGGAAAACCGGCATCGCCTGACCGAACCCTACATGACCACGCGCGACAAGGGCACCGGACTGGGGCTGGCCATCGTGCAACGCATCATGGAGGAGCATGGCGGGCGGCTGGAGCTGGCGGATGCGCCGGAAGGCCGCGGCGCCATGGCGAGCCTGTGGCTGCCGCTGGAAACCGGGTCGGAAAACGCCTCGGCAGAAGAGGTGGCCGAGGAAAAGGGTGATGCGAGGGCCGGTGCCGCCACGGGGGGAGACAGGGGAGCGGCGGTCCTTTCTTCCGCCGGGAGAGAGATCGAGGAGGAAGAGGAGGCATGAGCGCCGACATTCTCATCGTCGATGACGAGGCCGACATCCGCGAGCTCATCGGCGGCATTCTGGAGGACGAAGGCTTTCAGGTGCGGCTGGCCGCGGACAGCACGCAGGCCCTGCAGGAGATCAACACCCGCCGCCCGGCGCTGGTGGTGCTGGACATATGGTTGCAGGGCTCGAAGCTGGACGGGCTGGAATTGCTGGACATCATCAAGGCCACGCATCCCGATCTGCCGGTCATCATCATTTCCGGCCATGGCAACATCGAGACGGCCGTGGCGGCCATCCGCAAGGGCGCGCACGATTACATCGAGAAACCCTTCAAGGCCGACAAGCTGGTGTTGACGGTGCAGCGCGCGCTGGAGCTGCATCGGTTGAAACGAGAGAACATCGAGCTGAAGAGCCGGGGCGGCGGCTGGCAGATGATCGGTTCTTCGCCGGCCATGCGGCAGCTGCGCCAGACCATCGAAAAGGTGGCCCCCACCAACGCACGGGTGCTCATTTCCGGCCCTGCCGGGGCGGGCAAGGAGCTGGCGGCACGGGTGCTGCACGAGCAATCGAACCGGGCGGACGGGCCATTCGTGGTGCTCTCGGCGGCGGCCCTGGCGCCGGAACGCATGGAGGAAGAGCTGTTTGGCCGCGAGCTGGCGCCGGGACAATACAACATCGGCAAGCTGGAAGAGGCGCATGGGGGCACGCTGTTCATTGACGAGGTGGCGGACATGCCACCGCAGACGCAGAGCAAGGTGTTGCGGGCGCTGATGGAGCAGACCTTCACCCGCGTGAATGGCACCCGTCCGGTGCGGGTGGACGTACGCATCGTGTCCTCCACCAGCCGCGACCTGCCGGCGCTGATAGAGGAAGGGGGCTTTCGGGCCGACCTGTATCATCGATTGGCCGTGGTGCCGGTGGTGGTGCCGCCCCTCTCGAAACGCCGGGAGGACATTCCGGAGCTGGTGGAGTTTTTCATAGAGCAGTTCTCCCGCCAGACGGGCAAACCGGTCAAGAGGCTCTCGGAAGAGGCCCTGGCGATGCTGCAGACGCGGGAGTGGCCGGGCAACGTGCGTCAATTGCGCAATTACGTGGAGCGCCTGATGATCCTGCACGGCGGCGACGAGGTGGAGGAGATCACGCCGGAAATGTTGCCGCCCGATGAGGCCGCCGGCGATGGTTCGGGCAATGGCGTGGACATGGAACGCCTGCTGGCTCTGCCACTGAAGGAGGCGCGGGAGGAGTTCGAGCGCCATTACCTGCAGGCGCAGCTGGAGCGCTTCGCCGGCAATATCTCGCGCACGGCTTCCGCCATTGGCATGGAACGCTCCGCCCTTTACCGGAAACTGCGCAGCCTGGGGATCCAGGGCTGAAGGGCGGCGTCGTGAACGGGGGTGCGCGGCCGGGGTGAAAAAATCAGGCTTATGCACACTTTTTCATATTTGAAGGCTTGCATATTTGGAAAACATAATATATGAAAGGGCGCATGAAGCGGCCGGGGGGAATTTTGGCCGGAACGCAAAGCCAGCATCTTTCGCATGGATGGCATGGCTTCCGGTGGAAACAGAGGGAGAAAGCATCATGCGCAAGATGAAGAAATTCGCCATGGCCATGACGGCGGTGGTGGCCATGTCCATGTCCGCAATGGCAGCCGATGACGCGGGCGAGCACAAGTTCGAGAAGGCGAAGGCCTATTACACCGAGTGCAAGCACGCCTCGGCGGAAGAATTCGAGCAGATCAAGCCGTATCTCAAGGCCTTCACCGACGCCGAGGTCATGGCGGAGACCATGAACGACCCGGAGAAGTTCTTCAAGTTGATGGACATTCTCAACGATCCGCGCACCATGCACGTGATGGCCAACTGCTCCATGGAGCCGGTGATGTGGGATACCTGGGCGCGCGGTCTGACCAACTACGAGAAGCTGACCATCGCTTCGCTGAAGGCCATGAACCCGGTAGGCATGTTCAAGTGGATGATGGCGCCGATCAACGCCAACGTCTGGAAGTCCATGCTGGCGCACCTGGATTACAACAAGTACGTGCGCTGGGGCGAGGCCATGCTGAACCCGAAGTTCTACCGCCCCATGACGGACATGCTCACCAGCCTGGAATGGTATGAGCCGCGCCTGAAGTGGTTCGTGCGGGCCGAAACCTACACGGTGCCGCTGAAGAACATGGTGACGCTGCCCAGCCTGGAGAAGATCTACAACACCAGGATCAACTGAGGCGGTCGCCGGCGAACCGGAATGAACGAGGCGCGGCGCCGAATGACGGCGCCGCGCCGTTTTTGCATGTCCCTGCCGTACAGGTTACCGTCCGTGCACGGTTCCCATGCCCCTCGCCATGATGTTGCAATACCGGAATGCATGAGAACCGCCCATCATCCCGCGCCCATCCAGGCCCTCGTTCTTCATGATCCGGGGGATGGGCTGGGGCGGTTTGCACCGGTCAGCCTTGCGCACCCCGGTGCAACAGCGGGTGCACCACCAGCCATACCGCAAAACCTGCCACCAGCCCCAGCGCCAGGGACATCAGCAGCTCGCCCACGTATGGCACAAAGTGGGCCAGATGTTCCGGCGCGTGCACGCCATATTCGGCCAGCGCGTGCATGATGATGCCGCCGGCCACCCACAGCATGGCCACCGTGCCCACCACGCTGAGCACCTCCAGGAACTTCGGCATGGCGCGCACGATGCCCCGGCCAAGAGTGCGCAGGAGTTGGCCGCCTTCCTCCCGTGTGGCCAGCCACAGGCCGAAGTCGTCCATCTTCACGATGATGGCCACCACGCCATAGACCAGCGCGGTAATGCCCACCGCCACCAGCGCCAGCGTTACCACCTGGTAGAGGAAGGGCTGGTCGGCGATCTGGGAGTAGGCGATGACCATGATCTCGGCCGACAGGATGAGGTCGGTGCGAATGGCGCTGTTGACCCGTTCGCGCTCGAAGGCGGCCAGCTCCTCCGGCGAGATGTCGGCGCGCACCACGGCAGGTTCGTCATTGCCGTGACCGGCAAGCCATTCATGTACCTTCTCGAATCCCTCGAACGAGAGATAGAGCGCCCCCAGCACCAGTAGCGGCGTGATGATCCACGGGGCGAAATATCCCAGCGCCAGCACCGCCGGCACCACGAACAGGAACTTGTTGCGCAGCGAGCCGAGGGTGATTTGCCAGATGATGGGCAGTTCGCGCGCAGCGGCGAAGCCGATGACGTAACGCGGGGTGACGGCGGCGTCGTCGGCCACCACGCCCACGGATTTTGCGCCCGCCTTCATGGACAGCGCAGCGGTATCGTCCAGCACGATGGCGGCCTTCTTCGCCAGCGCCACCACGTCGTCCAGCAAGGCCAGCAGTCCGGTGCTCATGGGTGTGCAATCCCCAGTGTGGTTGGAATCATCCACATGATACCAGTTTGCCCTGCGGGCGCGAGGGCGGGGTGGGCGGAATGGGCGGATTGACGCGCCGCCGAGACCTCACTTGCGGCGCTTGCCTTTCCACTTTCCGCTGTCCGAACCGTCGTCGTAGGGATTTTCCACCTCGCGGAAGTGCAGGCGGATGGGCACGCCCCACAGGTCGAAGGCATCCCGCAACGACTTTATGAGATAGCGCCGGTATTCCTCGGGCACCTTGTCGGCGCGCTGGGTGAACACCACGAAGGTGGGTGGGCGCGTTTTGGGTTGGGTGATGTAACGCAGCTTGATGCGCCGGCCGCCGGGTGCGGGCGGGGGGTGCCTTGCCACCGCCTGTTCCAGCCAGCGGTTGAGCTGCGCGGTGGGGATGTGGCGGTTCCAGTTCTCGTAAGCGCCGATGACGGCGGGCATGAGCTTGTCCATGCCCTTGCCGGTAAGGGCGGAGAGCGTGACCACCGGCACACCGATGATCTGGGGGAGCTTTTCGTCGATGAGGCGCTCCAGCTCCTTGCGGTAGCGGGCGCGCGCGGCGGGATCGACGAGATCCCACTTGTTGACCGCGATGACCACCGCCCGCCCCTCGCGCGCCATCAGCCCGGCGATGGCCATATCCTGCTTGCGCAACGGCTCGGTGGCGTCCAGCAACACCACGGCGACCTCGGCGAACCTGGCCGCGCGGATGGCGTCGCCCACCGACATCTGCTCCAGCCCGCGCTCCACTTTCGCCTTCTTGCGCATGCCGGCGGTGTCCCACAGCTGGATCGGGCGCTTGTGCCAGGTCCAGTCGATGGCGATGGCATCGCGGGTGATGCCGGCCTCCGGGCCGGTGAGCAGCCGTTCCTTGCCGATGAGACGGTTGATGAGCGTGGACTTGCCCGCGTTGGGACGGCCGACGATGACCATCTTCAGCGGTCTGAGGGCTTCACACTCTTCTTCCGGGAGCTGTTCGCCCGCGCCACCCTCGGGGCGCTCGGGCGCCGAGGCTTCTTTCGGAGACGCTTCGGCCCCGGCTTCGGCTTCGGCCGATGATTCGGCCTTTCTTTTCTTCTCCTTCTCCTTCTCCTTCTCCTTCTCCTTCTCCTTCTCCCTCTCCGTCTTCTTGCGCTTCCTTTCCGCCGCTCGTTGGCGCTCCTTCAACAGCAGGAACTTTTCTTCAAGCGCGTCGCGCAGGGCGTCCAGCCCCATGCCGTGGGCGGCTGAAAAGGGAATGGGCTCGCCCAGCCCCAGCGCCCAGAATTCGGCCGCCGCGGCCTCGCCGTCGGCACCTTCGGCCTTGTTCACCAGCAACACGGTGGGCTTGTCGCGCTCGCGCAGCATTCTGGCGAAGTGCTCGTCGTCGGGCATCAGGCCGGCCTTGGCGTCCACCATGAAGATCACCACGTCCGCCTGGTCGATGGCACGTTCGGTCATCCTGGTCATGCGCGCGGCGAGCGTGCCTTCCTCCGCATCTTCCAGCCCGGCGGTATCCAGCAGGGCGAAGCGCAGGTTGTCGAGCTTCGCCTTCGCCTCGCGGAAATCACGGGTGACACCCGGTTCGTCGTGCACGATGGCCAGGCGTTTGCCCACCAGCCGGTTGAACAGGGTGGACTTGCCCACGTTCGGCCGGCCGACAATGGCCACCACGGGGAGTTTTTTCTTGCTGGCCATGATGGTGTTTCTTTCGCGGTGTTGTCATTGTCACGGGCGTGCCGCGCCCGGCGTGTTCTCATGCCATGTAGGTCAGGCATAGCGCGAAAGGAAGCCCTCGTCATCCAGCACGTAGAGGGAATTGCGCGCCAGAACGGGGGCGATGTAGACCGAGGCCCCCACATCGTGGCGGCGCAGCACCTGACCGCCTTCGGCCAGCACCTCCAGCAGCTGGCCGCCGGCGTTGGCCAGGATCAGCCGCCCACCCGCCATGACCGGTCCGGCATGGGTGGCGGCGCCAAGCGTCGCCTGCCAGCGCACGCGGCCGGTCTTGGCGTGGATGGCGTAAAGGTCATTGCGGCCGGAGAGATGGAACAGGTAGTTGCCCGCCAGCCAGGGCGTGTGGCGCCCCGGCAGGGGCAGGGCCCAGATTTCCTCGCCGTCGTGGGAGAGGGCGGCCAGGTCGCCCTGGACCGCCACGCCGTAGATGCGCCGGCGCGAGATGACGGGCCGTGCGGCGATGTCCGCAATGGTGACGGCGGCGGAGAGCGTGTGCGAGAAGCGCTCGTTTCCGCCGGTGGTCAACGCCACCAGCTCGCCACCGGAGAAGGGGCATGCCACCAGCGCGCCCAGCACCGCCGGCGCGGTGGCGGAGATGAGCCGCGTGCGGCCAGCAGGGCCCTGATAGTCCCACAGCTTCTCCCCGCCGCCGGCAGCAATGGCGTGCAGCACGTCGCCGTTGTCGCGCACGAATATCCGGCCGTTGGCGTACACCGGGGCGGTCCGCAAGGGGCGTTGCATCTTCGTGCGCCACTGCTCCGTGCCCGATGCCGCGCTCAGCGCCACAACTTCGCCGAAACCCGTGGCGGCGAAAAGGCGCGTGCCGTCGGAACAGATGCCGCCGCCGAAGCCGTCGGCGGGATCCTCTCCGGTGGGTGTGAGGGACCGTTCCCACAGTTTGCGGCCGGTGTCGGCATGGAATGCGCGCACGGTGGCGCGGGCGTCCATCACGCATACGGCGTTGCCGACGATGATGGGCGGGGCGGAAAGGCGGTTAGCGCCTTCCGATGCGGCCGCGGCCCTTATGCGCCACTTGCGGGAGATCTTCTCCGCCAGCGCGGGGTTGCCCACCACGTTGCTGGCGGTGCCGCCGGGTTGCAGCCACTGGGAGATGCGCACCGGCTGGGGCAGCAGCACAGGCTCCTTCGCCTTGTCGGCGTTGACGGCGTTGGCCAGCACGGGCTTGCGCGCGCCGGAAAGAGGCTTGTCGTTATCCTGGCCGCCCAGCAGATCATCCAGCAGGTCGCCGGTGCTGGCGCAGCCCGCCAGCAGCGAAGAAAGGCCGGCGAGAAGGGTGCGTCGGCTGAGCGTGCCGTGCCCGCGCTGGCGATGATTTTTCGTGCTGCCGCCGGACATGCGCCGCTCCGCTCAGCGCTCGCCGCCATTGGCGGGCGGGGTGGCGAGGCTTGCCGCCGTGCCACCGGCCACGTGGTAGAGGGTGCTGGCGCGGGTGCGGGCCTCCACTGGTGTTTCCGGATCGTTCAGCAGTCGCTCGAGGTAGGACAGCGCGGCCTGTTTGTCGCCTTCGCGCAAGGCGGCCAGCGCCAGGATTTCGCGTGCGGCGGCGCGCCAGGGGTTGCCCGCCACGTCCAGCCCGCCGAGGATTTTCGCCAGCTCCGTGCGGGGCAGGGTATCGGCCATCAGCCAGGCGTGGCGCACCCTTGCGGCATTGCGCAGCGGAAGTTCGAGGGAGGCATCGTCGGCGACCTGTCGGTAAAGCGTCACGGCCTTTTCCGTTTCGCCCTTTTTGCCCAGCAGGGCCGCCAGGCGCAATTTCGCCAGCGCCGCGCCACCGGCGTGCGGACCGCCGGCGAGTTCTTCCAGAGCGGCGATGGCGGCCTCGTCATTGCCGGTGTTGATGAGGTCGAGCGCGGTCACATAGGCCTCACCGGCCGCCTGGGCCTGTTTTTCCTGGTAATATTCCCAGCCCTTGTAGGCGCCTACCGCGGCCACGACGCCGAAGGAAAGGGCCATGAACAGGTTGCCGTAACGCTTCCACAGCCTTTCCAGCTGCTCGCGCCGCAGCTCCTCGTCCACTTCGCGCAAGAGGGCGTCATCTTCGGCCATGTCCGTTTCTCCAGGGTCTGATGATCTCGCGGGTGTGCGCGCATGCCTCGCGCTCCGCAAACTCCTTGGCGGAATTGATAGCTTTCGCCCGCGGTGAAGGCAAATGTGTTCTTGCGCGGCATGGCGCCGATATCGGCCTCATTTCCTTCTTTTCATGCCATAGGTGTGTTCCGTGGCGGGAAAACGCCGGGTGCGCACCTCCTCGGCATAGGTGGCGATGGCGCGGTCGATTTCTCCTTTCAGGTCGGCGTAGGTCTTCACGAATCGCGGCGGATTCGGGTTCAGCCCCAGCATGTCTTCCATCACCAGGATCTGCCCGTCGCAGGCGGGCGAGGCGCCAATGCCGATGGTGGGGATGGGGCATTGGGCCGTGATCTCGCGCGCCAATGGCTCGGCGATGGCCTCCAGCACCACGCAGAATGCCCCGGCATCGGCCACGGCCCGGGCGTCGGCCTCTATCGCCGGCCACTGGTCCTGTTCGCGACCCTGGGCGAAAAAGCCGCCCAGCGTGTTCACGCTCTGCGGGGTAAGGCCGATGTGGGCCATGACCGGCACGCCACGCTCGACCAGGAAGCGGATGGTTTCGGCCATGCGCGCGCCGCCTTCCAGCTTCACCGCGCCGGCGCCGGTTTCCTTCAGCACCCGCGCGGCGTTGCGAAAGGCCTGTTGCGGGCTTTCCTCGTAGAAGCCGAACGGCATGTCCACCACCACCAGCGCGCGTTTCACGGCGGAGGCCACCACGCGGCCGTGGGTGATCATCTGCTCCAGGGTCACCGGCACGGTGGAGCCGAAGCCATAGAGCACCATGCCCAGCGAATCGCCCACCAGCAGCATGTCCACGTGATCGTCGGCCAGCCGGGCGGTGTGGGCGTGATACGCGGTGAGCGCCACGATGGGAGTGTCGTCCTGTTTCCGGGCGCGGATGTCCGGCGCGGTAATGCGGCGGACGGGTGTTTCCCTGGCGCTGCTCATGAGGCTGTTCTCCGGACGTGCTTTCGTATTTTCCGGCGTCATTGGGCCATTAGCACGAAGCCATGGTATAAGGCCAGAAAAGGGCAACGCTTGGCGGGAGAGGCTTCATGCGTGGTGCGAGCGGTATGCTGGCGGCGATGCTGGCGCTGACGGGCGCCATGGCCGCGTCGGCGGTGGCAGAAGAACCGGGAAAGCAGGCCCCGGCGCAGGCGTGTGACATAACGCGCACGAAAACGGATTACGGGCATATTCATGCCGCCGGCGGCTGGGAAGCGGAATGCCGCGAGGGCAGGGGCTGCGCCATCCGCGGGCCGGAGGTGAACGGGCATCGGCTGCAATTCTCCCATCCGCTGGCGGATGAGCACTGGAGCGTGGTGCTGACCCTGCCGAGGGCGGCGGATGCGCAGGCCGGCGTGGAGCTGGTGGTGGACACGGGCGAGCCCATGCGCGTGCCGTATGAGTTCCTGCACGTCAAGGCCGGCGGGCGCGTCATCGGCATCCGGCCGGAGGTGGTGGAGATCGTGCTGGATGCGCTGCGCAAGGGCAGGAAACTCGAATGGCGTTACACGGACGAGGCGGGCAAGGGTGAAAGCGTGACGTTCGACATCTCCTGTCTCGGCCCCGGCGGGCTGTTGAAACTGGCGGAGACGTCGCTGGCGCGGATGCGCGCCATGAAGCAGATGGGGAAATAGGGAAGTTCTTGCGCTTGAGCGCGAATGGTTCCGGCCCGCTCCCCCGCCCAACCACGGGATTCTTCATGCACGGAAGTGCACGGCACCAGCCCTCGCCCCCTCCCGGCCACCCAAATCGTGAAACCAAGTGGCCAGGAGGGGGCGAGGGCTTATCGTGAGAGCCAGGTGGTTGGGTGGGAGAGCGGGCCTCATTCTTCCATGTCAAGGTGCTTGTCGTGCCGGGGCGCGCCGTCCTTCAGCGCACGTCGGCCTCCACCTCCTCCACCGAGAATCCCAAGCGCTCCAGGCCTTCCTCCAGATGTTCGGCCAGCAGGGGCTTTTCCAGCAGATAGCGCGCCAGGCCCGGCACGTCGGCGTATTCCTCGCGTGCGGTTTCCAGCGCTTCGCTCCACTCCTCCGGGTCGAAGGAGCCACGCCCAATCCACATGAGCGCCACCAGCTGGCACAGTTCGTCGCGCCCCATCTCGTTCAGGAAGGAGGCCAGCGCCAGCCGGGAAGGATCGTTGCGCAACGCTTCCAGCACCATGTCGGCGGTTTCCTCGCCGGGGTGCAGCCGATCGGGCAACTCCCAGGCGCCGGTGCGCGACTCCAGTTCGCGGGCGCGGATGATCACCTGCGCCACCTTGTCGGTCGAAAGTTCCAGCATGGCCTTCACTCCCTGTTTCATACATCATGATGTCATGAAATTGGCCCGGATGCAAAACTTTCCGGCCTTGACGCGGCCACGGTCAGCGGCTTGTCTGTTGTGGGGAACAGGCGGCCAAATGACATGACGCAACGAGGGGGATTCGCTGAAAATGGCCATCGCATTCATCTTTCCCGGGCAGGGCAGCCAGAGAGTGGGCATGGGCATGGAACTGGCCCGGACCTTCGGCAGTGCGCAGCGCGTGTTCGACGAGGTGGACGCGGCCCTGGGACGCAAGCTTTCCGCCATCATCGAGGACGGGCCCGAGGAAGAGCTGACCCGGACGGAAAACACCCAGCCGGCGCTCATGGCCGTGTCCATGGCCGTGGTGCGGGTGCTGGAGGAGGATTTCGACATCCGGCTGGCCGATCACGGCAAGTTCGTCGCCGGACACAGCCTGGGCGAATATTCCGCCCTGTGCGCGGCGGGCGCCTTCACGCTGGATCGCACCGCCAAGCTGCTGCAGACCCGCGGGCGGGCCATGGCCGGCGCGGTGCCGCCGGGCGTGGGCGGCATGACGGCCATCCTGGGGCTCGACCTTTCGGAGGTGGAGGCCATCGCGGCGGAGGCGGCGCAGGACGAGGTTTGCGAGGTGGCCAACGACAACGCGCCGGGGCAGGTGGTCCTGTCGGGCCACATGGGCGCCATCGAGCGGGCCGAGAAGCTGGCGAAGGAAAGGGGGGCGAAGCGCGCCGTGCGGCTGAACGTCTCCGCGCCGTTTCACTGTTCGCTCATGCAGAAGGCGGCGGAGGCCATGTCGTGGGCGCTGGGCGAGGCCAGCGAATATCCCCCCGCCATTCCCATCGTCGCCAACGTGACGGCGCGGCCGGAAACCTCGGCCGGCGACATCGTGAACAACCTGGTGCACCAGGTGACAGGCCGGGTGCGCTGGCGCGAATCGATGTCCTTCATGCATGGTGAGGGCGTGGATCTGTTCGTGGAGCTGGGCGCGGGCAAGGTGCTCACCGGGCTGGTGCGGCGCAACGCGCCGGGCGCGGAAGGCATGGCGGTGGAGACGCCCGCGGACGTGGAGAGGCTGGCGGAGCGCCTCACCGGCGGCGCGGCATAGGTGCGGTCCAGGCTGGCACGATTGTGCTTCCGGGCAATGGCAAAGGCCCGTTTCCCGTCCAACCAGCGGGCTTTCGCAAAAAGGCCCACGCCGCCTGCCGGTCACTTGGTTTCATGATCTGGGTGGCCGGGAGGGAGCGAGGGCCGGTGCCGGATGCGCTACCGCGCAAAATGTATACGCAAACTCGCCCTGTCGCCATTTTTCGTCTAGATACCGGGGCCAAAGGCAAACCATCGAAACGAGAGGGGACACATGTTCGACCTTAGCGGACACAGGGCGCTCATCACCGGCGCCACGGGTGGCATTGGCGCGGCCATCGCCCGTGCCCTGCACGGGCGGGGCGCCACGGTGGTGCTTTCCGGCACGCGTGAGAACGTGCTGGAAGAGCGCGTGAACGAGCTGGGCGAGCGGGCCTTCGCAGCGGCCTGCAACCTGAGCGACGAGGAGCAGGTGAAGGCGCTGCCCGCGAAGGCGGCGGAGCTGGCCGGCGGGGCCATCGACATTCTCGTCAACAACGCCGGCATCACGCGCGACAACATCGCCATGCGCATGAAGCCGGAACAGTGGCGCGAGGTGCTGGAGGTGAACCTCACTTCCGCCTTCCTGCTGAGCCAGGCGGTGCTGCGCGGCATGATGAAGCAGCGCTTTGGGCGCATCATCAACATCACCTCCGTGGTGGGGCAGACGGGCAACGCCGGACAGGCCAACTACGCCGCGGCCAAGGCGGGGCTTGCGGGCATGAGCAAGTCGCTGGCGCAGGAGGTGGCCAGCCGCAACATAACGGTGAACTGCGTGGCGCCGGGCTTCATCGAAACACCCATGACCGAGGCGCTGAACGAGAAGCAGCGCGAGGCGCTGTTCGCGCGCATTCCGGCCGGGCGCTTCGGCCAGCCGGAGGACGTGGCCGCGGCGGTGGCCTTCCTGGCCTCGGAGGAGGCGGGATACATCACCGGTCACGTGCTGGCGGTGAACGGCGGCATGGTCATGTGCTGAGCGGCAGGGCCGAAGGCGGCGGCACGACGGGGCGGAAGATGCCGGAAAGCCCCGGTTGCGCGTGGAAAGGCGCATTGCGGGGCTTTGTAAAATCGTATCCTTGTGTTAGGGAAAACGCGGAATCATCCATGAAGGGCGCCGTCGGCGGCCAATTGCCGGCCCATGTGCCGGCATCGCGGCGGGGCCCCGTGCAGACAAGGGAAGAGACACATGAGCGATATTGCCGAACGTGTGAAGAAGATCGTGGTCGAGCACCTGGGCGTGGACGCCGAGAAGGTGAAGGAAGACGCCAGCTTCATCGATGATCTGGGCGCGGACAGCCTGGACAACGTGGAGATGGTCATGGCCTTCGAGGAAGAGTTCGGCATCGAGATTCCCGACGACGCGGCCGAGACCATCCAGACGGTGGGCGACGCCATCAAGTACATCGAGCAGCACGCCAACGCCTGAGCCGGGTGGAAACGGATATCCCTAGCGGCGAGCATGCGCCCGGCTTTCCGGGCGCATATTCTTGTCATGCCGGGACGGGGTTGTGTTTTCGGCCGCCCGTGGTCATCCTGACCACCTGAACAGGTTCACAAACGGGGAGAAAGCCCATGCGCAGGGTCGTCGTGACGGGGCTGGGAATGGTCAGCCCGCTGGGTGGCAACGTGGAGGATACGTGGTCGGCCTTGCTTGCGGGCAAGTCCGGCATCGGGCCGATTACCCGTTTCGACGCCTCTGAGATGGCCTGCCGCATCGCCGCGGAGGTGAAAAAGGGCGACGGCACGGGCGGCACCTTCAATCCCGACGAGTGGATGGACCCGAAAGAGCAGCGGCGCAACGACGAGTTCATCGTTTTCGCCGTGGCCGCCGCCGGGCAAGCCATGAAGGACGCGGGCCTGGAGCTGAAGACGGAAGAGGAAAAGGAGCGCGCCGGCGTGCTGGTGGGCTCCGGCATCGGCGGGCTGGCCAGCATCGAGAAGACTTCCCTTTTGCTCAGGGAGAAAGGCCCGCGCCGCGTATCGCCGTTCTTCATTCCCGGCTCGCTCATCAACCTTGCCGGTGGCGTCATCTCCATCCGCCACGGGCTCAAGGGGCCGAACTCGGCCGTGGTGACAGCCTGCGCCACCGGTGCGCACGCCATTGGCGACGCGGCGGCCATCATCGCGCGAGGGGATGCCGACGTCATGCTGGCGGGCGGCTGCGAACAGGCCATCTGCCCCCTCGGCATCGCGGGCTTCCTTGCCTGTCGGGCGCTTTCCACCAGCTACAACGACATGCCGGAAAAGGCCTCGCGTCCATGGGACGAGGGGCGCGACGGCTTCGTCATGGGCGAGGGCGCGGGTATCGTGGTGCTGGAAGAATACGAACACGCCAAGGCTCGCGGCGCGAAGATCTATGCCGAGCTGGCGGGCTATGGCATGTCGGGCGACGCCTATCACATCACCGCGCCGGCGGAAGACGGCGACGGCGCCTATCGTTGCATGAGGATGGCGGTGGAAAAGGCCGGCATCCAGCCGGGCGAGATCGATTACATCAACGCGCACGGCACCTCCACGCCAAAGGGCGATGAAATCGAGCTGAAAGCGGTGGAGCGCCTGCTGGGCAATCGGGCCGGTGATGTTTCCATGTCGTCCACCAAGTCGGCCATCGGTCATCTGCTGGGTGCGGCGGGCGCGGTGGAGGCCATTTTCTCCGTGCTGGCCATTCGCGACCAGGTGGCGCCCCCGACGCTGAATCTCGAGAATCCTTCCGTGGAGACGCAGATCGACCTGTGCGCCAACGAGCCCAGGGAGCGCGAGATCAACGTGGCCTTGTCCAACTCCTTCGGCTTCGGCGGCACCAATGCGGCGCTGTTGTTCAGGAAGGTGGACTGAGACAAGGGTGGTGAGCGTGTTCGGCGGTCCATGTCGGGTCACATATTCGGGGCGGAGCGCCGTATTGTCTTCTGAATCATTCCATTGGCCTCTGCTCGCTCCTCACTCCCGTCCACCCTTGATCATGGGCAAGGAGGGAGGAAGCGGGGACAACGAAACTTCCCGGCAGGGCATCGGCGGCACCAATGCGGCGCTGTTGTTCAGGTAGGTGGATTGATCCCGCACCGCGATTACCTCTTCATTCGGCCTCAATTTCGGCCCGGTGGCATGCGTGAGTGTGTTCGTGCGGGTCGAGATTCCATGATGGTTCCGGAAAGCCTTGGAGCGTTTGCGACATGCGCATGTGGTTTGCCCGGTTGCTGGTGCTGGTGGGCCTGCTGGTGGCGGCGGGCGTGGGGCTGTTTGGCCTGTTGCACATGGCGGAGCGGCCGGGGCCGCTGGACGAGCGCGTGGTGGTGGTCATCGAGCGCGGCGCGGCGACGGAGGACATCGCCGCCGGGCTGGAGGAGGAGGGTGTCATATCCTCGCGCCACCTCATGCTGGCGCTCATCGCCTGGCAGCGCCTGATGGGAGAAAAGCGCCCGCTGAAGGCCGGTGAATATGCGTTTCACCCCGGCATGAGCCTGCTGGACGTGCTGGAAACCCTGCGCCAGGGCAAGGGCGTGGTGCATCGGCTGACCATTCCCGAAGGGTTGTCCACCGAGCAGGTCTTGCGGCGCGTGCGGGAGCATCCGGTTTTGAGCGGTGAGCTGACGCTGCAACCGGAAGAAGGCTCGCTGCTGCCCGATACCTACCTGTTCACCCGCGGCGAAACGCGCGACGAGATCGTGCGGCGCATGATGGACGCGCAGAAACGCCTGCTGGAGGCGCTGTGGCCTAAGCGGGCGAAAGGCCTGCCGTTCAAGACGCCGCGCGAGGCCGTGATCCTGGCCTCCATCGTGGAAAAGGAAACGGCGATTCCGGAAGAGCGCCCGCGGGTGGCGGCGGTGTTCATCAACCGGCTGAAAAAGAACATGCCATTGCAGGCCGACCCCACGGTCATCTATGGCATCACGCAAGGCGAATCGCTGGGGCGGAAGCTGACGAAATCCGACCTCAAGAAGGACACGCCGTGGAACACCTACACCCGCCGCGGCCTGCCGCCCACGCCGATTGCCAACCCGGGGCGGGAATCCATCATGGCGGTGCTGAACCCGGCGAAAACGGATGATCTGTATTTCGTCGCCGACGGCAAGGGCGGGCACGTGTTTGCCGCCACCTTGCGCGAGCATAACCGCAACGTGGCCCGTTTCCGCAAACTGCTGCGCCAGCAGAAGCGCAAGAAGACCGAAGGGCAAAAGGCCGAACAAGAAAAGGACGGCGCCAACACGGCGGAGAAAGAAAAAGCTGGCAAGAGCCGCTGATTCATCCACAACCGGGCCGGGCCGGGCGCTCTTTTCTTGCCCGGCCTGCAGGGGCGGGATACACAGGAGACGAGAAAACGCTGCTTTTCAGCGCAGGCACTCTCGCATTTCCGAGGAGCTTTTCATGGCGCTTTCCAGCATGACCGGTTTCGCTCGTGCCAGCGGCGAAGAAGGGGCCCTTTTCTGGCTCTGGGAGGTGAAAAGCGTCAATTCCCGCGGACTGGACGTGCGCATGCGCCTGCCGGGCGGGTTCGACCTGCTGGAACCGGAGGTGCGCAAGCGTGTTTCGGCGCGGCTGAAGCGCGGCAGCGTGCAGATTTTCCTGCAAGTCCGCATCCAGAGCACGGAGCAGGCGCTGAATGTGAACCAGCCGTTGCTGGGGCGGCTGATTACCGAGGCGCGGCGGATTTCGGCCCGGCTGGGCGATGATTCGGCCGGGGTGGAGGCGGCAGCGCTCCTGTCCATCCGCGGCGTGGTGGAACCGGTGCAGGTGGACTATGCCGCGCTGGCGGAGGAATACGCTCCGGTGCTGCTGGCGGGGTTCGAGGAGGCGTTGCGGCAACTGGTTGCGGCGCGGGCGGAGGAAGGCGCGCGCCTTCGCGAGGTCATCGCGCGGCAGATCGACGAGATCGAGGCGCTTGTGCGGCGCGCCCGCGCGCATCCGGCCCTGAGGCCCGAGAATATCCGCCGGCGAGTGCGCGAACAGGTGGCGCGCCTGCTGGAGGCCACCGAGCAGCTCGATGAACAGCGCCTGCACCAGGAGGCGGTCATCATGGCCGTGAAGGCGGACATCACCGAAGAGCTGGACAGGCTGGAATCGCACGTGGCCGCCGTGCGCGCGCTGCTGGATGCCGATGAGGCGGTGGGGCGCAAGCTGGAGTTCCTGGCCCAGGAGTTCAACCGCGAGGCCAATACCATGTGCTCGAAGGCGGTGGACGCGGAAATTACCGAGATCGGCGTGGCGCTGAAAACCATTATCGACCAGTTCCGCGAGCAGGTGGCAAACATCGAATGAGCAAGCAGGGCCGCTCCCCCGCCCAACCACCTGGTTCCCACAATATCGGGTGGTTGGGAGGGGAGCGGGCCGGAACGACGCACTTCCGTGCAAGGAACATTTCACAGGCGGGGGGTATGTCATCATGAGCGAAGCTGAAAAAGGGCAGGAGAGAGTTCCCCTGAAAAGGCGCGGGCTGGGGATGATCATCTCCTCGCCCTCCGGCGCGGGCAAGACGACGCTCTCGCGCATGCTGCTTGAAAGCGAGCCGCAGATGGAAATGTCCGTTTCCGTCACCACCCGCCCGCCGCGCCCTGGCGAGGTGAACGGCAAGGATTATTGGTTCGTCAGCCGCGAGGAATTCGAGCGCATGCGCGATTCCGGCGGCCTGCTGGAATGGGCGGAGGTGTTTGGCAACTTCTACGGCACGCCGCGGGAGAAGGTGGAGGCCGCCTTCGAGGCCGGCAAGGATGTGCTGTTCGACGTGGACTGGCAGGGCGCGCAGCAGATCGTGGAGGCGCTGCGTTGCGACGTGGTCACCATCTTTCTGCTGCCGCCTTCCGGGCGCGAGCTCTACGAGCGTCTGAAGCGCCGCGCGCAGGACCCGGAGGAGGTCATCAACCGCCGCATGGCGGGCGCTGCGGGCGAAATCGCGCACTGGGCCGAGTATCAATACGTGGTCGTCAACGACGTGCTGGAAGAGGCGCTGGCGGACATCCGCGCCATCCTGCGCGCGGAGCACCTGAAGCGCGAGCGTCGGCAGGGGCTGAGCGCCTTCGCCCGCGGGCTGATCGAGGAGCTGCATGAACTGTGCGGCGAATGACGCGTTCGTGCGTGGACATGGTCATGCGAAAGAGGTTTGATGGAGGCGAAGGGAGTACGCCTCATGGCGAGCGGCGAGATCATCCTGCAAAGCACCATCACCTGCCCGGAATGCGGCGGGAAAAGCACCGAGACCATGCCCACGGACTCCTGCCAGTGGTACTGGGAATGCCCGCACTGCGGCGCGCTGCTGCGCCCGAAGGAAGGGGATTGCTGCGTATTCTGCTCCTATGGCGACGTGCCGTGCCCGCCGGTGCAGGAAAGCGGCGAATCCTGCTGCGGCGGCTGAAGGCTGTTGAAGAAAGGGTCAGGGCTGGTTGGCTTTTTCGGCCAGGAAGTTCTCGTAGGCCGCGGCCAGTCGCACGAACTCCTCCACGCTCAGCTCTTCCGCCCGGCGGGTGGGCTCCAGCCCTGCGCGCTCCAGCAGGGGCAGAGGGTCCTTCACCAGCGTTTTCAGCGCTTGGCGCAGCATCTTGCGCCGCTGGCCGAAGGCGGCCTGCGTGACCTTTTCCAGCGCCTTCACATCGCGCGGAACGGGCGGACGTTCGGCGGGCACGATCTGCACCACGGCGGAGGTGACCTTCGGCGGCGGCACGAAGGCGCGCGGCGGCACCTCGAACAGGATGCGCGGACGCGCCCGCCACTGTGAGAGCACCGCCAGCCTGCCATAAGCCTTCGTTTTCGGCTGAGCGGTGATGCGCTCGGCCACCTCTTTCTGGAACATCAGCGTGAGCGACTCCCACCACGGCGGCCAGTCATTATTGCGCTGAGGCGCGGTCGGCTCCGGCCCGCTCCCCCGCCCAACCACGGGATTCCTTGGCAAGCGTCCGACCGGCCCTCCCTGCTCCCGCTCCCCACCGCCCTCAACATGGTGGGCATGGCGGTGGGGAGGGGAAGCTGGTTTTTCTTGCGCCGAAGCGCGATCGGTTCCGGTCCGCTCCCCCTTCCAACCAGCCGATATTGTGGAGGCAGGTGGCTGGGCGGGGGCGCGGGCCTGGTCCAATGCCGGGATGCGGGGTGCGGCCCAGTCCGTCAGCCAGCCTGTCAATAGCGGCGTGGCGATGTTGTAGGGCAGGTTGGCCACCACCTTCACCGGCAGGCCATCTGCGTGCTCCGCCACCAGCGCCGGATAGTCCATCTTGAGGGCGTCGCCGTGAATGACTTCCAGCCTTCCGGGCCAGCGCGCGGCGATTTCCTCCAGAGCCGGCAGGGCGCGCTCGTCGCGCTCGATGGCAATGACCTTCTCCGCCCCTTCCAGAAGCAGGGCGCGCGTCAGCCCGCCCGGGCCGGGGCCGACCTCGATGACCATGTGCCCTTCCAGCGGTGCGGCGGCGCGCGCGATGCGGCGGGTGAGGTTGAGATCCAGCAGGAAGTTCTGCCCCAGCGCCTTCTTCGCGCGCAGACCTAGCCTGTCGATGACTTCACGCAATGGGGGCAGGCCGTCCGGCGTTTCAGCCATTGCCGCGAGCCTCCTGTTGCGTGGTTTCCCTGGCTTGTCGGTCAGCGCGCGCCATGTCCGCCGCCAGTTTCAGCGCCGCGATGAGGCTGTCGGGCCGCGCCTTTCCACTGCCGGCCAGCGCCAGCGCCGTGCCATGATCGGGCGATGTGCGCACGAAGGGCAGGCCGAGGGTGACGTTCACCCCGCCATGAAAATCCAGCGTCTTCACCGGTATCAGCGCCTGGTCGTGATACATGCACAGGACGGCGTCGTAGGTGGCCCGCGCCTCGTCGTGAAACAGCGTGTCGGCGGGCAGCGGGCCGAAGGCGTCGATGCCCTCCGCGTGCAGGGCCTCGATGGCGGGCGTGATGATGGTGCGCTCCTCCGTGCCCATGCGCCCGCCCTCGCCGGCATGCGGGTTCAGCCCCGCCACGGCGATGCGTGGCCGGGGCAGACCGAAGCGGCGGGAAAGATCGTGCGCGAGGATGCGGCCCTGGCGGATTATCGAATCGGTGGAGAGTCTTGCGGGTACATCTTTCAGCGCGATGTGAACCGTCACTGGCACGGCGCGCAGGTCCTTCGCGGTCAGCATCATCACCGGCACGGGGCGCTCCTTGAGTTCCAGCATCTCCTGCGCCAGCGCGGCCAGGTAGTCCGTGTGGCCCTCGAAATCGAAGCCGGCCTGATAGAGGCTTTCCTTCTGGATGGGCAGGGTGACCACGCCCGCCGCCGCGCCGGAGATGGTCAGCCGCACGGCCTCGCGGATAGCCGTCAGCACGGCGGCGGCGTTTTCCGGCAGGGCCTGACCGGGGGTGTCCACCACGTCTGCGGCTTGGGGCGGCTCCAGCACGGGCAGGGCGCGGGGGAATACCTCCGCCGCTTCCGCCGTGTCCGCCACCTCCTGCACCGGCACGTCCGCCAGCCCCGCCCGCGCCGCGCGGGCGCGCAGCAGCTCTACGGAGCCAATCAGTGCGAAGGCCGGGCCGGATTCATGCAGCGCCCGCCAGGCCATGAGCGCTATCTCCGCGCCAATGCCGCCCGGCTCGCCCATGCTCAGCGCCAGCGGCGGCAGGTCATGATTGCGCGTGGTCTGTCGCAGATCGTTCATTCCGTCATGCTCCGGTGCGGGCACTTCTTGGAAAGCACAATAGGTGTTAAGTTGTTTTACAGGCAAGCCATGCCAATCTGTGTGGTGGAAGATGGCAAACCGGGGCTTCCGCAAGGACGGAAGGCAGGCGCATGGAAGACACACGCACCAGCACGGCGGAGCTGCATGTTCCGGCCGATGACGCGGCTCCCCTCGTCACGGGCGAGGCAGGGCAGGGCGTGCACTTGCCGCAGCCTTCCGAGCTGCTCTCGGCCGATGCGCTCATTGACATGGTGCGCGCCTACAACCCGGAGTGCGACGCCGACCTGCTGCGCCGCGCCTACGCGTTTGCCCAAGAAGCGCACGAGGGGCAGAAGCGCGCCTCCGGCGAGCCGTATTTCATCCATCCGGTGGCGGTGGCGGCCATATTGGCGGAGCTGCGCATGGATGATGTGAGCATCGCCGCGGCGCTGCTGCACGACGTGGTGGAAGACACCGGCGCCACGCTGGAGCAGATGGAAGAGCTTTTCGGCGAGCAGGTGGCGCGGCTGGTGGAGGGGCTGACGAAAATCCGCCGACTGGACCTGATCTCGCGCGAGGCGGCGCAGGCGGAAAACCTGCGCAAGTTCCTCATCGCGGTCACGAAGGATGTGCGCGTGCTCATCGTCAAGCTGGCTGATCGGCTGCACAACATGCGCACGCTCATGCATGTGCCTCCCCACAAGCGCCGGCGCATCGCGCGCGAAACCATGGACATCTATGCGCCGCTGGCGGCGCGCATGGGCCTGCATGCCATCCGGGAAGAGCTGGAAGACCTCGCCTTCGCCGAGCTGGACCCGGACGCCTACCTGCAAATCCAGGAACGCCTGCGCGAAATCCGCAAGCAGCAGGCCGACGTGGTGGAGGTCATCCGCCGGGAAATCGAGCGCGCGCTGGCCGAACATGGCATCGAGGCGGAGGTGACCGGGCGCGAGAAGCGGCCCTATTCCATCTGGCGCAAGATGAACCAGAAGCGCCTGGCGCTGGCGCAGGTCACCGACATCCTGGCATTTCGCATCATCGTGGACGAGGTGGACGACTGCTACCGGGCGCTGGGGGCGGTGCACCAGCGCTGGAAGATCGTGCCGGGGCGGTTCAAGGACTATATCTCGGTGCCGAAGCGCAACGGGTACCAGTCCATCCACACCACGGTGCGCGGGCCCACCGGCGAGGCCATGGAGCTGCAAATCCGCACGTGGGACATGCACGAGGTGGCCGAGCGCGGCGTGGCGGCGCACGGGCTGTACAAGGAGGCGGCTTCGCAGGAGGAAAGCGAGGCCGGTTACGTGCCGCCGCGCGAGGTGCAGGAAACCTTCAACTGGCTTCGCGCGGTGGTGGAAGATCTCGAATCCGGCCGCACGCCGACGGAAATCCTGGAGCACACCCGTCTGGAGCTGTTCACCGACCAGGTGTTCTGCTTCACGCCGAAGGGCGATCTCATCGTGCTGCCGCGCGGGGCGACGGCCATTGACTTCGCCTACGCCGTGCACACGGACGTGGGCAACTCGGCGGTGGGCTGCCGCATCAACAAGCGTCATGCCTCGCTGATGACGCGGCTGAACAACGGTGACGAGGTGGAGATCATCACCTCCAAGGCGCAGACCGTGCCGCCGGCGGCGTGGGAAAAGGTGGCGGTGACGGCCAAGGCCCGCGCCGCCATCCGCCGCGCCACGCGCCAGGCCCGGCGCGAGGAATACATCGGCCTGGGCGAGGAAATGCTGGAGCATTGGCTGGCCAAGCTGGGACGGAAATATTCCCGCACGCTGGTGGCGAAGGCCTTTCCGAAGCTGGGCATTCCCCAGGTGGAGGACGGGCTGGAGGCGCTGGGCCGGGGCGAGTTGCAGGTGGCGGAAGTGTTGCGCGCGCTGGGGCTTAGCGAAGACGAGGTGCACGAGGCCACGGAGCTGCCCGGCCTGCGCGCCACCGAATCGGATGGGCGGCTGATAAACCGCGAGGCCATCATCATCAAGGACAGGAAGATCAAGCGCCATCTGCCCATCGAGATTTCCATGGAAACGGGCGCGGTGCCGGGCGAGCGTATCATCGGCATCGTCGAGGGTGGCGTGATCAAGGTGCATCCCAGCTTTTCGCGCGTGCTGGAGCGCTACGAGGACGCCAGCGACCATCGCTGGGTGGACCTGGACTGGAAAAGGGAGGTGCTGGCGGGGCAGCTTTTCCCGGCGCGCATTCGCGTGACGGTGCACAATGAGGTGGGGGCGCTGGCGAAAGTGGCGGGAATCATCGGCGAGCACGCGGCCAACATCGAGAATCTCGTCATGACGCACCGGGCGGCTGACTTCTACGATTTCGACATCGTGGTGGAGGTGCGGAACGTAGAGCATCTGAACGAGATCCTGTTCGCCCTGAAGGCGGCGGACGTGGTGGTGGAGGCCGAGCGCACGCTGGGCTGATTTTTCCATCTTGCGTGCTGCCATGTGCCCTGCGCCGGTCATATTCGGCTGGATTCATGAAACCGGATGTGGCATCTGTGCCGGAAAGGCGCAGGGGCGTTAACCACGAATTTCCAGGTGATGGTGTAAGAATTTTCCATGTTCGCACGGCGTGAAAAACCGGGAATATTGCAGCGCATCCGCCTGTTTCTGTTTCCACCGGGGGGCTTGCGCCGGGCGTGGACCTATATCTGGCACCGCACCAAGCGCATCGCCGCCACGCCATATGCCATCGCCGCCGGGTTTGCCGCGGGGGCCTTCGTTTCGTTCACGCCGTTCATCGGGTTTCATTTCATCCTGGCGGGCATCCTGGCCTGGGTGCTGCGCGGGTCCATCCTGGCCTCCGCACTTGGCACGGCGGTGGGCAACCCGCTGACCTTTCCGTTCATCTGGTGGGCCACCTACAACCTGGGGGGCCTGATCCTGGGCTATGACCTGAAAAGCGAAATCACCATCGACCTGCCGCAGGGCTTCTGGATGATGCTGTTCACGCAGCCGGCCGAATTCTTCCACATGTTCTGGGAAGCGCTGGGGCCCATTCTGCTGCCCATGCTGGTGGGCTCATTGCCCATTGGCGGGGCGTTCGGCATCGTTATCTATTTTCTCGTCTACAAGGCCGTGGCGCGCTACCAGGAGCGCCGGCGCGAGCGGCTGGAGCTGCGGCGGCGGCAGTTGCAGGGGCAGGCGGCGGAATGAGCCGGCCGGCCTTGAGCCTTTCTTTCTCGGCTGGTTCATGATCATCGGGGTGGGCAGCGACATCGTGGAGATCGGCCGCATCGGGCAATTGCTCGAGCGCCATGGCGAACGATTCTTGCGCCGCATCTTCTCGGAAGCGGAGCGCGCGCTGGCCGAGCAGCGCGGGCAGGGCGCGCGGGTGGCCACGCTGGCCAAGCGTTTCGCCGCCAAGGAGGCTGCGGCCAAGGCGCTGGGCTGTGGCTTCGCCGCCGGGGTGCAGTGGCACGAGATAGAGGTGGTGAACGATGAATGGGGCGCGCCACTGCTGCGCCTGCATGGCGGGGCCTTGCGCAGGCTGGAGGCGCTGTTGCCCAACGGGCACGAAGCGCGGCTGCACCTGACGTTATCCGACGAGCGGCGGTACGCGCTGGCCGTGGTCATCATCGAGGCTGTGTCCGCGGCCTCGTGAGACATGATGCGGCGAATTTTCACATGTGGTTTTGGCTGTGGCTTGTTTGCATGTGCCGAAAGAGTATGCTGAAAGGCACGGAGCTTTCGACTGCGATTTTGGCGAGGCCGGTGATACTCCGATGAGCAGCAGCACGCCATTGCTTGATCAGGTGCGCACGCCGGAAGACCTGCGCCGGCTGGCGCGTGAAGACCTGCCGCAGCTGGCAAGGGAGCTGCGGGCAGAGCTCATTGCCGCAGCGGCCGAAACGGGTGGGCATTTCGGCGCCGGCATGGGCGTGGTGGAGCTCACGATAGCGCTGCACTACGTGTTCAACACGCCCGATGACAGGCTTATCTGGGACGTTTCACACCAGGCCTATCCGCACAAGGTGCTCACCGGCCGGCGCGAAGGGCTGCGCACCATCCGCAAAAAGGGCGGGCTTGCGGGCTTCACCAACCGCGAAGAGAGCGCATACGACCCCTTTGGCGCGGGGCATTCCTCCACTTCCATTTCCGCCGCGCTGGGCATGGCCAAGGCGCGCGACCTGGCGGGAAAAAGGAACAACGTGATCGCCGTCATCGGCGATGGCTCCATGAGCGGCGGCATGGCCTACGAGGCCATGAACCACGCCGGCGCCACGGATACGCGCCTCATCGTGGTGCTCAACGACAACGGCATGTCCATCGCGCCCGCGGTGGGGGCGCTGACGAACTATCTTTCCTGGCTGGTATCCTCGCGTCCGTTCCTGAGCTTGCGCGAGATGGCCAAGCAGATCACCAGCCGTTTCCCGCGCCTGCTGCGCGAGGCCGCGGCCAAGGCCGACGAATACGCCCGCGGCATGGTCATGGGCGGCACGCTGTTCGAGGAAATGGGGTTCTACTACGTCGGCCCGGTGGACGGGCATGATCTCGACGTGCTGGTGCCGGTACTGGAAAACGTGCGCGACGCGCCGGACGTGGGGCCGGTGCTGGTGCACGTGCTGACCGAGAAGGGCAGGGGGCACCCGTTCCCGAAGGACGATCCGGAGAAATACCATGCCGTCGCCCCCTTCGATCCGCATAGCGGCGAGCAGAAGAAGCCGCCGCGCAACGTGCCCACCTATACGGAGGTGTTCTCCCGCGCGCTGATCGCCGAGGCCGAGCGGGACGAGCGCATCGTGGCCATCACCGCCGCCATGCCGTCGGGCACGGGGCTGGACAAGTTCGCCGAGCGCTTCCCCGAGCGCATGTTCGACGTCGGCATCGCCGAGCAGCACGCGGTTACCTTCGCGGCCGGGCTGGCGGCGGAGGGGATGAAACCCTTTCCCTGCATTTATTCCACATTTTTGCAACGGGCCTACGACCAGGTGATTCACGACGTGGCGCTGCAGAAGCTGCCGGTGCGCTTCGCCATCGATCGCGCAGGATTGGTGGGCAACGACGGGCCGACGCATGCGGGCAGTTTCGATGTCGCCTCGCTCATCTGTGTGCCCAACATGGTCATCATGGCGGCGGCCGACGAGGCGGAACTGGTGCACATGGTGGCCACGGCGGCGGCCTTTGATGAAGGGCCCATCGCCTTTCGCTACCCGCGCGGGCCGGGCATGGGCGTGGAGGTGCCCGAGCGCGGCGAGATACTGGAGATCGGCAAGGGCCGGGTGCTGCAAGAGGGCACGGACGTGGCCATCCTCTCGCTGGGCGCGCGGCTTGCGGAAGCCCTGCGCGCGGCGCGGGAGCTGGAGGGCATGGGCATTTCCGTCACCGTGGCCGATGCCCGCTTCGCCAAGCCGCTGGACGTGGAGCTCATCGAGCGCTTAGGCAACGAGCACGCGGTGTTAATTACCATCGAGGAAGGCGCGCAGGGCGGCTTTGGCGCGCATGTGCTGGCGCATCTCGCCAACCACACGGAAGCCCTGCAACGGGGGCTGAAGGTGCGCACCATGACGCTGCCCGACAAGTTCCTGCCCCATGCCTCGCAGGCCGAGCAATACGAGGACGCGGGCCTGACCGCGCGCGATATCGTGGCCAATACGCTGGAGGCGCTGGGCCGTCAACGTCCGCCCGCCTTCACCGTCATTTCCGGCAACTGAATGCTCCCGAAGTGAGCGGGACACGTCGTCCTGTCATCCGGTTCAAGCCTGATGGCGCGATATTTCAACTGCTTGTACGCGCTGATGAAGAATTTGAATCAATGTTTCCTTTCTCGTCCGGGCAGGCCGGGGCCTTTTCACGCAGCGCCGACACCTCTTTGCGCAATTTCCTGATTTCCGCCAGTATCATGGCGCTTTCACGCTGGCGCTCCTCGTGCTCGGCGTGGATCATTTCTTCCGCTTCCACCTGCATGGCGTTGACGATGATGCCGATGAACAGGTTCAGCACCGTGAAGCTGGTAATGAGGATGAAGGGGATGAACACGGCCCATGCATGGGGGTGCTTTTCCATGACCGGTCGCACGATGCCCATGGACCAGCTCTCCAGCGTCATGATCTGGAACAGGGTATAGGCCGAGCGCGGCAGCGTGCCGAACCACTCGGGAAAGGTGGCGCCGTAGAGCATGGTCGTCATGACGGAGAAAACGTAGAATACCAGCGACAACAGCAGCATCACCGTGCCCACGCCGGGGATGGCCTGCAACAGGCCGGAAACCACCTTGCGCATGGCCGGCACCGTCGTGATGAGCCGCAACACGCGCAGCACGCGCAGCGCGCGCAACACGGCGAACGACCCCGTGGCCGGTATCCAGGCGATGGCCACCACCAGGAAGTCGAACACGTTCCACGGATCGCGCGGAAAGCGCAGGCGGTGGACATATATTTTCGCCAGCAGCTCCACGGTGAAAATCCACAGGCAGATGGCGTCGATGGCCTCCAGCAGGGGGCCGAAGCGCGCGTAAATGGCCGGCGAAGTCTCAAGCCCCAGCACGAGGGCGTTGATGATGATGACGCCGATGATGAATTGCTCGGTGCGCGGGTTTTCCAGCCATGCCAGCAGCCTGCGCTGCAGGGACGAGGTGTTGTGAATCACCGTTTCGGACACGACAGTGGCCTCCTGGAATCATCCATTGTCCCGGTCGCGTGACGAAGAATCGTGCACGAATGCGTTGTCGGGGCGGGCTTATCCGCTTTTGCGGATGGCCGCAAGCGATGTAGAGGTTGCCTTGCGGAATTTCAGCCCGCCGTCAGCAGCGGCACGGCGGCGTCGCGCTCATGCAGGTAGAGCAGGTGCCGCAGCGCCTCTCCGCGCGGGCCTTGCAGGTGCGGGTCTTTCGAGATGATCAGCCGCGCATCGTCCCGCGCCATGGCCAGCAGCTCGTCGTGCATGGCAAGGTCGGCGGTGCGGAACTGCGGCAGGCCGGACTGCTTCGCGCCCAGCAAATCGCCCGCGCCGCGCAGCTTGAGATCCGCCTCGGCGATGACGAACCCGTCCTCCGTCTCGCGCATCACCTTGAGCCGCTCGCGCGCGGTGTGGGTGAGCGGCTCGCGGTAGAGCAGCACGCAGCTCGATGGCCTGTCTCCGCGCCCCACGCGCCCGCGCAGCTGGTGCAGTTGCGCAAGGCCGAAGCGTTCGGCGTTCTCGATGACGATGATGCTGGCCTGAGGCACGTCCACGCCCACTTCCACCACCGTGGTGGCCACCAGCACGGCGATCTCCCCGCGGCGGAAACGCTCCATAACTTCGTCACGCACCTCGCCCTTCATGCGCCCGTGCGCCAGCCCCACCTTGCCGGGCAGCACGCGCTCGAGCAGGGCGAAGCGCTCCTCGGCGGAAGTGGCGGGCAGGGCGTCGGAGTCCTCCACCACGGGGCAGACCCAGTAGGCGCGCTCGCCACGCTCAACGGCTGCGCGCAGGCGTTCAACCACCTCGCCCACACGATGAAGCGGAATGGTGGCGGTGCGGATGGGCTGGCGGCCGGGCGGCTTTTCGTCCAGCCGTGAGATGTCCATGTCGCCATAGAGCGCCAGCGCCAGCGTGCGCGGAATGGGCGTGGCGGACATGACCAGCACGTCGGCGGCGTGCTTCGCCTTCTGTTGCAGGGCCAGGCGCTGGTGCACGCCGAAGCGGTGCTGCTCGTCCACCACCACGAGGCCGAGGTCGGCAAACACCACGTCTTCCTGGAACAGCGCGTGGGTGCCAATCACGATATGCGCCTCGCCGGAGGCGATTTGCGCAAGCAGCTCCTTGCGGGCCTTGCCCTTTTCGCGCCCCGTCAGCAGCACGGCTTTCAGCCCCGCCTTTTCCGCCAGCGGGGCGATGGTGGCGAAATGCTGCCGCGCCAGCAGGTCGGAAGGCGCCATGAGCGCGCTTTGCGCGCCCGCTTCCGCGGCGTGCGCCATTCCCAAGAGCGCCACCACCGTCTTGCCGGAGCCGACATCGCCCTGCAGCAGGCGCAACATGCGCTGATCGCTCTCCATGTCGGCGATGATCTCGGCCACCGCGCGGTTCTGCGCGCCGGTCAGCTCGTAGGGCAGGGCGGAAAGGATGCGTTGGCGAAGCTCCCCACTGCCGTGCAGCGCCCGCCCGCCACGGCCTTTCACGTGGTGGCGCACCAGCGCCAGCGCCAGCTGCGAGGAGAGCAGCTCGTCGTAGGCCAGCCGCTGGCGCGCCGGGGAATCGGGGCTCAAGTCTTCCGCCCGTTCCGGCTTGTGCAGGCGCATGAGCGCCTCGCGGAAAGTGGGCCAGCCGCGCTGTTTCACCAATGCCGCGTCCAGCCATTCGGGCAGCTCGGGCAGCTGTTCCAGCGCCTGGCGGATGAGCTTGCCCAGCGTGCGGGAGGTCAGGCCGTATGTCGCCGGATAAACCGGCTCCAGCGCGGGCAGGGCGGCGAATTCTTCCCTACTCAGCACGTGGTCGGGGTGCGCCATCTGCGGCCTGCCGCCATACCACTCAAGGCGGCCGGAAATGTATCGCTCCTCGCCCACGGGCAGCAGCTTTTCCAGCCATGAGCCTTTCGCGTGGAAATAGACCAGCGTCAGGCCCGCTCCCGAATCGTCGCACACCTCCACCCGGTAAGGCGCGGGGCTGAAGGGCGGCGGTGCGCGATGACGCGCCACCCGGGCGCGGATGGTGACGATCTGCCCGCTCTCCCTCGGCAGCTCGGAAAGGGCGGGCATGTGCGAGCGGTCGATCACGTCCTGCGGCAAGTGCAGCAGCAGGTCGATGAGCCGCGCGGGCTGCTTTTCCGGCCGGCCGAACAGGCGCGCGGCAGCGGCGGCAATCTTGGGTCCTGCGCCTTTCAGCGTGGTTATGGGCGAAAACAACGGATTGAGCAGCTCCGGGCGCATGGATTGCAAGTATCCTTTTTTCTCGCCTTGTTGACCACCGGCAGCGGTTTACCCGTCCTTGCTCCTATCCGCCCGCATTTCATCGTCATTCCCGCGCAAGCGGGAATCCAGTAAGCCACTGATTCACTTATGGATCCCCGCTTTCGCGGGGATGACGAAAAAGGGAACCACCTGCAAAAGCCCCTTCCTCTGTTATTGGAGGCAACCGCTTGTAAATCATCCCCTTTTCTTATTTCAACGCAACTTTCCCTGGACACCACTGCGCTTTCGCGGGGATGATGGAAAGTGTGCGGGTAAACGACCACGAACAACCTCCGTGTCGGTTCAGCGCTGACCATGACCATGCTCGAAGCGGTCAACATCAGCCGAGCCAGTAGATTTTCACGAAATACCAGATGGTGAGCAGCACGGCGAGCACGCCGATGATGCCGCGCAAAAGCTGTGGATTGACCTTCATCGCCAGCCAGCCGCCCAGCCACCCGCCGGGAAAGGCCCCGGCGAAGGTTGCGAGCGCGGCCGGCCAGACGATGCGCCCGCCGATGATGAAGATGCTCACCGAGATGGTCAGCAACAATGCCGTGACCACGTTCTTCAGCGCGTTGGCGGTGGCGGGCGGCAGGTTGGTGAACACGGCGTAGAGCGAGATCATCAGCACCCCCAGCCCGGCGCCGAAGTAGCCGCCATAGACGGCGAAGAGAAACTCCAGCAGCCGTTGCAGCCCGGCGTGCGCCGTTCGTCCCAGCGTGCGCTTGAGCCAGCCGCCGATTTGGCGCGAGAAGATGAACATGATGGTGGCGAACAGCAAAAGCCACGGCACGATGAACAGGAAGGCGCGCTCGGCCGTGGCCAGCAGCAGGAGCGCACCCGTGGCCCCGCCCGCCGCGGCGGTGAGGATGCGCGCGCGCACCGCAGGCCGCGTGACGTCGATGGCGCGCCACTGCGGCAGCACGGCGGAAACGCGCCCGCCCCACAGGCTGAAGGCGGAGGTGGCGCTGGCGGCGGTGGGCGGCAGGCCGATTTCCAACAGGGCGGGGAAGGTGAAGAAGGTGCCGCCGCCGGCGAGCGCATTGGCCGCCCCGCCCACGAGGCCGGCGAGAAACAGCAGCAGCATGTCGGTGATGTCGAGGCCGGTCATGGGCGGCGGTTCCAGCCGTTGGCGGGTGGATGGAGACGTGAGCAGGCGGAAGATGCGCCCACACCTCGAAAAATGCGGCAGGCCAGCCGAGCGGTCAAGCGGCTTGCGCGGCGTGGGCGTATTCGGCGCGGGCCTGTTTCAGGATGCGCGACGAAGAATGGGTGAACAGCCCGGCCATGACGAAGGCCACCACGATGTCCGGCCAGGCGGAACCGGTGAGCCACACCAGCCACGAGGCCGCGATCACGCCGATGTTGCCAAAGGCGTCGTTGCGCGAGCACAGCCAGACGGAGCGCACGTTGGCGTCGCCATCGCGATAGGGCAGCAGCAGGGCAACGGAGGCGAGGTTCGCCACCAGCGCGGCAAGGGCAATGCCGCCCATCACCGGCGCCACGGGTGTTTGCAGAAAGAGCGCGTGATACAGCGTGTTGCCCAGCACCCAGATCCCCATGACGAACAACGAGACGCCCTTCACCATGGCCACGGTGGCGCGCAGCTTCAGCGGCTTGCCGATGACGGCGAGCGAGAGACCGTAGGTGAGGGTATCGCCGAGGAAGTCCAGTGCGTCGGCCTTCAGCGCCTGCGAGCGGGCCAGCACGCCGCCGAACATCTCCACGAAGAACATGGAGGCATTGATGGCAATCACCATCCACAGGCGGCGGATGTATTCCGGCTTCGTGCCGTCGAATGCGATGATGGTGGCCTCGCAGCCGCACGCGCCACCTTCCGCCGAGCAGGCCGCGCCGGTGGTCGGAGTTGCGGTGTTGGCGGGCCTGGCGGCGGCTTCTGGCCCGGCTTCGCAATAGCCCGCCTGCGTGCCGCAGCAGCTTTTTTCCGCCCCGTGTGAGGTTGCGTTTTCGCTCATGCGCCGCCCTTCCGGTTTCATTCGGAGTTCACTCCGTTTCCGTTTGCCGGCCTTCTTTCTACCCCCTACAATAATTGTAGATGCAAGGGGCGAGTGAAGAAAGTGTTCATCATGAAGAAAGCCGGGAAGAATCGGGCCAGGGCGAAGGCGCTGAGCATCGGCCAGCTGGCGGAAGCCGCCGGCACGTCGGTGCAGACCGTGCGCTGGTACGAGCAGCAGGGGCTTTTGCCTGAGCCGGCACGCAGCGAAGGCGGCCAGCGACGCTACGATGATGCCACGCTGAGGCGGCTGGTGTTCATCCGCCATGCGCGCGAGCTGGGCCTGACGCTCAATGACATCCGCGCCCTGCTGGAGCTGGCGGACAATCCCGCCGCGCCGTGCGAGGAGGCCGATGCCATCATCCGCCGCGAGCTGGCCCGCGTGCGGGAAAAGATCGCGCAGCTCAAGGCGTTGGAACAGGAGTTCACGAGAATGCTGGAAGAGTGCCCGGCGCAAGAGGTGCGCACCTGCCGCATCATCGAGATCCTCTCCGACCACGCTCAATGCCTGCACCCGGAGCACCCCGGTCCGGATGACACCGTGGCGCGCAAAAAACAGATGTGCAGCCGATCTTGGTGATGCGGGGATCTTTCACGAAAGGAAGAAGGGTGCGTTGCAATGACAAGGTGAGCGGCCGGCGAAGGAAAGAAGACGGCTGATGGCGTTGCCACAAGGGAGGACCGGCGAGGGAGGACGTTTACTCCAAGGGCCATCATGAAGCCGGAGGACCGGCAAGGGCGACCATTTACTCCGGCTTGCGGGTGATGAGGCGGGCACCGTCGGGTGGCATGCAGTGCAGGGTTTCGCCGGCTTCCTTCAGCCAGGCTTCGCGCTGGCGTTTCGCTTCCGCCTCCTCGCGCGCCAGATCCTCCTCCGACACCATGTCGGCGAAACGCACGATGGAGAGCAGGCGTTCGAGTTCTTCTTTCGCCCTCTTCGGCTGGCTGAACAGGAACAGCACGAACACGTCGCCCTGCTTCTTCTTGTGCACGGCCAGCAGCATGGCCTCGCGGTGGCGCGTGTTCACTGCAGGGTCGGGGGCGAAGGCGGCCATGGCCGCCCAGTCGGCATTGAAGAGCCCTTTCGCCTTTTTCATGGGAAAGACGCGGCTGGGCGTGGTGCTGCCGGCGGCGGCCAGGTGATTGATGAGGCTCTGGAACACCAGCGGGTGCACATGATCCGGGTGCGGCGCGGCGCTGTGGGGGTCATCGTAGTCGATCTCCATGCGCGCCAGCGGGCGCACCATCATGCGCACTTCCACCAGGCCTTGCGGATGGCGCCATGCCCGGTCGAAGCTCCACGGCAGGTCGCGCATCGCGGGTGGCGGGGAGGGGCGGTAGGCGGACGGCAGACGCACCCGCACGCCGGTTTCTCCCAGCAGGCGCAGGAACATGTTCAGCGCGGCGGTCTGGGGCCGTGACTGCCTCGGCTGTGCCGGTTCCGGCGGGGCGGCGTGAGCAAGGAAGAAGCCGCCGGGCGAGGTGGCGCAGAGGCCCCCTGCCAGCATCGCGGCCATGCCCACGGCGACCAGGCCGCGAACCCGGCGGATGATGCGGATATGGCGCCGGCTTCGCTTCATTGGGACTGTTCCTCCCCTCCGGTCCCTTTCTTCGTTTCCTTCGATCTGCCGTCCGGCGCGTCGATTTCCATGGTGGCGGACAATGGCTTCAACTCCGGCAGGCCGGCCTGTTTGCGCCAGTTGTTCAGCTGCTTCCAGGCCACCGCGCGCCAGCCCTCGTGTTTCGCCACCTTCAGAAAGTTCTCCAGCTCCTTCATGGCCTGCTGACGTTTGCCAAGCGCGTCCAGCGTCATGGCAATGTTGAAACGCGCCGCGGGCAAGTGCGGGTCGAGCGCGGCCACCTTCTCGAAGTCCTTCAGGGCTTCCTCGTATTTGCGCATCTCGAACAGCAGCGCGCCGCGGTTGAACAGCGCGCCGATGAAGCCGGGCTTTTTCCCGATGGCCCTGTTCAGGTCGGCCAGGGCCTCCTTGTTGCGCTTGAAGCCACGGTAGGCCTGCGCGCGGTTGACCAGCAGCAGCGGGTCGTCGGGGGCGGATTTCAGCGCCACCTCCAGGTCGGCCAGGG
>JALVSR010000072.1 GCA_027024225.1 Hyphomicrobiales bacterium | reverse complement strand
TCCCCCCGGCCCAGCCGCACAAGCCCCCGCCGTTCCATCTCCTTCAGCAAGCGCGAGACGGCCTCGCGCGAGGCCCCCAGCTCCGCCGCGATGTCCTGGTGCGTCATGCGCAGCACGGCACCTGCCTCATCAGCGCTGTCGGCATCGACATCCGCGCCCGCATGATGCAGCAGAAAGCCCGCCAGCCGCGCGTCCAGCCGGGCGAAGGCCACCTGCCCCACCAGGTGCATGAGGTCGGAAATGCGCATGGCCAGCGTGGAAAAGACGAACCGGCGAAACGCCGCCGACATGCCCAGCAGCTCGTCGAAGGCGGAAGCCGGCAGCGCCAGCGCCCGCACCGCCGTTTCCGTGCGCCCTTCCGCCTCGTACGGCGCGCCGGAAAGCAGCGCCATGGTGGTCAGCACGCAGGTCTGTCCCGGCCCCACGCGGTAAAGCAGTATTTCGCGCCCGTTCTCGGCGCACAATTGAACGCGCACCGCGCCATCGAGCACGACGAGATACTGCGTGCAGGCCTCGCCGGGGTGAAACAGGGGCACGTCCGCCGGGGCCCGCACCAGGCGTGCCTGGCGGGCCAGCGCCTCGCGCGCTTCCGGCGCCATCTCCGCCAGCAGGGCCTTAAGGGGCGCGCATTCCGCCGCCAACTCTTCCAGTGAAACCGGCAAAAGACCCTCCACGTCCCGTCATGCCGGCGCAAGCCGGCATCTCATGCAACCCATCCCATCATTTGCCAAACCAGGCCACGGCTTCCGCCAAGGTGACAAGTGAAAATCACCGCCTGACCTCGCGCGCTCTCCCCTCATTGCCGGCTTCATGCCGACAATCCAGGGCCACGAGCACGGAGCTTGCCGCCTGTGCGCGAACAAGCCGGACACGCCGAAATTTGCCGCCCTGGATACCCGAGACAAGCCCGGGTATGACGCGCGAGAGCTCGTCCTTCAAGTCACCACGAACCACCGTGGCGAATGAACGCCGCCATTCACCCCTTTTCGCCCAGGTGCAGCTTTTCGGCGATGATTTCAGATGAGGTGCTGTGGGTAAAGGTATAGTGCCTGTCGGGATAAACGTACGTCACCGCCTTGTGCGCCATCAGCGCCGCCTCGTGGAAGCCCGACAGGATGAGCTTCAGCTTGCCCGGATAGGTGCACACGTCGCCAATGGCGAACACGCCCGGAATGGAGGTTTCGAAAGCGGACGTTTCCACCACGATCTGCCCGCCTTTCATCTCGAAGCCCCATTTCTCGATCGGCCCCAGCCTGCCCGCCAGGCCGAAGAACAGCAGCAGCGTATCGGCCGGTATCTCGAACGTCTCGCCCGCATGCCGCGCCTGCACCGCTTCCAGCTTGCCGTTCTCGCCCACCAGGCCGGAAATTTGCCCTAGGCGAAACTCCATCTCGCCCGCCTCCACCATCCGGCGCATTTTCGCCACCGAAGCGGGCGCGGCGCGGAATTCCTCACGCCGGTGCAGCAGCGTGAGCCTTTCCGCAATCGGCGCAAGCTCAATCGCCCAGTCCAGCGCCGAGTCGCCACCGCCGGCCACCACGATGCGCTTGTCCCGAAACGGCTCCTTTTCGCGCACGGCGTAGAAAACGGACTTTTCCTCGAACTCCTCCAGCCGCTTCAGCGGCGGACGCTTCGGCACGATGGCCCCGCCACCAGCGGCCACCACCACCACCTTCGCGGAAAAGCGCTTGCCGGAAGCGGTGGAGACGATGAAGCCGTCACTTTCGCGCTCCAGTGTCTGCGCCGCCTCGTTGAAGTGAAACACCGGCTCGAACGGCGCGCATTGTTCCAGCAGGCGCTCGGTCAGCTCCCGGCCCGTGATGCGCGGCTGCGCAGGGATATCGAAGATGGGCTTGTCCGGATACAGCTCCATGCACTGCCCGCCGGCGCGCGGCAGGATGTCGATGACGTGTGCGCTCACCCCCACCATGCCCAGCTCAAAGACGGCGAACAGCCCCGCCGGGCCGGCCCCGATGATCAGCGCCTGTGTCTCGATTTCCGCCATCCCATCCACCCAACCGGAAAAACAATGCCGCCACCCTACCCCAAACAAACAATGCCGTCGCGCCGGCGCAGAGCCGCCTCAAGCCGGCGCGACACCGAAATCCTCTTCCTTCCTCATCATGCCGGCGAAAGCCGGCATCTCGGGCCGCGAACGCATGTGTTGGCGGCGCGAGACCCCGGCTTCCGCCGGGGTGACGAGGAGTGCTTTACCCCTGCTGCTGCGGCACTTCCAGCACCAGCCCGTCCATGTCCGCCGTCACCTTGATCTGGCAGGACAGGCGCGAATTCTCCCGCACGTCGAAGGCGAAGTCCAGCATGTCCTCTTCCGCCTCGGAGCGCTCGAACAGCTCGGCCATTTTTTCCTTCCACGACGGATCGACATAAACGTGGCAAGTGGCGCAGGCGCAGGCCCCGCCGCAGTCGGCATCGATGCCCGGCACCATGTTCTTCACCGCCGCCTCCATCAGGGTCATGCCCTCTTCCGCCTCCACCTCGTGGCGCTTGCCTTCCGGATCGACGAAAACGATCTTCACCATGTGCTGCCTCGTTCCCACGACAATGAACAGGTTCACGATACACCGCCGCGCCAGCGGCATGCCCGGCGCGGCGACCATTTGCGTGGGCTATGGGGAAAAGGAGAAGATTTGTCAAACCGCCAGGATGCGCCCATCCATCTCCCGGAACCGGCGCGGCCTTTCATTCGTCGGTTTGGCCGTCTCCCGGCCGCGGAACGCGCAACAGGATCGGCGCGACGCTGCACTCGTGGATATGGTCCGCAACGGCGGGTTTCGACCCGAAAACCAGCGGGGATCAATACCCCGCCATTTCCTTCCAGGCCTGGCAGGCTTCCTTCAGCGCCTCGAGCTGCTCCTGCAGTTCCGCGCGGGCCTCGCGCAGATCATCCGGCCCCGCCTCCACTTCCAGCAACTTTTCCAGCCACTCGGCCGCATCCGCCAGCGGAAAGGCCCCTATTGCCCGGGCCGAGCCCTTCAGACGGTGCAAGGCGCGGCGCTCCGCCACCACATCGCCCGGACGCGAGCGCATGAACGCCAGCGTCTCTTCGCAAAAGCTGCGCAGCAGTTCCTGCGTCAGCACCGGCTCGCCCATGGTATAACGTTCCAGATGGCCGAAATCGATATGATCCGCCAACGCCGCAACATGGTGCTTTTCGTGCCTGGCCCGTGCCGTCATGTCTCAGGCTCCCTTGCAATGTGTTGGCCGTGTGTTCCATTGCAGCACAAGCGAATGAAAGGAAAATGAACACCCCCGTGCACACCCGTTCAGGTGTCCCGTTCTCCCCGTCTTCCGTTGCGACGCCGGCCAGGGGACGGGAAGGATATCGCGGGGGATTTCATGATGTTAACCATTTATTTACTTGCCGCATCACGAAGGCGCGACAATTGGATAAAATTCGCCATGAATTAAAGGATGGCGGCGCGTGAGCGACGGGCGAGCACGCATCCCCCAGTCGGCCCCAAAATGGCCGGGAATGGATGCTGGATTCATGCGTCATGCAGGCATGTGCCACAGCGCCGGCACATGGCCGAAAACACGAGGCAACCCCGGGCAAGAGGCAGGACAGGCAAACCATGGCTCAGGTGCAACAATCCCATGACCGCAAGACCACCCCCGGAGCCCAGGCCCCCGCCAAGGCACGGCGCGGGGAGCCGGCACCCCAGCCCGGACCGGCAAACCAGAACGACGCCGCCACCGCCGCGCTCATCGCCCAGTTGCGGCGATCGCCTTCGCCCATGCCATATATCCTGGCCGCCATCGGCACCGCCCTGTGGACGCTGTTCGCCGCCGTGGCGCATCTGCCCGCCCTTACCGCCGGGGCGGACCTGCAGCAGATCCTGCAGGCGCTTACCATGTGGCTGGTGCCGGTGACCATGTTCTGGGGCGCGGCGGCGCTGTATCAGCGCGCCCGCCAGGTGCGTGGCGTCTCCGAGGTCATGCTGCAGGCCGCAACCCTGCTGAACCAGCAGCCCCTCAACACCACCGACGAGCTGAACGAGCTGCGTGAGACGCTGCGGGCGGAGATGAGCAACCTGCTGGAGCAGCTCAACCAGGCCTTCGAGCGCGCGCGCCAGATGCACGCGGACGTGCGCCAGGAACTGGCCAGCGTGGAGCGCACCTTTACCGAAAACGAGGACCGCCTTCAGGCCCTCATGGCCGGCCTGCAGAGCCAGCGCAAGACGCTGGTGGAAATTGGCCAGGCCCTGCACAACGAAACCATGCCGTTGCTGGAGCGCCTGGAAGACAGCGCCGCGCGCCTGGAGAAACGCGCCACGGAAGCCGCCGCGCGCCTGACGGAAACGGACAACCGCGTGCGCGCCACCACCGCCGAGACGGTCGCCTCGCTGGAGGAGGCCGCCATCCGCGCCTCGCAGACACTGGCCGCGCTGAACGACGAGGCCACACGGCTCGAGAACATCGCCGCCACCCTCCTGGACGGCAAGGACCAGATCGCCACCCTGTTCGGCGATCAGGTGGACACGCTGGAAACCACCCTCTCCGCCATCCAGGAGCAGCAACAGATGCTGCGCGCCCAGGTGGAAGCCCTGGAGGCCAGCGTGGCCGAAGCTGCCGAGCGCGCCCAACAGGCTCTGCACGAGGCCGAAGCCGCCACGGCCACCACCCTGTCCACCACGGCCGAGCGGGTGGCGGGCGATATCATGCAGGTTGCCGAAGAAACCCGCACCACCCTGCAGGAAACCGGCGCCACCGCCTCCGAAACCGTGCGCGAGGTGGCCGCCGACGTCGTCGAACGGCTCACGCAGACCTCCGAGCAGACCGGCGCGCACCTGGCCCAGACGCTGGAAAGCGCCCGCACCGCCCTGCAGGAAACCGGCGCCACCGCCTCCGAAACCGTGCGCGAGGTGGCCGCCGACGTCGTCGAACAGCTCACGCAGACCTCCGAGCAAACCGGCGCGCACCTGGCCCAGACGCTGGAAAGCGCCCGCACCGCCCTCCAGGAAACCGGCGCCACCGCCTCCGAAACCGTGCGCGAGGTGGCCGAAGGCATGGCGAGGAATCTGGACGAAACCGCCCGTGGCGTCACCGAAACCGTGGGCGCCACCACGGCACGGTCGGCGGAAGAGCTGCAAAAGCTCGCCAGCGGGCTCACCGCCACCATCCAGGAGGCCACCGAGGCCACTCGCACCGTGCTGGAGGACACCGGCGCCGCCATCGGTACGCAGTTCGCCTCCCTTACCGAAGGTCTGGACACGCGGCTGGAAAGCATCGACGTGCGCCTGCGCGAAGCGCTGCAGAGCGCCACCACCGCCATGGAACAGCAGCTGGAAAGCAGCGCCGCCACTTTCTTCGCGCGTATCGACGATGTTTCGGGCCGCTTTACCGAAACCTTGCGCGTTGCCACGCAAGAGCTGGAAGAGCGCAGCGAGGGCGCGGCCTCGCGCCTGAGCGAACAGCTCTCCGGGCTGGCCGGAGACCTTGGCGAAACGCTGCTGCAGACCAGCGCCCGGATTTCGCATCAGATGCGGGAAAGCACCGCCCGCCTCACGAAGCAGCTGCAGGCGGAAGCCGAGCGCGTAACCACGGCCACGTCCACCACCGCCAGCACGCTGGGAGAAATGGGCCAGGCCCTGCAACAGCGCCTGTCCGGCCTTGGCGAAGAAATCCGCGAAAGCCTGAACACCACCGGCGAAAGGGTGGTGGAGCACGTGCGCGAAATGACCGGATCGCTGGAAAACAACCTGCTGTCCGTCTCCGGCACCTTCCTGCACAACGTTGCCAAGGCCCGCGCCGAACTGGAGGACTATCTGGAAAAGGCCACCGGCGAACTGGCCGGCCACATGGAACGCGCCTCCACCAAGGTGTTTGAACGCGCGCGCGAAACGGGCGCGCGTCTGCATCAGCAGTTCGCCGAGGACACCGCACGGCTGGTGAAGCGGCTGGATGAAGGGGCGGAAGAAGTCACCATCCGCCTGCGCGAAACCACCAGCCATCTGATGCACGACGTGCACCAGGCCACGACCCGCCTGAAGGATGCGCTGGAAACGGGCGTGGGCAGCTTTGGAGAGCAGCTGGAAAACACCGCCACGGTGTTCTTCAGCCGCATCGATGACGTCACCGGCCGCATGAGCGCCACCCTCACCGCCGCCATCGGCGACCTGGAAAGCCGCTCGCAGCGCACCGCCGGCGACATGGCCCGCCGCCTGGAAGAGATCATCGCCGACCTGGACGAACGCCTCGGCGCGGCCGGCAACAACGCGCTCTCGCGCATCGAGCAGACCGGCACCTCCTTCACCACCGGCCTGACCGAGCTTTCCACCCACATTGGCGAAATGCTCCAGCTGGGCACCACCGAGCTGAAACGTCACGGCGAGCAGACCGCGGCGGAAATCCGCCAGCTCACCGGTGAGTTCGGCGCCCTCATGGAAACCGGTGCGCAGCGCATCGTTGAATCCACCGAGCGGGCAGGCCAGCGGGTGGAGCAGGTGGTCACCGCCACCGCCCAGCGCATCGAGCAGGCCAGCACAACGGCCGCCGAACGTGCCGAGCAAACTGCCGTGGCTGCCGCCGAGCGCATTGCCGAAACCGGCGCCACGGCAGGCGAGCAGATGGAACAGGCGGCCGCCGCCACCGCCCAGCGCATCGAGCAGGCCAGCACCGCGGCGGCCGAACGTGCTGAGCAAACTGCCGTGGCCGCCGCCGAACGCATTTCCGGCACCGCCCATACCATCGGCGAGCACGTGGAACAGGTTGCCAACGCCGTCACCCAGAAGGTGGAGCACAGCGGCGCCGGCGTCATCGCCCGCCTCGGCGGCCTGCAGAAGCAGCTGACCACGCAGCTCGAAGCCGCCAACGCCCGCCTGGCCGAGGTCAGCACCGAATCCGGCGAGCAACTGCGCACGGCCGCTCAAACGCTCACGCAGACGCTGGAGGAAACCCGCGAAACGGTTCTGCAGCATCTGGCCGAAACCGGCGAGCAGGTCATCGGCAAGATGGCGGAAACCGGTGGCAACGTGGCCGAACACCTCGACACGGCCGCAAACGAGCTGAGCGCCACCATGAAGTCCGCCGGTGGTGGCGTCATTACCGCCATGAAGGGCCTGCACGCCGACCTCACCGAGCGCCTGCAGGCGGCCAATGAGCTGCTGGCCGAAACCGCCACGGACGTGAGCAAGCACATGGACGCCAGCGGCGAGCGCTTCGTGCAGACGCTGGACACCGCCGCCAGCCACGTGCTGGACGGCCTGAGCCAGGCGGCGCAAACGTTCGATGAGCGTCTCTCCGCCACCGCCGCCAACGCGCTGGAGAAGTTCGACACCACGAGCCAGACCATCATCACCCGGCTGGAGCACAGCACCAACGCCATCACCGAGCACTTCGACAAGAAGTCGATGGAAGTCGCCTCGCACCTGGAGCAGGCCACCGACCTGCTGCAGCAGCAGACGGAAAACGCCACCAACCTGTTGCACCAGCACGTGGAGAAAGCCGCCGCCACCTCCGGCGAATTCGTTGCCCGCTTCGCCTCGCAACTGGCCAAGCACAACGAGGCGCTCGGCGAACACGTGCGCGACTTGGCCACCTCCATCAGCGCCAGGCTGGAAGACACCTCCGCCAGCATCACCAGCGGGTTCGAAACCGCCACCGCGCGCCTCACCGAACGGCTGGCCGACGCTACCGAAACCCTCACTGGCGCCACCGAGCATTTCGACGCCCGCGTGGGCCACTTGCTGCAGCAACGCGAAAACCTGTTCGCCAACGTGGTGGCCAACATCGAGCAGCGCATGAGCGAAACCGACCGGCTCATCCGTGAATACATCGGCGGCATCGACGGCTCGCTCAACGCCACCACCGAGCGCGCCAGCGAGGTGGCCACCCTGCTGGAAAGCCACGCCAACGCCGCCGCCGACATCCTCGCCCGCGGCATCGAGCAGATCGAGCAAACGGCGGAAGGCCGCCTGGCGCAGATCGCCGACACCATCCGCCAGCAGCACGAGCAGCTCAACGCCGCCATCCACCAGATGCTGCAGGCCACCACGGACGACTTCTCCTCCACCGCCCAGCTGCTGCACAACGTGGCGCGCGAGGTGGTGAACGAGATGGAGCAGGTGCGCGGCGAACTGAAGCAGGCCATGCTCGACCTGCCGGAAAAGGCCCGCGCCAATACCGAGCAGATGCAGCGCATGGTGGCCGACCAGATTGCCGCGCTGAACGCGCTGGCCGACGTGGTGCGCCAGCAGGCCATGGCCATGGAGGTATCAGGGCCTGGGGTCTACCTCTCTTCCGGAGGGGAGCCGCCATCGGGAAAATCTGAGGGCGTCGGGCACAATGCTCCGCAGGTGTCCGGCGCCCAGGCCAGGGTGAAGCGGAGCGCCACCGACACCGGCGCCAGGGCCGCCAACGCCCACGGAAGAAAGGCGCGCAAGGCCACCGTGGTTCAGGCGCCCGCCGGCCACTCCGCCGACACCCCGCGCGCGGCGCTGGCCAACCGCACCGACGAACTGGTGCGCGCCGTCAACAGTGCCGCCCGCGACCTGGCACTCAGCCTCTCGCTCACGCTGCCCCGCGAGGTCGAGCACCGCTGGCAGCGCGGCGATATGGCCGCCTACGCTCACCACCTGGCCGGCCAGGCATCTCGACAGGTGGAAGAGGAGGTGGCCGCCAACTACGGCGCCTCCCCCCGGTTGCGCCAGGCGGTGGACGCCTTCATCGGCCTGTTCGAGGAACTGCTGCAGGAAGTCTCATCCACCGAGGCCGGCGACGAGCTGGTGGACTCCTGCCTCAACTCCGACAGTGGCCAGCTCTACCTGGTCCTCAACCGGGCGCTGGGACGCGAAGTATGAAGCGAGACGCACGGATGAAGACGGGAATAGAGATGGAGATACCTTGCGGCCACGGAAGCTCGCCGGCATGAACGGGCCGGAAACAGCGCAACCTCCCACCCTGCCCCCATGTCGGCTGAGGGCCGGCGAGCGGGTGCGCCCCCTGCGCCGCGCCTTCACCATCGCCCGCGGTTCACGCACACACGCGCGCACCATCGTGGTGGAATTGGAAGACGAGGACGGACATGTCGGGCGCGGCGAGGCCGTGCCCTATCACCGCCACGGCGAGACGCCCGCTCAGGCCCTGGCCGACCTCGAGGCCGCCCGCGCCGCCATCGAGGCCGGCGGCCTCGACGTCACGCGCTTGCCGCGACTGCTCTCCACCTTGGCCGCCCGCACGGCCCTGGACTGCGCCCTGTGGGACCTGGCGGCCAGACGGTCGGACCGCCCGGTGTGGCAAATGGCGGCATTGCCAGCGCCCCGCCCCTGCATCACCGCCTGCACCATCTCGCTCGATACGCCGGAAAACATGGCGACCGAGGCGGAGGAACGCGCGGCCTATCCCCTGCTCAAGCTCAAGCTGGGCGGCGGGGAAGGCGCCGCGGCCGAAATCGCCCGCCTGCAGGCCGTGCGCGCCACCCGCCCGGATGCGGAGCTCGTCGTGGACGCCAACGAGGGCTGGCGTCCGGACGACCTGCCCCGCCTGTTGCGGGCCTGTGCGGAAATGAACGTTGCGCTGGTGGAGCAGCCCCTGCCCGCCGCGCAGGACGCCACCCTGGCGGACATTTCCAGACCCGTCGTGGTGTGCGCCGATGAATCCGTGCGCGGGCCGGAAGATCTGCCCACGCTGGCCACGCGGTATGACGCCATCAACGTGAAACTGGACAAGGCTGGCGGCCTCACTCCGGCGCTGAGGCTGGCCCGCGCCGCGCGGGAAGCGGGATTGAAGGTGATGGTGGGGTGCATGCTGGCCGGATCGCTCGCCATGGCCCCGGCTTTCCTGCTCGCCCCCCTGGCGGACTGGATCGATCTCGACGGTCCCCTGCTGCTGGCCGAGGATGACGAACCGGGCATTCACTACGAGGGCGCGCTCATGCACCCTCCACCTCCCGCCCTGTGGGGCGCCTCCGGCTGACACCGCGCTGGCGGCGGGCCCACTCCCCCACCCGGTAACGCGCTTTCTCCGCGGCCCTTCACCCCTTGCGGCCATCAGGCTCCACAATCTGGGTGGCCAAGAAAGCGCGAAGGCCGCGCCGCCGCACTCCCGGACGAAAGGAAATCCGTGGCTGGATGGGACAATGGCCAAGGCCGCACGCGCTCCGGCGCAAGAAAGAACAACCCGCGCCCGCCTGTCGCCTATGCCGCCTTTCCCATCCTCCTCAACACCATCGCCAGCCCCAGCGCCAGCATGCCCATGCCCGCCATGGCCAGCCAGGCGCGCGCCGAATAGGCCGCGTACAGCCGTCCCGAGGCCCACATGGCCCCGGTCATGAACAGCCCCATGCTGATGGCCGAATACAAGGCCTGCCCCGTGGCCGCCAGCCGCGCCGGCACGCGCGTCTGCACGTAACTGATAGCCCCCAGGTGCGCCGCGCCGAAGGTAAGGGCATGCAGCAATTGCAGCGTGAACAATCCGACGAGGGGTGGGTTCATCGCCATTCCGGCCCAGCGCACCACCGCCGCCAGCGCCGCCAGCATCAGCAGCCGCACCGCCCCCAGCCGCGCCGTCACGGCGGCCGAAAACCAGAACAGCACCACCTCCGCCAGCACTCCCACCGCCACAAGCAGGCCGATGACCGTGCCCGAATGCCCCAGGTGCTTCCAGTGCAGGGCGGCGAATCCATAGAGCATGGCATGCGAGGCCTGTATCAGCCCCGCCACCAACAGGAACAGCACAAACGGACCATTCAGAAGAGCCCGCCAGTCGGCGGCGCCATCCTGCCGCTCCGCGTTTTCTTCCACTGCCGGCATTTCCGGCGCCGCCGCCACCGCCAGCAGCGCCAGCCCATGCACCGCGGCCAGCGCCCACACCAGCGCCACCGGCTCCAGCATGTCCATCAGCACTCCGGCCAGCATGGCGCCCACGATGAACGTGAGCGACCCCCAAAGCCGCATGCGCCCATAGGCCACGCCCAGCCGGCCACCGGCCCGCACCGCCAGCACCTCCGCCAGCGGCACCAGTGGCGAAAAGAAGAAGGCCGCCGCCACCACGCCGATGAAAATGGCCACGGGTCTTTCCGTCAGCCCCAACCCCACCAGCGCCAGCATGGCCATCCCCGCGCACGCCACCATGACCATCTTCATCCGGCCGGTGCGGTCGGCCACCTGCGCCAGCAGCGGCTGGGCCACCACCCGCGCCAGGCTCTGCACCGCCAGCACGCGTCCGATGGCCGCCGCGTCCATCCCGCGTGCGGCCAGCCAGACCGGCAACAACGGCAGCATCATGCCAATGGCCAGGAACTGCGCGCCATACAGCATCGCGATGCGCCGGGCGCCCCCCTCCGCCGCCCCATGTTCCGGATCGTCCCGCAAGCCTTTGCTAACCATTTTCGGGCATAGTGCTCCAAGGTTTCCGCCGACGCGAATGATGGCGCTGGCCACATGCGGCCAGATTGGCGGTGAGTTTTTTCCCTGTGTGAGTTAGGGGTTGGTGGGCATGAACCGGTCTTACCGCGGCATCGTCAAGCAGAAAGCGCACGAAGCCGCAAACGGAAATTCCGAGCACGATTGGCGCGATGAATACGAGGCCATCGAGGCCGCTGTCATGGAAACGCCGCGCGGCCGCTGGTTCCTGGCCGAATACCTGCGCCGGCACCAGCACGACGAAACCCGCCGCCTGTTGGAGGCCCTGCGCAAGCTGATGCAGGCCCAAGCCCGCGCCAGCGAGCATGCGCGCACCACCGACGTCAATACCGCTTCCGCCACGTCTCCCCACCCCGAAGCGGGCGCCGATATGCACGAAAACGCCGTGCTGGACGGCATGCGCCTGTTATTGGCGCGCACGGCGGACGAGGTGGCCAATATCATGCATGGCGCGCCCCCGGCCGAGCCGACCCTGCCCGATGCCGCCGCGAGCCGCCTGGCGTGGTTGTTGCGCGAAGTCCACGACGTGCCACACGCCGCCCTCGCCACGGTGACGGTTCTGTCCACCCTGTTCGATCGCCTGGCGCACATGCTTGGCGAGGCGCAGCCCGAGCCGACGGTCCTGCCCGATGCACCTCCCGTGGAGCTGGCCCACTCCGCCCCGGAAGCGGCGGATCCGGCCTGCGCTCCTTCCGGACGGCCGCGCACCGGCGTCGCGACCTCCCCCTTGGAGGAGGAGAAAAAGGAAGAGGACGATTCCATGGCGGCCGCCACGCCCGCCCCCACTGCGCAAGGCGATGCCGAACACACCGCCGCCACCACAAAAAAGCCACGGCTGAGCGAGGCCTCCCCCGCGCTGGAGACGGACGCGAAACCGGCATCGGATGAAAAAGGCGGGAAAGACCCGCAAAGTCCCCGCGTCATCATCCGCCGCCTGAATCAGTCCTCCGCCCTGGACATCCCTCTGCCCGATGCCTCCTCGCCGGATGGAAAAGGCGCGGACACCACCGCGGAAAAGCCCGACACGCACGAGGAAAATGCCGACGGCAAGCGGCGGCGCAAGATCATTCACCTTGCTCCGGCGCAGTAGAACCGGGGCGATGACACAAGGCCCCTTCGGTGATTGCCGGGAAGGAGTCCTTTTGTCCGCGGCGCACGTTGGATATTGCCGCGCAAGCCGCGGCGCGGAATTGTTGCCAATTTGCAACAATCTCCGCTCAAACTCCCGTCATTCGCCTCTCTCCCCTTGCCCCTCCTCGCCCCATTCGGGAATAGTCTGCGGCGAAGATGCGTCAGGAAACATCTCGCTGCACCTGTGAACGGGAGCAAGGAAAACATGAACAGGCTGGGCAATCTGCTGGTGGCTGGCGTCTCCGCCTTGGCCGTGATTTCCTTCGCGTCCACCGCCATGGCTGGCGGTTTCGGCATTCATGAGCATTCAACGGAATTCCAGGGAAGCTCCTTCGCCGGCGTTGCCGCAGGTGGTCACGGCCTGTCCTCCATGTTCTGGAATCCGGCCACGGTAACCCGTCACGAGGGCATCAAGAGCGACTACAACGCCGCGCTCATCCTGCCCTATTCCAAGGCCAGGAATCAGCGCCGGGCGGGAGGCGGCGCGCCGGCCCCCTTCTCCGGCAATTCCGGCAATATCGGCAAGACGGCGGTGGTGCCGGCCTCCTACACCAGCGTGCAGCTCACCAACATGATCTGGGCCGGCCTGGCGGTCAACTCGCCGTTCGGCATGAAAACGAAGAACGATCCGAACTCGCTGGGCGCGCTCTATGGCTACAAGTCCGAGATCTTCACCGTCAACATCAACCCCATGATCGGCGTGAAGCTCAACGACATGTTTTCCATCGCCGCCGGCCTTCAGGTCAATTACATGGATGGCGACCTCTCCAACGCCGCACTGGGGGCGGTCATTGCGCGGATCAAGGGGGACGACTGGGGCGTGGGCTTTACCGCAGGCATTCATTTCACGCCCGTGGAGGGGACCGAAATCGGCCTCGGCTATCGCAGCCGCATCAAGCACAAGCTGAAGGGCGACTTCTATCTCCTGGGGTCCACCAATCGCGCCAGCGTCAGGCATACCCTGCCGGACATCGCCACCCTTTCCATCCGCCAGCGTGTGACGGAAGATTTCACCCTCATGGGCACGGTGGAATGGACCAACTGGAGCCTGTTCAAGGAATTCGACATCGAGCCTTCGGGCGGCCCGAATCCACCGCCTGAAACCTACAACTGGAAGGACGGCTGGCTCTTCGCCATTGGTGGCGAATACACCATGACCGAGGCGCTCACCGTGCGTGCCGGTTATGCCTACGAGAAAAGCCCGGTACCCGATTCCACCCGCGGCGTGCGCGTGCCGGACAACGACCGCCACTGGCTTTCGCTGGGCCTCACCTATGTGCCCAACGACTGGCTGAAGGTGCACGCTGCCTACACGCACATCTTCGTCAAGGATG
>JALVSR010000071.1 GCA_027024225.1 Hyphomicrobiales bacterium | reverse complement strand
CCAGGATTTCGCGCCGCCCCTTGGAATTGGGCGCGGAAATGAGGCCTTCCTCCTCCATGCGCTCGATGAGCGTTGCGGCCTTGTTGTAGCCGATGGAAAGCCGGCGCTGGATGTAGCTGGTGGATACTTTGCGGTCGCGCAGCACGATTTGCACCGCCTTGTCATACAGCTCATCGCCGCTGGCGCCCACCTTGCCATCGGCCGCGGCGGCACCGGCGCCCGTGCCGCCCTCCTCCTGTTCGCTCACCACGGCATCCACGTATTCCGGCGGCGCCTGGCGCTTGAGGTGGTTCACCACGTGCTCCACCTCCTCGTCGGAGACGAACGGCCCGTGCAGGCGCACGATGCGGCCGCCGCCGGCCATGTAGAGCATGTCGCCCTGGCCGAGGAGCTGCTCCGCGCCCTGTTCGCCCAGGATGGTGCGGCTGTCGATCTTGGAGGTCACCTGGAACGAGATGCGGGTGGGGAAGTTGGCCTTGATGGTGCCGGTGATCACGTCCACGGATGGGCGCTGCGTGGCCATGATGACGTGAATGCCCGCGGCGCGCGCCATCTGGGCCAGGCGCTGCACCGCGCCCTCGATGTCCTTGCCGGCCACCATCATCAGGTCGGCCATCTCGTCGATGATGACCACGATGTAGGGCAGTGGCTTGAGGTCCAGCTCCTCTTCCTCGAACACCGGTTCGCCGGTGTTGGGATCGAAGCCCGTCTGCACCGTGCGGGTGATCTTCTCGCCCTTTTGCAGTGCATCCTTCACGCGCGCGTTGAAGCCGTCCAGATTGCGCACGCCCATCATGGCCATTTTCTGGTAGCGCTCTTCCATTTCGCGCACGGCCCATTTCAGCGCCACCACGGCCTTGCGCGGGTCGGTCACCACCGGGGTCAGCAGGTGCGGGATGCCGTCGTAGATGGACAGCTCCAGCATCTTGGGGTCGATCATGATGAGCCGGCAGGTTTCCGGCGTGTGCTTGTAGAGCAGGCTCATGATGAAGGTGTTGATGCCCACCGACTTGCCCGAGCCGGTGGTGCCGGCGATCAGCAGGTGGGGCATGCGCGCCAGATCGGCGAACACCGGCTCGCCGGCGATGTTCTTGCCCAGCGCCAGCGGCAGGTTGAACCTGCTCTTGCGGTAGCTGTCGCTTTGCAGCATTTCACGCAGATAAACCGTTTCGCGCTTCTGGTTGGGCAGCTCGATGCCGATGACGTTGCGCCCCGGCACCACGGCGATGCGGGCCGAAATGGCGCACATGGAGCGGGCGATATCGTCGGCCAGGCCAATGACGCGCGATGACTTGATGCCCGGGGCGGGTTCGAACTCGTAAAGCGTCACCACCGGGCCGGGGCAGACGTTGACGATGCGCCCGCGCACGCCGAAGTCTTCCAGCACCTGTTCCAGGGTGGCAGCGTTTTCCTGCAATTCCTCGTCGGACGCGGTGGCCTGGCGGTCTTCCGGCCGGGGCAGGGCAAGAATGTCCAGCGGCGGCAGCTCGATTTCGTGCAGCGGTTTTTTCGAGGTCGCTTGCGGGGCTGGCCGTGCCGGGGCGGCGGGAGCCGAGGCGGCGGGCATTGAAGTGGCTGAACGGGGCCGCGCTGTTGCCGGAACCGCCGCGGCAGCCTGCGAGGCGGGGGGCATGTCTTGCGGGGATTCCGGCATTTCATGCTCCTCGGCCGGGTCGGCCGGCAGGAAGGCGGAATCGACCGGTGCGCCTATGGTCACGGAAGAGGCATGCGGCTTGGGCGACTGGTCGGGGGGCGTCGAGAATTCCGGCGCCGCATCCACATGCGAGGGAGCGCCTGCCATGTCGGCGGGGGCGGCGGGCTGGCCATGGGAGGCCGTGACCGGGGTCTCGGGAGCGCAGGTGGCGGGCTGGCCGGTAGGCACGGGCTGCGCCGCGGTTGGAGCCGGCGCGGGTTGGGGATTGACCGGCGACATGACGGGAGGCAGCTGCGGCTCCTGGCGGCGGGCGACAACATCCGGCTGATTTGGCAACACCGGCTCGTGCCGGGCGCGCATATTGGCCGCCGAGGAAGCCGGCGCCGCCATTTGCGGGGTGTCGTCGACATTCTTCCACAAGCTCCGCAACCTTGCCAGCGGCGCGGTCAGCGCGGTGCCGACGGCGAACAGGCTCCAGCCCTTGCCCACATCGCGGCTGCGCGGGGCAAAGGCGGCGACGGGCGGCCTGTCCGTGGCGTTTTCCTCCACCATTGCGGGGCGGGCGGCAGGGCGACGTATCTGCGCGGAGGGCTGATGGGCGTGTTTCGCCTCGCCCGGCTTCGGACCCGCCGCGGCGTTTTCCGGTGCGGGGGGGCTGGCGCGCCTGCGGGCGCGCAGCTTGTTCGCCAGCCACATGCGTGCATGGGCCAGCCGGCCAATGCCCTGGGCCACCTTGTCCTGCCGCTTTTCGCCCAGTACCCGGGCGGCCCTGACGATTTCCTCGCCGTTGATGCCGGTTGCGCGCAGCGTGGAGAAAACGGTGATGATGAACAGCGACGTGCCGGTGATGATCGTGGCCGGCAGGGGCTGCATGAACATGCCGAAGAGACTATGAAAGGCCGAAAACAGGGAGGCGCCGAGGTTGCCGCCCAGTCCGGTGTGCAGGGGCCACTGTTGGGGGGCGGGCAGGGCGGCCAGGGCGCCGGCGGCGCCAAGGATGGCGGCGAGAAGCCAGATGAAGCGGAGATACAGGCGCGCGGGCGGGTTGAAGGTGAGCCAGCGCACGGCCCAGACGACAAGCACCACCACCAGCAGGATGCTGGCCAGCCCCAACTGGCTCAACATCAAGTCGGAGATCATCGCGCCATGCCAGCCCAGCCAGTTGCGCACCGGCGCATCCACCGCCCGGTCGAGCGAGGGGTCGAGCACCGACCAGCTGGCCAGCGCCAGTGTGACCAGGATGGCGCCGGCGAGAAACAGCAGTCCCACCAGTTCCATCAGCCGGCGGCGAATGAAGGCCTGCAGCGCCTTGGGCACCACGGCATCATCTGTCTCGGCGGTATGCGCGCGCATGAATGTTCCGTCTCGTTGTTCTCCGGTGAAGTCGCGTTCGCCTCAAGGTCGCGCATTCCGGTTAAGACACGCTTAATCGGGAAATACCACGGCGGGATGAGGAGGCGGGGCATGAAACCCGCGCGTGGGGGCTCTTGCAAGGGGCGGGCTGGCGGCATATACCCGCTTGAGGCCTGTTGGGGCGATTGCCACAGGTCCTTTCGCCTTGTCGTCCTTGTTCAGCATGAGGGTCTTGGCCATGAAGAAGCCGCGGGTTTTTTCCGGCGTGCAGCCCACGGGCAACTTGCACCTGGGCAATTATCTGGGGGCCATCGTGCGCTTCGTGGACCTGCAGAAGGATCACGAGTGCATCTATTGCGTGGTGGACATGCACGCTATCACCGTCTGGCAGGATCCGAAGGAGTTGCTGCGCAGCACGCGCGAGGTGACGGCAGCCTTCCTGGCCGCGGGCATCGACGCGAAAGAGCACATCGTGTTCAACCAGTCGCAGGTGTCGCAGCACGCGGAGCTGGCCTGGGTGCTCAATTGCGTGGCCCGCATCGGCTGGCTGAACCGCATGACGCAATTCAAGGAGAAGGCCGGAAAGAACCGCGAGAACGCCTCCGTGGGCCTGTATGACTATCCCGTTCTGATGGCGGCGGACATCTTGGCCTATCATGCCGAAAAGGTGCCGGTGGGCGAGGATCAGAAGCAGCACCTGGAGCTGACCCGCGACATCGCACAGAAGTTCAACAACGATTACGCGGAGCGCATCGCCGAGCTGGGGCTGGCGGGGGAGGAGAAAGGGGGCTTCTTTCCGCTGCCGGAACCGTTGATTCAGGGGCCGGCCACGCGCGTGATGTCGCTGCGCGATGGCACCAAGAAGATGTCGAAGTCCGATCCATCGGACTATTCGCGCATCAACCTGTCCGATGACCCGGATACCATCGCGAAGAAGATCCGCAAGGCGAAGACCGACCCCGAACCGCTGCCGGAGACGGTGGAGGGGCTGGAAGGCCGGCCAGAAGCGGCCAACCTGGTGGGCATTTACGCCGCACTGGCGGGGGTCTCGCATGAAGACGTGCTGCGCCAGTTCGGCGGCAAGGGCTTCGCCGAGTTCAAGCCTGCGTTGGCGGAGCTGGTGGTGGAGAAGCTCTCGCCGGTGAATGCCGAGATGAAGCGCATTCTGGCCGATCCGGGCTACATCGATGAGGTGTTGCGCGACGGGGCAGAGCGCGCGCGCGCCATCGCCGCGCCGATTTTCGAAGATGTGAAGAGGATTGTCGGCTTCCTGATGTGATGAAAATCGGAGTGGTGGAGACTGGAAAAAACGGGGCGCACATGCGCCCCGTTTTTTGTGGGGAATACACGAGGGAGGTTATTCCGGGAGCTGTTCGCTTTGCGGAAGTCAGGGCTGACAACGTCAGTGGCGGCGGTTTGGCACGGAAAGAGGTGAGAGAACATCCGATGCCTGCCCCGCTCGCTCGCCACGTCTGCGGAAGTCAGGGCTGACAACGTCAGTGGCGGCGGTTTGGCACGGAAAGAGGTGAGAGGACATCCGGTGCCTGCCCCGCTCGCTCGCCACGTTTGCGGAAGTCGAGGCTGACAACGTCAGTGGCGGATGTTTGGCACGGAAAGAGGTGAGAGAACATCCGATGCCTGCCCCGCTCGCTCGCCACGTCTGCGGAAGTCGAGGCTGACAACGTCAGTGGCGGCGGTTTGGCACGGAAAGAGGTGAGAGGACATCCGATGCCTGCCCCGCTCGCTCGCCACGTTTGCGGAAGTCAGGGCTGACAACGTCAGTGGCGGCGGTTTGGCACGGAAAGAGGTGAGAGGA
>JALVSR010000070.1 GCA_027024225.1 Hyphomicrobiales bacterium | reverse complement strand
GTTCCATACAACGCCGCTCTTTGGAGACATGGTCTTATGATAACTTTCCTTGGACACCACTGCGCGAAAGCGGGGATCCACAACTGAATCACTCAGTTACTGGATTCCCGCTTGCGCGGGAATGACGAAGAAGGTTGCGGCCTCGGTGCTCCCGGAAAGTCTGCGAGCGAGAACATATGTTGCTCATTCCCGAATCACCCGCACCGTCTCCCGACGCACGCTCAGGTTCGCCGCATCGCCTGCCGCCCGTGGCCTCGTGCCTGGCAGATGGGCCTCGTCCACCAGCACCTCGTGCTCGTCCACCATCACGCCATAACGCACCACCGGGCCCAGGAACTCCGCGTGCGCGATGCGCACGGGCACGCACACCTCGCCGTCGCTTGCTTTCGCTTCCGCCGCCAGCAACTGCGCCGCCTGCGGGCGGAACACGGCCCAGGCCTCGCCCGGCTCTTCCTCCACCGTCACCGGCAGGGCAAACCCGGCCGGGCCCTCGAACCATTTTTCGCCATCGCGCGCCACCACCCGCCCCGGCAGGCGGTTGGCCGCGCCCAGGAAGCCGGCCACGAACAGGTTGGCCGGGTCGTCATAGAGCTCCATGGGCGGGCCGGTCTGCTGGATGACACCGCCCTCCAGCACGGCCATGGTGTCGGCCAGCGTGTTGGCCTCTTCCTGGTCGTGGGTGACGAACACGGTGGTGATGCCCAGCTCGCGCTGCAGCCGCCGCAATTCGCGCCGCATCTGCACCCGCAGGTTGGCGTCCAGGTTCGACAGCGGCTCGTCCAGCAGCAACACCTGCGGCCGCACCACGATGGTGCGCGCCAGCGCCACTCGCTGCTGTTGCCCGCCCGAGAGCTGTGAGGGGCGGCGGTTCGCCAGCTCCACCAGCCCCACCAGCTCCAGCGCTTCCCTTGTCCGCCGGGCGATCTCCGCCCTCGGCACGCCGCGCTCCTTCAGGCCGAAGGCCACGTTCTCCCACACCGTCATGTGCGGCCACAGGGCGTAGTTCTGAAACACCATGCCCACGTTGCGCTCCCACGGCGGCAGGGTGGTCACGTCCTCATCCCCGATGAAAATGCGCCCCCGCGGGTGCGGGCCGAAACCGGCGATGGCGCGCAACAGGGTGGACTTGCCCGAGCCCGAAGGGCCCAGGAAGGCGAACAGCTCGCCGGGGGCGATCTCCAGGTCGATGCCGCGCAGCACGTGCGTCGGGCCAAAGGAAATGTGCAGGTTTTCGATGAGAATGCGCCTGGGCTCCATGCGCCCAGCGATCCCCGCTTTCGTATCCGTCGCCTTGTTCGTCGCATGATGCATCCTGTGGTCCCTTTCTCACACTCCTTGCGCCGCCGCCATGCGCTCGTCCAGCGCCGCCTGTGCGCGCTGTTTCTCCACGAACCGGTGCGAAAGCCACGTGGCGAAGCCGACGATGACCACGGCCAGCACGCCCAAAGCCGCGCCCGGCCCGCGCCCGGCCGCCGTCTGCATGTAGACGTAGATGCCATAGGACAACGGCGCGTCCGACTCGCTGGATACCAGCATGATGGTGGCGGAAAGCTCCACCGCGGCGGTGGCGAACGCGGTCACGAACCCGGCCGCGATGCCACCGGCCATGAGCGGCACCACGATGCGCCGCACCGTGGTGAAACGGCCCGCACCCAGGTTCTGCGCCGCCTCCTCCAGCGTCACGGAAATCTGCTGCAGGGCGGCGGAGCAGGCGCGCAGCGCGTAAGGCAGGCGTCGGATGGTGAGCGCCACCACGATGATGACCCACCAGGTGGCCAGCGGCTTGTCCACCCCGGGCAGCATGACGTCGTGGAAGGTGCGCAAGTATCCGATGGCCAGCACCACGCCCGGCACCGCCACCGCCGCCGTACCCAGGTAGTCCAGTAGATGGCGCCCCGGAATGCGTGTGCGCTGCACGATGTAGGAAATGGCGGTGGAAAGCGTCACGTCGATGAATGCCGCCAGGCCGGCATAGAGCAGCGTGTTCGTGATGTATGGCCAGGCGGTGGTGAAGACCTCGCGGTAATGGGCCAGCGTAAAGCCGTCGGGCAAAACCGAATACGACCAGATGGTGCCGAAGGACAAAAGCAGCAAGCCGAAGTGCGGCGAAAGCACGATGAGCAGGATGAGCACGATGACGAGATAGGCCCCCGCCTTCTCCCACGGCTTCAGGTCGCGCTTCAGCAGCCCGCCGCCGCCCTTCTGCACCGAGGCGTATTCCCGCCCCTTCATGGCCAGGTGCGCCACCCACAGCGAGAGCAGCGAGAACACCACCAGGATGACGGAGATGACATAGCCCATGGGGTCGGTGATGCCGATGGAGGAGATGCGAAGATACGCCTGCGGCGCCAGCATGGTGTTCACGTTCAGCAGCAGTGGCGTGCCGAGATCGTCGAACACCTTCAAGAACACAAGCGCCGCGCCGGCCACGTAGCCGGGCATGGCCAGCGGAAAGACGATGCGCCGGAACAGACGAAAGCCATGCGCGCCCAGATTCTGGGCGGCCTCTTCCAGCGAGCGGTCGATGGTGTTCAGGCTGGCCGAAAGGTTGATGAGAATGAACGGGAAATAGTGGATGGACTGAACCAGTATCACCCCGTTCAACCCTTCCATGAACGGAATGGTGAAGCCGAAATACTCGTCCAGCAACAGGTTCACCGAGCCATTGGCGCCGAAGATCATCTGCATGGCCACCGCGCCGACGAATGGTGGCATGATGAGCGGCAACACGCCCAGCGTCTGGATGAGCGCTGTCCCGGCGAAATTGAACCGCGAGGTGAAATAGGCCAGCGGCAGCGAGATGAAGGTGGCCACCACCACCGACATCAAGGAGACGTAAAGCGAGTTGTAGAAGGATTCGCGGAACAGCGGCGTGCGGAAGAAGTCGAGAAAATTGATCAGGGTGAAGCCGCCGCGCTCCACGTCCAGAAACGCCACGTAAACCACCTGCGCCACCGGTATGACCAGGAACAGCAGCAGGAATGCCAGAATGGCCAGCGCCAGCAGGGCCGCGCCCTTCTGCGCCCGCCAGGCGGCCACGATTTCGCGCCACAGCCTTCGCCGCGTGCTGGCCGGATGATGGGGATGAACCGTTTCCATGGGGCCGGTGGCGCTCATGCGGAACCTCCCGTTACGGGGTGCGTGACCGCTGGCGGCGATGCGGAGGGCGGGGCGGACGAATACTTTCCGCCACGCCGCTCCTTGCATGCCGCTCCGTATCAATGGGCCATGGTGCCGTCAGCTCACTGTGCCATGGCTTTCGCCTTTTCGGCCAGTTCCTTCGCCTTCAGGTAATTGGCCTTCACCATGGCGTCCCATTGCTGCTCCACTTCCGCCTGGCGTCCGCTCACCTTGTCGGTCTTTTTCTTGCGCTTCTTCTTAAATATGGCGGCGAATTCCGGGTCCAGCGACTTCGCCTCGTCGATGGGCACCGCCGCCACCAGCGCGCGGGCCTGGGCCAGCAGCTTTTCGGCCTCCGGGTTGGGCTTCTTCGCCAGCGCCGCGGCGGCCTCGTGAATGGCCTTCGTCGCCGCCTTCAGGTCATCGAGGCGATAGGTGATCATCACGTCGAACAGCGAGTTGACCAGGTTGTAACGCGCCTTGGACTTCTTCACGTCGAAGGCCACGCTGGCGGCGATTTCGCCCTTGAACGGGTTGGGCAGGTGCTTCGCTTTCGTCTCGTAGAGCTCCGGACGCACCGGCAGGCGCTGGATTTTCGGATCCAGCAGCAGCTCCTGGCCTTCCGGCGAGAGCACGAACTCGATAAAGGCGGCGGCCGCCTTCGGGTGCGGCGCGTTCTTCACGATGGCGATGTTCGCCGGCACCAGCGCCGTGGTGGACGGATAGACGAACTCCACCGGGTAGCCCGTGGCCTTCGACGAAAAGCCGAAGAAGTCGATGACGATGCCAATGCCGAATTCGCCGGAGTTCACGCCCGAGGGCACGCCGAAGGAGCGTTCCGTCACCGTCTTCAGGTTGCCGCCGATACCCTTCCACAGGGCCCAGCCCTGCTTCCAGCCCTTGCCCTGCAGCACGGTTTCCACCGTCAGGTGCGTGGTGCCCGAGCGCGAGGGCGCGGACATGCCGACATGGTTGAAATAAACCGCCTTGGTGAGGTCTTCCCACTCCTTCGGCGCGGGCAGCTTCTTGGCCTTCAAATACCGGGTGTTCCACATGATGCCATAGCCGGAGGCGGCGAAGCCCTTGTAGTAGCCGTCCGGGTCGTTCAGCGGAAAGCTCCCGATCTTGTCGGGAATACCCTTTGCCTTCACCTCGTATTTGGCCAACAGGCCGTCGCCTTTGAGCACCTCGAAGGCATCCGGCGCGGAGGCCCAGAAGATGTCGGTGGTATTGTTGGAGGCGGTTTCCTGGATGTATTTCACCCCGGCGGTGGTCTTCTTCTTCAGCATGTCCACCTTGGTGCCGGGATATTTCTTCTCGAAGGCTCGCTTGAACACGCTGGTGAGATCCTTCGGGAACGAGGTGACCACCACCAGCTTGTTCTCGATCTCCGCCGCGACGAGGGAAGCGGGCAACAGGGCCGCCGCCGAGATGGCGACGGCGGCGATGAGGGTGCGCGCGAGCATGGTTCTGTCCTCCCTGAGGTGTGAATTGACGCGCATGCCGCCGGCTTCGCGCCGGTCTTCTGGCATGGGGCGGGTACCCCGGCGCCACCGGCGCGAGCCGCCGGTTGAATTCAGCTTACCCCTTTGAGGGGTGGCGTCAATGACGCATTTGCCCTGCGTCAAGGCGAAGGACGGGCGAGGCGTGCTTCACTGCCTGCGCGACCGATGAACAGGGGACGCCGGCATGAAGAGACTCGCGGCTTTCACGATGGCGCTGATGATGCTTGTCCCGCTGGCGGCGGTGGCGAAGGACGCGGCGCGGCCCCATGCGGCGGCGCTGTATCAGAAGCATTGCGCCGAATGCCACGGCAAGGAGCGGCTGGGCGGCATCGGCCCGGCACTGCTGCCCGGCAACCTCAGGCGCCTGCGCAAGAAAAAGGCGGCGAAGGTCATTGCGCAGGGACGCATCTCCACCCAGATGCCGGCCTTCGGCGACAAGCTGAGCGAGAAGCAGATCGCGGCGTTGGTGAAGTACATCTACACCCCCCTGCCGCAGATGCCGGTGTGGGGGAAAAAGGAGATAGAGGCCTCCCGCCACATTCCGGTGGATACCGACTTTTCCGTCACCCGCCCACAGCATGATGCCGACCCTCTGAACCTGTTCGTGGTGGTGGAATCGGGCGATCATCATGTGAGCATCCTCGATGGCGACACCTTCGAGCGCCTCACCCGTTTCAAGAGCCGCTACGCGCTGCACGGCGGGCCGAAGTTCACGCCCGATGGCCGCTACGTCTTCTTCCAGTCACGCGATGGCTGGATCACCAAGTATGACCTCTACACGCTGGACGTGGTGGCGGAGATGCGCGCCGGCATCAACACCCGCAACATCGCCATTTCCGCCGATGGCAGCGTCATTGCGGTTGCCAACTACCTGCCGCACAACCTCGTTCTGCTCTCCGCCGATGACCTGAGCGTCATCAGGATCATCCCCGCCGTCTCCGCCGATGGCGCAAGCTCGCGCGTGGCCGCCGTGTATCAGGCCCGGCCGCGGCACAGCTTCGTCGCCACGCTGAAGGACGCGCCCGAATTCTGGGAAATCAGCACCGACCCGAAGCGCAAGGAGGCGCTCTATGAGGTGCGGCGGGTGAAGCTGCCGGCCATCGTCGATGATTTCTTCTTCGACCAGTCATACCGGCACATGCTGGGGGCCTCGCGCGACCTGAAGGGCGCTATCGTGCTCAACGTGGACACCGGCGAGGTCATCCGCAGGCTCGACCTGCCCGGCCTGCCGCACCTTGGCAGCGGCATCACGTGGAAGTGGCAGGGCCGCCCGGTCATGGCCACGCCGCACTTGGGCGAAGGGCGCATCAGCATCATCGCCATGGACACCTGGGAGGTGGTGAAGACGCTCAAGACCCCCGGCCCCGGCTTCTTCCTGCGTTCGCACGAAAACACGCCCTACGCCTGGGCGGACGTGTTCTTCGGCCCGGACAGGGACAAGATGCTGGTCATCGACAAGCGCACGCTTGAGATCGTGAAGGTGCTCAACTACGCGCCCGGAAAGACCGTGGCGCACGTGGAGTTCGACCGTTACGGCAAATACGCGCTGATATCCGTGTGGGAGCAGGACGGCGCGGTGCTGGTGGTGGACGCCAACACCTTCGAGGTGAAAAAGCGCATCCCCATGAAAAAACCCGTCGGCAAATACAACGTCTTCAACAAGATCACCTTTTCCGAGGGCACCAGTCATTGAGCGGAGAAAGCTTGTCCCTCGCGTTCTGATCCGGCCTCGCCTCAGTGCGCCTCTTCCCAGTTGTCGCCCACGCCGGCGTCGGCGATCAGCGGCACTTTCAGGTCAACGGCGGGCAAGTGCGCGTTTTCCATCACCCGGCGGATGACCTCGACGGCCTTTTCCACCTCCGCCTCCGGCGCCTCGAACACCAGTTCGTCATGCACCTGCAGCAGCATGAGCGTGTCCAGGTTCGCTTCGCGAAGAGCGCCGGGCATGCGCACCATGGCGCGGCGGATGATGTCCGCGGCCGAACCCTGCATGGGCGCGTTGATGGCCGCGCGCTCGGCGTAGGCCCGGCGGCTGGGATTGCTGGCAGAGACGCCCGGCACGTGAATGCGCCGGCCGAACAGCGTTTCCACGTAGCCGTGCGCGCGGGCAAATTTCTTCACGCGCTCCATGTAGTTCCTTATCTCCGGGAAGCGCTTGAAATAGAGCTTGATGTAGCTCGCCGCCTCGCTGCGCGGCACACCCAGCCGCCGCGCCAGGCCATAGGCGGAGATGCCGTAGATGATGCCGTAGTTGATGACTTTCGCCTTGCGCCTGAGTTCCCTGTCCACTTCTTCCGGCGGCACCTCGAACATCTCGGCGGCCGCGCGGGTGTGAATGTCCTCGCCGCGGCGGAAGGCTTCTTGCAGGCGCTTCACATCCGCCACGTGCGCCAGGATCCTCAGCTCGATCTGCGAATAGTCGGCGGAGATGATCTTCTTCCCCTCCGGCGCGATGAAGGCGGCGCGGATTTTCCGCCCTTCCTCGGTGCGGATGGGGATGTTCTGCAAATTCGGGTCGGTGGAGGCCAGCCGGCCGGTGGTGGTGGCGGCCAGCGAGTAGCTGGTGTGCACCCGGCCCGTCTGCGGGTTCACGTGCTGGGCCAGCGCGTCGCAATAGGTGCTCTTCAGCTTCATCAGCATGCGCCATTGCAGCACCAGCTCGGCGATTTGCGCACCGGTGACGACGTTGGGCGGCACGTCCGCGTCCGGCCCGGCGTCCACGCCGCCCGCCGCCAGCTCTTCCAGCACCTCGTTATCGGTGCTGCGGGCGCCGGTGGCGGTCTTCTTCGGCGGCGTCAGGCCCAGCCTGTCGAACAGCACCTCCGCCAGCTGCTTCGTCGAGCCGACGTTGAATTCGACGCCCGCCAGCTCGTGAATGCGTTTCTCGATCTCCTTCGCCCGCGCCGCGAACTCCTCGCCCAGGCGAATCAACGCCTGCGTATCCACCAGCACGCCGGTCATCTCCATGTCCATCAGCACCGGCACCAGCGGCCGCTCTTCCGTCTCGTAAAGGGCGCTCTTGCCCACGTCGTATACGGCGGGCTTCAGCTGCATCCACAGACGCAAGCTCACATCGGCGTCTTCCGCCGCGTATTCACAGGCCCGCCGCGGTGTCACGCAGTCGAAGGTGACCTGTTTCCTGCCCTTGCCCGCCACGTCCGAGTAGGCGATGGGACGGTGGTCGAAATGGCGCCTGGCCAGCTCGTCCAGCCCGTGCCCGCCCAGCCCGGCCTCCAGCACGTAGGAGAGCAGCATGGTGTCGTCGAAGGGCGCGACGTTTATGCCGCAACGCCGCAGCACCTCGGCGTCATACTTGACGTTGTGGGCGATCTTCAGCACCGATTCGTCTTCCAGCACGGGCTTGAGCAGGGCCAGCGCCTCTTGCGTGTCGATCTGCGCCACCGCCTCCTTGCTTTCCCCCAGCAGGTCGCCGTCCTGGCGGTGGTTCAGCGGCACGTAGGCCGCATGATCCGGCGCCAGCGCCAGCGCCACGCCCACCAGCTCCGCCCGCATGGCGTCCAGCGAGGTGGTTTCCACGTCGAAGGCCAGCAGCCCCTGTTCGCGGGCTTCATCCAGCCATGCCCGCAGTCGTTCGATGGTTTCGATCAACTCGTAACCGGCGTGGGTGAAAGGCAGTCCGCGCAGCCGCTCGCGCGCCTTCTCCGCCGCCGTGCAGCGGTTCTCGCGCCCGGCCAGGGCGACCGCCTCGGCCTCCTCCTTCTCGTCCTCGTTTGCGTGCCAGCCCTCCGCCGTCACCGGCAGCGGAGGAATGTCGGAAGGGTCCACCCCCAGGTCCTTGGCGATGCGGCTGGTCAGCGTGGTGAACTCCAGCCCCTTCAGGAAGCCGATGAGCTTTTCCGGATCCGGTGGATGCACGGCAAAGGCCGCCAGCGGCACCTCCACCGGCACGTCGTCGCGCAATTTCACCAGCTGTTTCGAGATCAGGGCATCCTTTGCGTGTTGCCTGAGCCTTTCGCGGCGCTTGGGCTGCTTGATCTCGTCCACGTGCTCCAGCAGGTTCTCCAGCGAGCCATATTCCTTGATGAGCTGCGCCGCCGTCTTCACCCCGATGCCCGGCACGCCCGGAACGTTGTCGGTGGAATCACCGGCCAGCGCCTGCACGTCCACCACCTTTTCCGGCGCCACGCCGAAGCGCTTTTCCACTTCCTCCGGCCCGATGTCCTTCTCCTTCATCGGGTCGAACAGCAGGATCCGGTGATCATCCACCAGTTGCATCAGGTCCTTGTCGGAGGACACGATGTGCACCACCGCCCCCTTTTCCGCCGCCTGCTTCGCGTAGGTGGCGATCAGGTCGTCGGCCTCGAAGCCCTCCTGTTCCACCAGGGCGATGCCATAGGCTTCCGTGGCCTGGCGGATGAGGTCGAACTGCGGAATCAGGTCCGCCGGTGGCTCCGGCCGGTTGGCCTTATAATCGGGATAGATCTCGTTGCGGAACGTCTCGCGCGAGGCATCGAACAGCACCGCGATGTGCGTCGGCTTCTTGCCCTCGTTCATATGGTGCAGAAGTTTGTGCAGCATGGCCACGAAGCCATGCACCGCCCCCACCGGCAGGCCGTCGGAGCGCCTTGTTAACGGTGGCAGGGCGAAATAGGCGCGGAAGATGAAGCCCGAGCCATCGATGAGCCACACGTGATCGCCCGGCTTCACGTCGCGCCAGTATTTCCTGTCCGGCACGTAGACGCGGTTCTGATACATGACAGCTTCCGCGTCATCCGTCTTGCCGTTCTTCCCGGGTTTTCCGGGGGTCGTGCTTCCCGGTTGCCTGTCGTCGCTCATGCCGCTCGCCGCCTTCGCTCGGGCCAATACCGCTTGCGGTCATAGGGCCACAAACCCGCCGGAGGGGCAAGGCGCGCCGGCACCTTGGACATTACGAAAATTTAATCATCCCCGCGCCCTTCAAACCATCTCCCGGAGGGCCATCTCCAAACATGGAGCTGAGGAAAATATTCCACTCCACCGCAGGAGGGGAACGCCCGAACAGACCACCCCCATTGGCCCGAATGGGCGGACCGCCGAGAACGTGGCTCGGCGGCGGGGGCTGGGCCATGCCTGCGGAAAGGGGTGCGCGCAAGCGCGCCTACGAAGGAACGCGACGAAGAGGAGGTCGAACCAATGAACATGAAGCTGTTGCTGGCACCCGCGCTGGCGGCGCTGGCGCTGGGCATGACGCCGCTGGCCACGACGCCGGCGCTGGCCAAGGAAAAAGTGAAGAAGGTTGAAACGAAGGCGACTGCCGAAAGGAAGACGAAGATGACGGATACCGAAGCGCTGAAGGAGGCGAAGAAGGGCGCCAAGCAGGCCGCGCGCGAACAGGGCGCGGCTCAGGTGGAGGCCAAACGCGAGCAGGTGATGCAGGAGGCCATCGAGGCCATTCGGCAAACCCGTCTGGCCATTGCGGCGCTGGACAAGAAGGACAAGAAGGCCGCCCTGGACGCACTGGCCAAGACCCTTGGTCAGTTGGAGATCCTGCTGGCGCGTGATCCCAAGCTGGCCTTGGCGCCGGTTGACGTTGTCACCTATGCGCTGGACGTGCACGCCGACGTGGAGAGCGTGAAGAAAGCCATCAAGCAGTCCATCACTCTGCTGGAGAAGGGCCGCGTGCAGGATGCCCGCGCCATCGTCTCCGGCCTGGCCAGCGAGATCATCATCGAGGTCGCCAACATTCCGCTGGCCACTTACCCGGATGCCATCAAGGCCGTGGTGCCGCTGGTCGAGGCCGGCAAGTTCGAGGAAGCCAAGCAGGCCCTCATCGCCGCGCTGAACACGCTGGTCATCACCCGCCACATCATCCCGCTGCCGGTGCTGCGCGCCGAACACCTGCTGGCCCTGGCCGAGCAGCTGGCGGAAAAGGCAAAGCGCAGCGATGAGGAACAGAAGCAGCTCGACGCCCTCCTCGAGGCCGCGCGCAAGGAGCTGAAGTTCGCCGAGGTGCTGGGCTATGGCGACGAGGGTGCCTTCAAGCCCTTCTACGAGATGATCGACGAGATCGAGAAGAAGGTTGCCGGCGGCAAGCACGGCAAGGGCTTCTTCGACAACCTGAAGAAGGCGCTGGAGCAGTTCCGCATGAAGCTGTTCTGATGCGCCGCGGCCCATCGTGAGAATGAAAGGGGGCGCCAATGGCGATTTTTCGCCATTGGCGCTTCTCTCAACCCCTCAAAAATCATGCTGTTCAGATATTGGGAAATCTTCGTGATTTCAATGATGTGAAACGGCATTGAGTGATTTATCCAGGACAACCCTTTTCATAATTTCGGGGTCCAAGTGGGGGCGCGGGGCTTCTGCGTGGTTCTTCATGCATTCTGGTATGAGTTGCGCGCGCCGGACGCGCGCGGCACAATGTGGCGCGAACGAGGAATCGCGCAATCCACAGGGGAGGGTGGACAATGGCCTTCGTGACGGTGAACGACGTGGTGCTGCACGCGCGGGCGGGCAGGGAGGAGCATGGACGCCCGCTGGTGTTCGTCAACTCGCTGGGCACCGACTACCGCATCTGGCACAAGGTGGCCCACGCCCTGCGCGGGAAGCACTTCCGCTTCCTGTTTCACGACAAGCGCGGGCACGGGCTATCCGACGTCGGCGAAACGCCTTACGAAATGGCCGATCACGTGAGCGACGTCGCCGCGTTGATGGACCATTACGGCATGAAGGAGGCCATTGTCTGTGGCATCTCGGTGGGCGGCATGATCGCGCTGGGCCTGGCCGACGCCCGGCCCGACCTCGTCTCGGCGCTCGTGCTGTGCAACACCGCCCACAAGATCGGCACCCGCGCCGCCTGGGACAAGCGCATATCCACCGTCGCCGCCACCGGCCTTTCCCACATCTGGCCGCAGATAGAGCAGGCGTGGTTCACGGAAAAATACCGCAAGGAGCGGGCGGAAGAGGTGCGCGGCATCCGCAACATGGTCACGCGCTGTCATGCGGGGGGCTACATCGGCACCTGCTTCGCCATCCGCGACACGGACTACACGGAGGCTGCGAAGAACATATCCGTGCCGACGCTGGTGTTGGGTGCGAGCCAGGATCTCTCCACACCACCGGACGTGGTGAAGGGCATGGCGGAGATCATCCCGAACGCGGAATACCACGAGTTCGCGGACGCGGCGCACATGACCTGCCTGTCCAACGCCGGGGAGCTGGCCGGACTGATAACCGCGCACGCGGAGAAGCACGGCCTGCTGGCGGGCTGACGAGACATGCCGATGCGCAATGCTTCCGTGCGTGAGCGTGCGCGAGCATGTGTTCCGCGGCTCCCCGAATGTCAAGGGTAACATCGCCTTCGGCGACAGCCCGAAGGCCCACCCTTGACATTCGGGGAGCCGCGGAAAAATGGCCAAGAAGCGCCAATGGCGAGAACTCGCCATTGGCGCGTTTCTTTGTAAAAACAGGAATGAGGCGACTCTTGACCGTGAGCGGCCCTGGCTCTCGCCTCTTATTCCTTCTCCCACCTTGCGGCGGCCGCATCGTCGCTGGATTTGGCCTCAACCCAGCGCGCGCCCTTGTCCGTTTCTTCCAGCTTCCAGAAGGGGGCCTTCGTCTTCAGCCAGTCCATCAGGAACTGCGCCGCCTCGAAGGCGTCCCGACGGTGGTCGGAGGCGGTGATCACCAGCACGATGTCCTCGTCCGGCTCAAGCCGGCCATAACGGTGGATCACCAGCACCTTGTTGAGTGGCCAGCGCCGGCAGGCCTCTTGCGCGATGTCGTTCAGCGCCCGCTCGGTCATGCCCGGGTAGTGTTCCAGCGTCATGGCAGCGATCTTCTCCCCGCCGCCATGCGCGCGCACCACGCCGGTGAAGCTGACCACCGCGCCACAGCACAAGCCTTCGCGAAAGGCGGCGTATTCGGCCGCCACGTCAAACGGCGCCTCATGCACCTTCACCAGCACCCGTGTCACCTCAGGCCCACTCATCATGCCCGCTCCACCACAGGAAATTTTCGCCAAACCTCGCTTTCGCGCTCCTCCGCACGCCTTTCATTGCGCCGGCGCCGGCGTGGGCTCCGGCACGGGACGCGGCGCCTTCGGCTTCTTGCCGAAAAAACTGTCGAGCAACTTTTTCATCTGCCTCGTCGCCTTCTTCGCCGTTTCCGCCGCCTGTTCGTCGCCCAGCACCTTTTCCAGCTGCCGCTGGACCTTTTTCTCGACCTTCCGCTCGACCTTTCCGGCGTTGGCCTTGATCTTTCGTTTCACCGCCTCGCGCGCCTTGTCCAGCCGCGCCGCGGGCTTCTTGCCACCCATCGCCCGCAGCAATCCCTGCAACTGCTCCAGTGCCGCCTTCGGATCCTTCAGGATGCCGGCGATGTCGGGATAGATCTTCGGGCTTTGCCACGGCCCCTTCACCACCAGCGGCACGGGGATCTTCAGCACCGCGGCTTCCTGGCCCGCCTTGCGCTTCACCAGCCCGCCATTGAAGGAAAGGTCCAGCCGCTGGCGCAGCAGGTCCACCTCGCCCTTGCCCACCACCTCCACCAGCGGACCCTTCATGCTCAGGTGCCTCACCCCGGCGATGCCATCGACGATCATGAACTTCGCCACCAGCTCGACGAAGTCGGTGGTGGCGTTCTCGTCGAACTGCCAGCCGCTGACGATGCCCTTCTGCACCAGCTCCAACAGCTTCACCAGGTCAATACCGTGCACCTTGCCCTGGCGGAAGTTCAGGTTGGCCAGGCCCGTGAGGTTGCCCACCATCTCCAGCTGGCTGCGCCCCAGCGTCTTCACGTCCACCTCTCCAGAAAGCTTGCCCGACACGTAGTCGAACCCCGCCAGATCCGTCAGGAAGGGGCGCGCCGAGACGCCGTTGAACCTGAACGTGGCCGTCGTTTGCGGCTTCTTGCCCGTCGTCCGCAGCGCCAGCTTGCCCGCCATCGCGCCGCCATAGAAGGCCATCTTGTCCAGCGTCGCCGAAAAACGTCCATCCCGCAGCACGAAGCGCACCGCGCCCGGGCCCATCTTCAACCGCCGATGCCGGAGCGTGTTGACACTCACCCGCACGTCGGCCCGCACGTTGCTCGGCAAGTCGGGCACCATCGGCGCCGCGGACCAGCCACCAGCGCCCGCCGCCACCGGGAAAGGCGCCGGTGCCACCGGAGGCGTGCCGGACGCGGCCCGCCGGTCCTTCTGGCCTGCGGCCTTGGCGGCCTTGCCCCGCGCGCCGGCGGGCGCCGCCGTGGCGCCGCTGCCCAGGTAGGTATCGGTCACCAGCCGGTCCACCCCCAGCGCCACGGCAATGGCCGTCACCTTGCCCGACATGTCCAGCCGCGCGCTGCCCTGCGCGTTGCTGCCATCCAGGCGCATTTTCAGCTTTTTCAGCGTCAACACCGGGCCCGTGGCCTCCACCGCGCCACTGAGCGAGAACGCGCCCAGCCC
>JALVSR010000069.1 GCA_027024225.1 Hyphomicrobiales bacterium | reverse complement strand
GCCCGACGCAGCTCGGCCTCGCAGTCCGCCGCCGTGGCGCCCTTGGCCAGCTTCACGTGTGCGGTGATCAGCTCGCCGCGGCTCATGGGCACCAGGTGCGGGGTAAAGTTGACCACCACGTCCGACGACGCCACCCCGGCGGCGCGGGCCAGCTCCTGCTCTATCTCCGGCGCGTGGCGGTGGCTGGCAACGCCATAGGGCGAAAGGCCCTCGCCCGCCTCGCAGAACAGGGTGTTGAGCTTCAGGCTCCGGCCAGCGCCGGAAACGCCGGACTTGGCATCGATGATGAGGTCGTCGAGCGAGATCAGCCCCGCCTTCACCAACGGCAGCAGCGCCAGCAGCGTGGCGGTGGGATAACAACCCGGACAGGCCACCAGGCGGGCTTTCCGGATGTCCTCGCGGTTGTGCTCGGTCAGGCCATAGGCGGCCTCGGCCAGCAGCTGTGGGGCCTCGTGCCTGCGGCCATACCACCTTTCGTAGGTGGCCGTGTCCTTCAGGCGGAAGTCGGCGGAGATGTCGATGACCTTCACATGCTCCGGAATGGAGACGATGACATCCTGCGCGGTGCCGTGCGGCAAGCCGACGAAGGCCGCGTCAACGGCGCTCCAGTCCACTTCCTCGTTGGTAACGAGAGCGGGCAGATCCAGCCCCGCCAGGTGCGGCCACACCTGTGCCACCGGCTTGCCAGCGTGCGTGTTGGCAGTGAGCGCCACGATCTCCACACCCGGGTGCCGCGCCGCCAGGCGCATGGCGTCGGCCCCGGTGTAGCCGGACGCTCCCACCACCGCGACCCTGATTTTCTTCTCCGCCATGTCCGAAACGCTCCGAAACAATGAGAAAAAGCCCGCGCCGCAGACCGGGCGCGCATGTTCCAGGCCGTTCTTTCCCGCATCGAGGCGGCGGGGTCAATAGCCGCGCGCGTGCGTTACAGGCGCCAGCCGCCACCTTGCGCCCCCCGGCCACCCCACAAGCCGTTAAAGGCGAAGGGCCGGCCGGTGTGTGAAATGCCATTGCACCGCCCAGTCCCCACACTGGCCGGCGCTACCTTTTCAGGTCCCATTCCTTCAGGGTTTTCAGGCGGGATTCGTAGACCCGCTTCAGGCAGGATTTGCTATCCATGCACAGGCGGCGCACGTGGGCGAAGCGTTCCTGGCTGTATTTCAGTTGTGCGCGCTGGTGCTCGTCTTCTCCGATGGCGGACATGAGGCGGTCGAGCTGCGCGCGCATCTGAAGATCAAGCTTTCGCAGATCCTCGTGCTCGCACAGCATCTTCTGGGTAACATCGGCCGGGTTGGCGCAGATGATCTTGTAAATCTCCTGCGCCGTTGGCCGCTCTTTCATCTCTTTTGCCGAAAGGGGTGCGGTGGCCATGGCCAGTCCCACCAGCAACCCGATGGTGGTGTAAACACGTGCCTTGAAGCTCCTGCGCATGAGAGCACTCCCGATTTCGTGACCGAGCCTCGTTCCCCGTGGGCACCATATCTCCGCCACGGGCGTGCGCAAAATGAAATCCGGGTGAGGGAAGCACGCAATGCCACCCTCTTCGCGGGTGCCGGGGGAGCGATTTGCGCTTTGCGCCGTGCGCTCCTATATCTTGGCTTGAATGGATTCCGGCGCGGCGGATGTCCGCGCCACCGATACGTTTTTCATCAACCGCATTTGCCCGAAACCCAAGCAACGGACAGGGAAGGTTTCCAGACCATGCCTGAAGTCATCATCGCCGGTCAGGCCGGCCGGATCGAGGCGCGTTATCACCCGGCGGAAGAGCCCAACGCGCCGATTGCGCTCATCATGCATGGGCACCCCATGTTTGGCGGCACCATGAACAACCCCATCCCGCACGCGCTGTATCACATGTTCGCGCGAAAGGGGTTCGCCGTGCTGCGCTTCAATTTCCGCGGCGTGGGCCGTTCGCAGGGCTTCTTCGACAATGGCGCCGGCGAACTGGCGGACGCGGCCGCGGCGCTCGACTGGCTGCAAGCCCGTGTGCCGGAAGCGCGTACCTGCTGGCTGGCGGGGGTGTCGTTCGGCTCGTGGATCTCCATGCAGCTGCTCATGCGCCGGCCGGAGGTGCAGGGCTTTCTGACCATCGCGCCGCTGGCGCGGCATTATGATTTCTCGTTCTTGGCGCCCTGCCCCACTTCCGGGCTCATCGTGCACGGCGAGCGAGACAAGGTGACGCCGCCGGACGTGGTGGAAAACATGGTGAAGAAGATCAAGACCCAGAAGGGCATCACCCTGACGCTGGAAATCGTGCCGGGGGCCAATCACTTCTTTGAGGGCAAGGTGGAGGAGCTGATCAACGTGTGCTCCACCTACCTGGACAGGCGGCTGGAGGAGCTGGGCATCATCGAGCCGGCCGTGCCGCGGCTGGAACAGAAATGATGGGGGCGTTGCCTCGTTTCGGCGGCGACGCAGAAGAGGCCGGAAGGCCTGAAGTCGCACAGAAGCGGCGCGCCGCCTGACCGGTCATGAAGGTGGCCGGGGAAGCAATCGCCCGTGAAATCGGCGATTCATGAAGGCCAGATCGGCGGCATGCTCATTCCTTCGGGCCGCGCCCCCGAACGCGAAGCCATCAAGACGCCGGTCGCGCATTGCGTTACCGGCTTTTTTGTTCGGCCCGTCGCGAATGACACGCGGTTTTATCGCACGGCAATGGGTGGCGTGCCATTGGCAGGACCGCGCAAGGTCCGTTCAAGACGGCAGATCTGGATATGCCAGTCGTCATGCCATTGCGCATCGCCACGCTTGCGTGCCCGTGCATGTTCGGGGTGGGCGCACCAGCGGGCGATGGAGTCCTTATCGCGCCACCAGGGTCTGGCCTCAATAAATCCAGCATGCCAGTCTGGCGCAAAAGCAAGGAAAAAACATTGACTTGCACTTTTCGGAACAGCATTTTGCGCCAGCCCCTTCGGGCGGCATTTTCGCTTCATCTCGCTGGTTTTTCGTCCGCAGAGAACAGCCAAAGCCGTTTCCGAGGGCGTAAGGCCGGCGGTATCCTGCAAAAGGGCTGTCCCGGATAGCGTGTTTGCTGTCTCACAACTCGTTGAATGCCAAGCACGGCCCCATGGACCGCCGCAAAGCGGTTTAATGCTTTATATTCAATGAGTTGTGAAAGGAATGACAAAGAAGCGCCAATGGCGAAAAATCGCCATTGGCGCTTCTCTCAACCCTTAAAAATCACGCCACCCAGATATTGAGAAATCATCACGATTGCATTGACATGAAACGACATTCAGTGATTTTTCCAAGCCAGCCCCCCTGTAAAAACGCCGCTGGCATCACTGTCTTTGTCGAGGCCAGACCCTGACTGATGGTGACACCCCTGCCCGCCTTGTCGCGCCAGCTGGCGAGCCGCAGAAAGCCGGGCATGGTCTTGACCAGTTGCACCATGCGCCGGGCCGTTTCCGCCTAGCCGGGCGCGTCCGCCTTCAGCCGCGAGACGAAGATGACGGCCCATGCTCCTCCCGGCAAATGCTCCGGCGCCAGTGGCATGATGCCATCCCCTTCCTTCGCGAAAGCGAAACAAGGCGCCGCGAGCGGTTTCCTCACCCGCGGCGCCCGTCCGTTTCGTCAATACAAGTGTCCGATCAGCTGCACCCGGAGGTGGAGCCGCAGGTGTCGCACTTCAGGCAGGTGCCGTTGCGCACCATGGTGAAGTTGCCGCACTCGGGGCAGGCCTCGCCCTCGTAGCCCTTCATGCGCGCCTCCATGATGCGCTGGGCGTTCACGTCCAGCGCGGCTGAACCATTGCTGGCCGGAGAAGCGGCGCCCGGGGCATCCGCGGTGCTGGCCGCATCCGGCGACAGCGAGGGCGCGCGGGCCTCGGCCATGCCCTGGGCCTGCACTTCGCTCCGGCCGGTGAGCGCCTCCACCTCGCGCATCAGGGCATCGGCGTTGTCGGCCACCATGGCCAGCTCGTTACCGGGCAACAGAACCACGTTGTCCGCCACCGGATGGCGCAGGAAGCCGGTGGACACCACCCTCGAGGCCGGCACCGCGTGCGGTGCGCATGGAGCCTCCTTGCCACCCTCGCCATCCGCGGCCTTTTCCGGGGCCTTGCCTTCCACCACGCCGCGGCCAAGGGCGTCGAAGCCGATGTCGGCCGGGTCCACGTGCGCAAGATCCGTGCGGCCGAGGTAGGCGATGGCCAGCTCGCGGAAGATGTAGTCGAGGATGGAGGTGGCCTGCTTGATGGCGTCGTTGCCCTGCACGGGGCCCGCCGGCTCGAAGCGGGTGAAGGTGAAGGCCTCCACGTATTCCTCCAGCGGCACGCCATATTGCAGGCCCAGCGAGACGGCGATGGCGAAGTTGTTCATCATGGCGCGGAAGGCCGCACCTTCCTTGTGCATGTCGATGAAGATCTCGCCCAGGCGGCCGTCCTCGTATTCGCCGGTGCGCAAGTACACCTTGTGCCCGCCGACGATGGCCTTCTGCGTGTAGCCCTTGCGCCGGTTGGGCAGCTTCTCGCGGCGGCGCACCTCCACGACCTTTTCCACCACCTTCTCGACGACCTTCTCCACCACCCTTTCCGTGCGCTGCACGGCGGGCTGGCCGCGGGCCACGCTCTCGGCGAATTCTTCGGCCGTTTCGGCCTCCTCGTCATCATCGTCGTCCAGCGCTATGGCGGTGAGCGGCTGGGAGAGCTTGGAGCCGTCGCGATAGAGCGCGTTGGCCTTTAGGCCCAGCTTCCAGGAAAGTTCGTAGGCCTTCAAGCAGTCCTCCACCGTGGCGTCGTTGGGCATGTTCACGGTCTTGGAGATGGCGCCCGAAATGAAGGGCTGGGCGGCGGCCATCATGCGGATGTGGCTTTCCACCGACAGGTAGCGCTTGCCCAGACGGCCGCAGGCATTGGCGC
>JALVSR010000068.1 GCA_027024225.1 Hyphomicrobiales bacterium | reverse complement strand
GTCATGAGCCCGAGCCTGAAATTGCCTCTTCGCGCGCTTTTCATGCGCGGCACTTCCGGCAGCATTGTGGCGCCTGTGGCTTCCGCCCCCCGCGGTCAGCCCCGGTCTGGCGCATCGGGGGCTTGCCCCGCGGCCGGATGGACGATAAGACGGGCCGCAACTCAGGCGGCGGACGTGCTTCCAGAATGGCGGCGCGTCGGCAACGGGACATTTCGGGAGCAAGCCATGGGCCGGCTGGTGATGAAATTCGGCGGCACCTCGGTGGCCGACCTTGACCGCATCCGCAACGTGGCACGCCATGTGGCGCGCGAGGTGCGCGCCGGGCACAAGGTTTCCGTCGTCGTTTCGGCCATGGCCGGCAAGACGGACGAGCTGGTGGGCTACGTTGAGGACGCGCACGTGGATTTCGACCGTGCGGAATATGACATGGTGGTGTCCTCCGGCGAACAGGTCACGGCCGGCCTGCTGGCCATCGTGTTGCAGAAGATGGGCATTCCGGCGCGCTCCTGGTGCGGCTGGCAGATCCCCATCGAGACCACCGACGCCCACGCCGCGGCGCGCATCACGGGCATTCCGCCGCAAAACCTGCTGGCGGCGTGGGACGAGGGCAAGGTGAACGTGATCGCCGGCTTTCAGGGCATTGGACCGGATGGGCGCATCACCACGCTGGGCCGCGGCGGCTCGGATACCTCCGCCGTGGCGGTGGCCGCCGCCCTGAACGCGCGCTGCGACATCTACACCGATGTCGATGGCGTTTACACCACCGATCCGCGCATCGTGCCCAAGGCGCGGCGCATCGAGCGCATCAGCTACGAGGAAATGCTGGAGCTGGCATCATTGGGCGCGAAGGTGCTGCAGACGCGCTCGGTGGAGCTGGCCATGGTGCACAAGGTGCCGCTGCGCGTGCGCTCCAGCTTCGATGCTCCCGATTCGCCGCTGCAAGTCATGGAAGACGGCAGTGGTCCCGGCACCCTTGTTTGCGATGAGGATGAAACCATGGAACAGCAGGTCGTTACCGGCATCGCCTATTCGCGCGACGAGGCGCAGGTGGCGGTGCGCCACGTGAAGGACAAACCCGGCATCGCCGCCTCCATTTTCGGCCCGCTGGCCGAGGCCGGCGTGGCGGTGGACATGATCGTGCAGAACGTCTCCACCGACGGGCTTGCCAACATCACCTTCACCGTTGCGCGCAAGGACCTGCGCCGCGCCGTGGAGGTGCTTCAGCGGGAGAAGGAGAACATCGGTTTCGAGGCGCTGGATACGGCTGACAACGTGGCCAAGGTGTCCATTGTCGGAATCGGCATGCGCTCACACGCGGGCGTGGCGGCCAAGATGTTCCGCACGCTGTCGGAAAAGGGCGTGAACATCGAGGCCATCACCACCTCCGAGATCAAGATTTCCGTACTCATCGACGAAGCCTGGATGGAGCTGGCCATCCGCGCGCTGCACACCGCCTTCGGTCTGGACGCGGAAGGGGAAACTCGGGTAGGCTGAGCGCAACGGTTCGCGCCGGCAATGCAACGTATCGCTGAAATCCGGCGTGTCAGCGCGAGAGGGGAATTCATGCACTTTCACCCCGCCCACATGCATGACGCCACCATGCCCGCCGCCATGGCGGGCCATGCCTTTGCGCGCGCGCATTCCCCGCAAGCCTGGCGAAAATCCGCCGTAACCACCCCCCGCACGGAGGGCGCCGTGTCATGATGCTTCCCGGCCGTGGCCCGCGCGTCCTGCTCCGCAGGTTGCGCGATGTCATGGCGGAGCAGGAGCCGGCGCAACAGAAACTCGACCGCATCGTTCATCTGATCGCCGCCAACATGGTGGCGGAGGTCTGCTCGCTCTACGTGCTGGTGGACGAGAACACGCTGGAGCTGTTCGCCAGCGAGGGCTTGCGGCCGGAGGCGGTGCATCGTGTGCGCCTGCGCGTGGGCGAGGGGTTGGTGGGCGTCATCGCCGCCACCGCGGAGCCCCTGAGCCTGGCCGAGGCCCAGCGTCATCCTGCCTTCCGCTACTTTCCGGAAACGGGCGAAGAGGACTATCAATCCTTCCTTGGCGTGCCGGTGCTGCGCGGTGGCGCGTTGATTGGCGTTCTGGTGGTGCAGAACCGCACGCCGCGCCATTACACCGACGAGGAGCGAGAGGCGATGGAAATCATCGCCATGGTGCTGGCCGAGTTCCTGCACTCGCCGGAAGTTCTGGCCCTGCGCGAGGAGCTCGGCGCCAACCGCGTGCGCAGTCATCACCTGCGCGGCGAGTCGCTGCATCCGGGCCTGGCCATCGGCCAGGCGGTGCTGCACGAACCGCGCATCGCCATTCACCAGTTCGAGGCCGCGGACAGCGAGGCCGAACGCCGGCGCCTGCGCGAAGGCCTGAAGAAATTGCGGGACGAGCTGGAAACTCTCAGTGCCCACCCTGGCCTGGCCGGCAGCGCCCATGCCGCCATCCTGGAGGCGCTGATGATGTTCGCCGAGGACGCCAGCTGGATCCACCGCATGGAGGACTACATCCGGCTGGGGCTGACGGCGGAGGCGGCGGTCATGCGCGTGCAGTCCGACAACCGCGCGCGCATGCTGCGCCAGCAGGATCCGTGGTTGCGGGCGCGGCTGCATGACCTGGACGACCTCTCCTGGCGCCTGCTGCGCATTCTGGCCCGGGGCGACGGCAACGCCGCGGGGCTGAACGGCCAAGCCCGCGAACTGCCGGAACAGGCCATCATCTTCGCCCGCGGCATGGGGCCGGCGGAACTGCTGGATTACGACCACCACCATATCGCCGGACTGGTGCTGGAAGAAGGCACGCAACAGGCCCACGCCACGCTGCTGGCCAAGGCGTTGGGCCTGCCCCTGGTGGCGGGGGTGGAGGGGGCGACCGACCTTGTGGAACAGGGCGACACGGTAATTCTGGACGCCGGCCGCGGCGAGGTGCACATCCGCCCCGATGCCGAGCTGCTGGAGTCCTTCCAGACCCGCATGGCGCTGAAGCAGGACGCCCGCAAGCGCGTTTTGCGTCTGAAGGACGCGCCACCCGTGACGAAGGATGGCCAGCGCGTGGAACTGCTCATGAACGCCGGCCTGCCGGCCGATCTGGAATATCTCGACGAGCTGGGCGCCGATGGACTTGGCCTTTTCCGCACCGAGATGCTGTTCCTGATGCAGCAGCGCCTGCCCGGCCGCAACGAACAGGAGTCGCACTATCGCGCCATTCTCGAGGCGGCAAGCGGCCGTCGCGTACTGTTTCGCACGCTCGACATCGGTGCCGACAAGATCCCCATGTTCATGCCGGATGCACGCGAGCCGAACCCCGCCATGGGCTGGCGCGCCATCCGCATCGGCCTGGACCGACCGGGCCTGCTGAAGATGCAGCTGCGCGCCTTGCTGGCGGCGGCGGCGGGGCGTGAATTGTGGCTCATGTTCCCGATGGTCGCCGATATCGGCGAATTGCGCGGCGCCCGGGACCTGCTGCGATCCCAGGTGCGGCTGTTTGCGCGGCTGGGACGCGACCTGCCGCGCAAGATCCGCTGTGGCGTCATGCTGGAGGTGCCAAGCCTGCTGTGGCAGCTCGATGCCTTGCTGAAGGAAGTTGATTTCATCTCCATCGGCACCAACGACCTGATGCAGTTCGTGTTCGCCGCCGACCGCGCCAATCCGCGCACGGCGCGGCGTTACGATCCCTTGCATCCGGCCATGCTGCGATTGCTGTCAGACATCGCGCAAAAGACGCGGGCGAGGGCGCCGGAGATGCCCGTTTCCGTTTGTGGCGACATGGCCGGGGACCCGCTGGAAGCCATGATGCTGCTGGGCCTTGGTTTCGCCACCCTGTCCATGCCTCCGGCCGGCATCGGGCCGGTCAAGGCCATGGTGCGCAGCCTGCCGCTTGAAACCTTGCGGGCGGAGGTGCCCAAGTGGTTGGCCGAGGGTGAAGGCACGTGCAGCCTGCGCGAGGCGGCGGCGCAATTCGCCCGCGCGCACGGGGTGGAAATCGTGCAGGTTTGAACCTGGCCAGCTGGCGAATGGCGCTTCTCTCCTGAAAACGTAAAATTTGCGCCATTCATCATTCGCTTACCATTTTCGTTCATCATGTTCTCGAAAGACACCCGCCGACACCCAAGGCCCAGGCAACGGTTTCGAGCGCCCCTTCCGCCTTGTTCGTGCCGGTGGCAATGCAGCCCGTGGATGAAAGACGATGAGCGAGAATCCGAACAGGAACGAGGGCGACCGGCGCCACCAGGCTTTTTTCCGCCCCAAGCCGGATGGCACCACCGACCCCACAGGCGAGGCCGGCTGGTACCTGGAATGCGAGCGCATTCGCCGCGGCCTCTCATTGCAGGCGGCAAGCCAGGCCACCGGCGTGCACGAGCATCACTTGCGCGCCATCGAAATGGGCATGCTGGAAAACCTGCCGCAACGCGACGAAGCCCTGAAGATGATCGGCGCCTATGCCCATTTCCTGGGATTCGATGCCGAGCCCATCGTGCGTCACTTCGCCAATCACATGCCGCTTGCGGAAGCGAAGGAAAAAAAGGCCGCCGCCTTTTCCTCCGCCCAAGTGGTGCGCTTTCCCCTGCTGCAGCGGCTGCGCGCCACGAGCCGCACCCCCGGTGGTCTTTCCGCCTCGGTGTTGGGGCTGATGGTGCTGTTTGGCGGCCTTGTCTGGGGCATGTGGCCGACGGGCGCCCCTTCCGGCGATGCGCCGGCGCCCCGGATGGCCCAGGCGGGGGGTGAGAATGGCAAGACCGCACTTTCGCAGACCGTCACCCGCTCGCAGAAGATGGATACGCATCGCCGTGTTGCCGCCTCGGTGCAGCACAAGGAAGAACGCCTGCGCGACGCCGCCCCGCTGCGCGAGGATGTGGCCCGCGCCGATGACCCCATCGGCGCCCTGATCGCCCGCACCTTGCGGGAGGACGCCTCCATCCGTCCAGCGCCCGATGCGGCGGCGGCCCCTCGTGGCAAGGCGATGAAGCCGCCGGCGCCTTCATCCCCGGATATGGCTGCGGCGCCTGGCCCACGGCCCCAGGAGAAGGAGCCCCGGCGGGCCACGCAGCCTCCCGCGCCGCATGCATCGCCGTCCGTTGCCGAACCGGTCGGTCCGAGCCTGCACGAAAATTCTCTCGCGCCCATCGACAAGGTGCCGGAACAGGGCCTGGCCCTGCGCGCCACCAACATGATCTGGGTGCGGCTGGAAGATGACAGGGGCACCTCCTGGTATTCCGGCTTCCTGCGCCCCGGCCAGGTGCTGAAACTGCCCGACGACCGCGCGCTGCGGCTGACCGCCGGCGATGTGCACCGGCTGGAATGGTTCGTGAACGGCCAGCGCATGGGGCGGCTGGGGCAGCGCGGATCGGACTTCATCAGCGAGCCTTTGGGCCGTTTCTACAAGCAAGGTGGCCTGAAGGTGCCCACACCCGGCAACACCGGCTGAAACACAAGGTCCATCCCACTCTCTCCCCTCGCCTCTTGCACCAACTCCCACGGCGGCTTCCGGGCCGTCGTTTTTCTTTTCCGTTATTCCGTCAAACCACCCCACCGCGCGGATATGGTATCCATGGGGGGACAGCACCGGCAAGACCGGGTCGCGCAAAGGCTGACCGGCGCGCACCCCCGCCAAGCCCTTGTTTCATGATCTCGGGGTTGGGTGGGGCGCGGGATGGTGGACGATATCCTCATGCATTCTGGCATGATGCGGCCTTCGGCGGCCAGAGCCATGGCCACCTCGGGGCTTGTCAGCCGCCGCCACAGGCGCGATATAGCGGCCATGAGCTATTCCGCCCGCAAGACGCGCAAGCGCACGCACCAGGTCGCGGTGGGTCATGTGACCATCGGCGGCGATGCGCCTGTGCGCATCCAATCCATGACCAACACCGACACGGCGGACGTGAAAGCCACGGTGGAACAGGTCGTGGCGCTGGCCGAGGCCGGCTCCGAGCTGGTGCGCATCACCGTGGACAGGGAAGAGGCCGCCCGCGCCGTGCCGCACATCCGCGAGGAGCTGGACAGGCGCGGCTGCGATGTGCCGCTGATTGGCGATTTCCATTATATCGGCCATCTGCTGTTACGCGATCATCCGGCCTGCGCCGAGGCGCTGGCCAAGTACCGCATCAACCCGGGCAACGTCGGCTTTGGCGCCAAGCAGGACAGGAATTTCGCCGCCATCATCGAAACCGCGCTCGAGCATGAAAAACCGGTGCGCATCGGCGCCAACTGGGGCTCCATGGACCGGGCCTTGCTGGATGAGCTGATGGAGAAAAACGCCCGCCTGCCCAAGCCGAAGGACGTGCGCGAAGTGATGCACCTGGCGCTGGTGGAATCCTGCCTGCGCTCGGCCAGACGGGCGGAGGAGCTGGGCATGCGGGCGGACCGGATCATCCTCTCGGCCAAGGTGTCGGAGGTGCAGGACCTGGTGGCGGTATACCGACAAATGTCCGATCGTTGCGACTATGCCCTGCACCTGGGATTGACGGAAGCGGGCATGGGCGATGCCGGCATCATCGCCTCCACCGCCGGGCTCGCCATTCTGCTGCAGGAAGGCATCGGCGACACCATTCGCGTATCCATCACGCCCGAACCTGGCACCCCGCGCACGCGCGAGGTGCGGGTGGCGCAACAGATATTGCAGTCGCTCGGCCTGCGCGCTTTCACGCCGGACGTCATCGCCTGCCCAGGCTGCGGGCGCACCACGTCGGGACGCTTTCAGGAACTGGCGCGCGACATCGCGACATGGCTCGCTTGGCAAATGCCCGAATGGCGGCAAAAGTATCCGGGCAGCGAAGAATTGCAGGTGGCGGTGATGGGCTGCATCGTCAACGGACCGGGCGAGTCCAGGCACGCCGACATCGGCATTTCGCTTCCCGGAACCGGCGAGGCGCCGGCCGCGCCGGTGTTCGTGGATGGCGAAAAGGTCGCGACCTTGCGAGGAGAGAACCTGGCCGAGCAGTTCAAGGACATCGTGGCCGACTACGTCGCCCGCCGCTGGGGCCCATCGCCCGCAAGAAGAGAGACAGGCAACCAGCCACGGGATTCATGAACGGCGCAGGACCACCCGCAGAGGCTGACGCAGAAAGCCGGCCACCTCAACGCCGGACATGCCTGTGCCGATTTCTTCCGTTTTCACCCGGTCGGTGTCACGCACCACCGGGTTGCGCCAGTCGCGCGCTTCAAGCCAAGGGTTCGTGTGGCCACCGGCAACGGCACAACAAAAAACGGGATGCGTCGCAAGCGCATCCCGTTCTTATCGCGTCTCCGGCCTTTCCGAAGAGGCTTCAGGCCGCGGCCCTTTCCTCTTCCACCGGCTCGCCGTTGATGACCAGCTTGCCGTCCTTCACCGTGATGTGCACGACATCACCATCCTTCACCTTGCCGGCGATGATCATTTCCGCCAGCGGGTTCTGGATGTACTGCTGGATCACCCGCTTCAGCGGACGCGCGCCGTAGGCCGGGTCATAGCCCTTGTTGGCCAGCCACTCCTTCGCGGCGTCGTCCACGTCCAGCGTTATCTTTCGATCCTCCAGCAGCTTCTGCAGCCGCTTCAGCTGGATCTCGACGATGGCCTTCATGTTCTTCCGCTTGAGCCTGTGGAACAGGATGATGGCGTCCAGCCGGTTGAGGAACTCGGGCCGGAAGTAGCGGCGCACTTCCTCCATCACCTTGTCGCGCACCTTGTCCACGTCCTCGTCCTCCTTCAGCTCCAGCAGGTACTGGGCGCCGATGTTGGAGGTGAGGATGATGATGGTGTTGCGGAAGTCCACCGTGTGGCCCTGGCTGTCGGTGAGCCTGCCGTCATCGAGAATTTGCAGCAGGATGTTGAACACATCCGGGTGCGCCTTCTCGATCTCGTCGAACAGGATCACCTGATACGGCCTGCGCCGCACCGCCTCGGTCAGCGTGCCGCCTTCCTCGTAGCCCACATAGCCCGGAGGCGCGCCGATGAGCCTGGCCACGGCGTGCTTCTCCATGTACTCCGACATGTCGATGCGCAGTAGCGCATTCTCGTCGTCGAACAGGTATTCGGCCAGCGCCTTCGCAAGCTCCGTCTTGCCCACGCCCGTGGGGCCGAGGAACATGAACGAGCCAATGGGCCGGTTCGGATCCTGCAGGCCCGCGCGCGCACGCCTGACGGCCTGCGAGACGGCCTTCACGGCCTCTTCCTGTCCCACCACGCGCTTGGCCAGCTCTTCCTCCATGTGCAGGAGCTTCTCGTTCTCGCCCTGCAGCATCTTGTCCACCGGAATGCCGGTCCAACGCGAAACCACCTGCGCGACGTCCTTTTCCGTCACCTCCTCGCGCAGCAGTTCGCCCTTGTGGCCGCCCTGCTCCTGCAGCTCCTTGATCTTCTGCTCAAGCTGCGGAATGACGGAATAGGCCAGCTCGCCCGCGCGCGCGAGATCACCGGAGCGCTGGGCCTGCTCCAGCTCGATGCGCGCCTTGTCCAGCTCTTCCTTCAGCTTCTTTTCCTCGTCCAGCTTGGCCTTTTCCGCCTGCCACTTGGCGGTGAGCTCCGCGGCCTGCTGCTCCAGCTCGGCCAGCTGCTTCTCCACCTTCTCCAGCCGCTCCTTGGAGGCCTCGTCGGTCTCCTTCTTCAGCGCCTCGCGCTCGATCTTCAGCTGGATGATCTTGCGCTCCAGCTCATCGAGCGCCTCGGGCTTGGACTCGGCCTGCATGCGCAGCCGCGCGGCGGCCTCGTCCAGCAGGTCGATGGCCTTGTCGGGCAGGAAGCGGTCGGAGATGTAGCGGTTCGAAAGCGTCGCCGCCGCCACCGCCGCCGCGTCGGTAATCCGCACACCGTGGTGCGTCTCGTATTTCTCCTTGAGCCCGCGCAGGATGGACACGGTGTCCTCCACGCTGGGCTCTTTCACGAACACCGGCTGGAAGCGCCGCTCGAGTGCGGCGTCCTTCTCGATGTACTTCTTGTATTCATCGAGCGTGGTGGCGCCGATGACGTGCAGCTCGCCGCGCGCCAGCGCGGGCTTCAAGAGGTTGGAGGCATCCATGGCGCCCTCGGACTTGCCCGCACCGACGAGGTTGTGAATCTCGTCGATGAACAGGATGATCTTGCCGTCCGAGTTCACCACCTCGTTGATGATGGCCTTCAGGCGCTCCTCGAACTCGCCGCGATACTTCGCACCGGCGATGAGCGCGCCCATGTCAAGCGCCAGGATGCGCTTGTCTTTCAGGCTGTCGGGCACATCGCCGTTGACGATGCGCTGGGCCAGGCCTTCCACGATGGCGGTCTTGCCCACGCCCGGCTCGCCGATGAGCACGGGGTTGTTCTTGGTGCGCCGCGAGAGGATCTGGATGGTGCGGCGAATCTCCTCGTCGCGCCCGATGACGGGGTCCAGCTTGCCCTCGCGCGCCTTCTCGGTCAGGTCGATGGCGTATTTCTTCAGGGCCTCGTAGGTTTCTTCCGCCGAAGCCGTGTCCGCCTTCTTGCCGCCGCGCATCTCGTCGATGGCCTTGTTCAGCGCCACCGGCGTGACGCCCGCCTTCTTCAGGATGTCGGCGGCCTCGGATGGCTCGATGGCCAGCGCATGCAGCAGGCGCTCGACGGACACGTAGCTGTCGCCCTCCTTCTTCGCCAGCTCCTCGGCGCGCTGGAACACGCGCGCGGTTTCGGGCGCGAGATACAATTGTCCTGCGCCTGCGCCTTCCACCTTGGGCAGTTTTTTCAGCGCCTCGTTCACGTCCGCCTGCACCAGCCGCGGATCGCCGCCGGCGGCCTTGATGAGATTGGCGGCCATGCCCTGATCGTCGTCCATCAGAACTTTAAGCAGGTGCAGGGGCGTGAACTGCTGATGCCCTTCGGCCAGCGCCTTCTGCTGGGCGCTCTGGATGAAACCCTTGGCCCGGTCGGTATAGATTTCCAGGTTCATTTTTATTGTTTCCCCTTTTGAGCCGCGTGATGATGTGGAGTGTGAAATGTGCGGCGAGGTTGTCGATTTTCTTTTTCCGATATAGGAGGCGCAAACCGGGGCACAAGGTTGCTGGAAACGAAAAACGCACGGTTTGGAAGCAAATTCGCCCGGTTTCACAGGCCAGATCGTTGCAATGGCCCGCTTTTTCGCCCAATCATGCGCGCGTCATGAGGCCACCACTTTCGACATTGCTGCCGTTGTCATGGGTGCGGGGACGGCGCATCGGGCTGTTCGGCGGCTCGTTCAACCCGCCGCACGAAGGACATTTGCATATCGCGCGGGAGGCGTTGAAAAGGCTGGCGCTGGACGAGGTGTGGTGGCTGCCCGCCCGGCACAACCCGCTGAAGCCGTCTGACATCTACGCCGATTACCAGAAGCGCCTGCAGGCGACGGCGAGGCTGGCGAGACATCCGCGCTTCAAGGTGCTGGATATCGAGTGGCGGCTTGGCACGCATTACACCATCGAGCTCCTGCAAGCGCTCGCGCCGATGTTTTCACAGGGCTATTGCACCTGGGTCATGGGGGCGGATTCGTTCGCCTCGTTTCATCGCTGGCGGCGCTGGCGGGACATTGCGCACATGATACCCATCGGCGTGTTCGACCGCCCCGGCGCCACGCTCGCCGCGCTGTGCTCGCCGGCGGCGCTGGCGTTGCGGGATTATCGCCTGCCGTCATCCGAGGCGCGGCTGCTGCCGGAGATGACGCCTCCGGCATGGGCCTTTTTCAACATGCGCCAGAACCCGGAAAGTTCCACCCGGCTCAGGGCGCTGGGGCACGTGGCGGGATGAGGCCCCACGCTGGCGCGCTCGCCACGTGGCGGAAAGGTATTCACCTTGCGCGTTCATTGCCTCTTGCAAGGCGCGCACGGCCTGGCGCATAATGCCGCTTGCCGGAGCTTCCGGCGCAGGTGACGTATCCGTTTCATGCGGGCTGGCGGCACCGTTGACGATCAATGTGCCGCGACATGCCCTGAACAGGGAGCGTTCGTTTCGTTTCATGCCAATGGCTCATGAACCCACTTCGGCGGCCCTGCACGCCGCCGCGGGCGTTGAGAAGGAAGGCGGTGAAGAACCGCGAAGTCTCGGCCCGGAACAACTTCTCGATCTCGTCATCACCAGCCTAGAAAATTCCAAGGCCGAAGATATCGTAACGCTGGAGCTCGACCCCGGCGCGGCGCTGGCCGATGCCATGGTGGTGGCCTCGGGCCGCTCCGCGCGCCACGTCGCCGCCATTGCCGAGCGCCTGATGGACGATCTACGCAAGGCCGGCTTCAGGAACTACTCGGTGGAGGGGCTGGAGAACGCCGATTGGGTGCTCATCGATCTCGGCGACATCATCGTGCATGTCTTCCGCCCGGAGGTGCGCGAGCTTTACAACCTGGAAAAGCTCTGGTCGCCCCATGCCCCAAAGCAACATTGAGCGGTGAAACTGGTCATTCTTGCCGTCGGACGCCTGAAGGAGTCGGCCGAGCGGGCGCTGGTGGAGGATTATCTGCGCCGGGCCAAGCCGCTGTTGCGGCGGATGGGCATTTCCGACGTGGCCGTGCGGGAGCTGCCCGAGTCGCGCGCCGACACCGCCGAGCTGCGCAAGCGGCAGGAGGCGGATGAAATTCTCAGGCGTATCGACTCAAAGGCGCCCGTGCTGCTGCTGGACGAGCGCGGCGAGCACATGACCTCGCGCGGGTTTACCGGTGCCCTGCGCAAGCTGGCCGGGCGCGGCGCGAAGGAACTGGCCATCGTCATTGGCGGGCCGGATGGGGTGGACGAGAGCCTGCGTGAAAGGGCGGACGTGACGGTGGCGTTCGGCCGCATGACCTGGCCGCACCGGCTGGTGCGGGTGATGCTGGCCGAGCAGCTCTACCGGGCCGGCAGCATCGCCGCCGGGCTGCCCTATCACCGGGATTGAATATTGGCCGAGAGAAGCGCCAATGGCGTTTTCTCGCCATTGGCGCTTCCTTGCCATTCTGTCCGTGGAGCGTGAAACACGAGAATCATTCGCCGTCGGAGTCCGCCGCCGCCTCGCCGAAGAGGTCGGGCTGACCGGCGAGCTTCGGCGGCACCATCAGCCCCAGGTGCTGAAAGGCCCGCGCGGTCAGCACCCGCCCGCGCGGGGTGCGCGCCACCAGCCCCTGCTGGATGAGATACGGCTCTATGACCTCCTCCAGCGCGTCGCGGGATTCGGAGAGCGAGGCGGCGATGGTCTCGATGCCCACCGGGCCGCCGCCGAAGTTCTCGGCGATGCATTTGAGGTAGCGCCTGTCCATGGCGTCCAGCCCCAGCGCATCCACCTCCATGGCGGAAAGGGCGACATCGGCCACCTTGGCGTCCACCACCGCCGCGCCTTGCACCGCCGCGAAGTCGCGCACCCGGCGCAGCAGGCGCCCTGCGATGCGCGGGGTGCCGCGCGAGCGCCGGGCGATTTCCAGCGCGCCGTCCTTGGAGAGGTTCATGTTCAGGATGCGCGCGCCGCGCTCAACGATCTGAAGCAGCTCTTCCTCGGTGTAATATTGCAGGCGCAGCGGAATGCCGAAGCGGTCGCGCAGCGGGGTGGTGAGCAGCCCGGTGCGGGTGGTGGCGCCGATGAGGGTGAACTTCGCAAGATCGATACGCACCGAGCGCGCGGCGGGGCCCTCGCCGATGATGAGGTCGAGCTGAAAGTCCTCCATGGCGGGATACAGCACCTCTTCCACCGCCGGGTTCAGGCGGTGGATCTCGTCGATGAACAGCACGTCGCGCTCTTCCAGGTTGGTCAACAGGGCGGCGAGATCCCCCGCCTTGGCGATGACTGGGCCGGAGGTGGCGCGGAAGTTCACCCCCAGCTCGCGCGCCACGATCTGCGCCAGCGTCGTCTTGCCCAGCCCCGGCGGGCCCGCCAGCAGCACGTGATCCAGCGCCTCGCGCCGGGCCTTCGCCGCCTGGATGAAGACGGAAAGGTTCGCCTTCACCCGCGACTGGCCGATGAAATCATCAAGCGTCTGCGGGCGGATGTGCGCTTCCGCGTCGTCTTCGGGCTTGCGCGCGCCGCTGATGACCCTGTCGTCCTGCACCTTCTCCGGCTCCGTGAGTCGTTTTGCCGTGGGCCATTCTTACTCCGCCAACTGCTTCAATGCCAGCCGGATGAGCTCGCCCGTCTCCGCGTCCTCGCCCGCCAGCTTCATGGCGGCGGCGACGGCGGCGGAGGCCTGCGACTGGCCGTAGCCCAGGTTGACCAGCGCGGAGACGGCATCGGCGGCGTTTTGCGAGGTGGCGGCGGCGGCGACGCCCGCCACGGCCTCCTTCGGCAATTCCAACGCGCCGGCACCGATGGTGAGCGCCTTGTCCTTCAGCTCCGCCACCAGCCTGCGGGCCAGCTTTGGCCCTACGCCGTTGGCGCGGGTGAGCATGGCCGTATCGCCGCTGGCCAGCGCCATGGAAAGCTCGTTCGGCGCCAGCGCGGAAAGCAGGGCGAGCGCCACCTTCGGCCCCACGCCGGAGACGGCGGCCAGCACGTCGAACCATTCGCGCTCGGCCTCATCGGCAAAGCCCACCAGCCGGATGGCGGATTCGGACACCAGCATGCGGGTAAAGATTTCCACCGCCTCGCCGGGGCCGGGTAGTTGCACCAACGTGCGGGCGGAACATTCGGCCAGATATCCCACGCCGCCCACATCGATGACGACCCAGTCCTCACCGCGGGAATCCACCCGCCCGCGCAGCTTGGCGATCATGTTCATGAGGTCCGCCTTTCCATGTGTTCTGCGTGTTCGTCCAGTGGATGGTTGTCAAGGGCGCGGAGCGCCGCCTTTGGCGGGCAGGCCCCTTGACAACCATCCGCTGGACGGAAACATCATTCTTGCCTCCCCCGTCGGAAAGGAAAAGTGCACTTGTCTGCACTTTTTCCTTTCCGGCGGGAGAGGTCATCTCATTATGCATTTTTCCATCATTTTGCCGTCAGCGCCGTGCGGTAGTGCGCATGGCAAATGGCCACGGCCAGCGCGTCCGCCGCATCGGCGCTCTCAGGCCTGGCCTTCGGCAGCAGCATGTTCACCATGGCCGCCACCTGCTGTTTCTGTGCGTGGCCCGCGCCGACGATGGCCTTTTTCACCCGATTCGGCGCGTATTCGGCGATTGTCAGCTCGCAACGGGCGGCGGCGAGCATGGCCGCGGCGCGCGCATGCCCCAGCTTCAGCGTTGCGCGCGCGTCGCGGTTGACGAAGGTTTCCTCGATGGCTGCCTCGCGTGGCTGATAAGCATGGATGATTTCCATCAGCGCGTTGTGGATGATCATCAGCCGCGTGGCCAGCGGGTCGCTCGCCTTTGCGCTCACCGTGCCGTTGGCGACGTGCGAGAGGTCGTTGCCGCGCGCCTCTATGACGCCCCAGCCGGTGTGGTTCAGCCCCGGGTCGATGCCGATGATGCGAATCGTGTTGACCATGGAGGAAGTGTAAGGGCTGGGACGGGCTGGCGGAAGGGAAGCGGGCGGATGCTTGACTCGGCCTGTGGAAAGGGCGAAAAACCGGCCAACCGAACCCGTTTCATCCGATGCACTGGCGAGAAGAACCATGGAAAAGTTCACCCGCGTTGAAGGTGTCGCCGCGCCCCTGCCGCTAACGAACATCGACACCGACATGATCATCCCCAAGCAGTTCCTGAAGACCATCAAGCGCTCAGGGCTTGGCAAGTCGCTGTTCTACGAGATGCGCTATGACGAGGACGGCGGCGAAAACCCCAACTTCGTGCTGAACCAGGAGGCCTATCGCAACGCCTCCATCCTGATTGCGGACGAGAACTTTGGCTGCGGCTCCTCGCGCGAGCACGCGCCGTGGGCGCTGAAGGATTTCGGCATCAAGGTCATCATTGCGCCGAGCTTCGCCGACATCTTCTACAACAACTGCTTCCAGAACGGCATCCTGCCCATCTGCCTGCCGCGCGAGGACGTGATGCACCTCATGAAGGTGGCCATGGACAAGCCCGGCGCGGCCTTCGTTGTTGACCTGGAGGCGCAGGAGGTGCAGGCGCCGGACGATTCCGTGTTTCACTTCGACATCGACCCGTTCCGCAAGCACTGCCTGCTGGAGGGACTGGACGACATCGGCCTGACGCTGCAGAAGCTGGACAGGATCGAAGCCTTCGAGAAGGAATACGCGGAACGCTTTCCGTGGTTGTGATATTCCTCGTCACCCCGGCGATAGCCGGGGTCTCGGGCCGCAGGCTCGTGCGTGTGCGGCACGAGATTCCGGCTTTCGCCGGAATGACGGATGGGGGCGGAATGACGAACATCATGTGAGGGGACAGGGGACATGGCCACCTATCGCGTGCTGCTACTGGCCGGTGACGGGATCGGCCCGGAAATCATGGCCGAGGCGAAGAAGATCCTCGACTGGATGAACACGCAAGGCATCGCCAGCTTCGAGATGGAAGAAGGGCTGGTGGGCGGTGCGGCCTACGATGCCTACGGCGTGGCCATTTCCGAGGAAGACATGCAAAAGGCCATGGCGGCGGATGCGGTGCTGTTCGGCGCCGTGGGCGGTCCGAAGTGGGACGATGTGCCCTACGAGGCGCGGCCCGAGGCGGGGCTGCTACGCCTGCGCAAGGATCTCGAGCTGTTTGCCAATCTCAGGCCCGCCATCTGCTATCCAGCCTTGGCCGATGCCTCCTCGCTGAAGCGCGAGCTGGTGGAGGGGCTGGACATCCTCATCGTGCGCGAGCTCACGGGCGGGGTCTATTTCGGCCAGCCGAAGGAAATCGTGACGCTGGAATCGGGCGAAAAACGCGCGGTGGACACGCAGCTCTACCACGAGCATGAGATCGAGCGCATCGCGAAGGTGGCCTTCGACCTCGCCCGCACGCGGCGGAACCTGGTGCATTCGTCCGACAAGAAGAACGTGATGAAAACCGGCGTGTTGTGGGACGAGGTGGTGCGCCGGGTGCACGCGGATGAATATTCAGACGTTCAGCTGCAACACATCCTGGCGGATAACTGCGCCATGCAGCTGGTGCGCCAGCCGAAGCAGTTCGACGTGATCGTTACCGACAACCTGTTTGGCGACATTCTCTCCGACGTGGCGGCCATGCTGACCGGCTCGCTGGGCATGTTGCCGTCCGCCTCGCTGGGCGCGGCCGATCCCGAAACCGGCCGCCGGCGCGCCATGTACGAGCCGGTGCACGGCTCCGCGCCGGATATCGCCGGGCAGGGCAAGGCCAATCCGATTGCCATGATCGCTTCCCTGGCCATGATGCTGCGCTATTCCTTCGACATGGGCGAGTGGGCGGACAAGGTGGAGCAGGCCATCGCCAACGCGCTGGCGCAGAACGTGGCCACGGCGGATATCGCGCGGGAGGGGACGAAGATCATCTCCACCGCCGAAATGGGCGACCTCATCCTGGCCGAGCTGCAAAAGCTGGCCTGAGGCCTTATCGCAGGTGTGGCATCATCCCGCTCCCCCTGCTGGGATGCCCTATGCCACGGCGATGGTGGCGGCGGATTGGGGCAGTTCCTCGTTGAAACAGCGCTGATAGAATTCCGCCACGATGGGCCGCTCCAGCTCGTCGCACTTGTTGAGGAAGCTCACCTGGAAGGCGAAGCCCACGTCGCCGAAAATCTCCGCGTTCTGCGCCCAGGTAATGACCGTGCGCGGGCTCATGACGGTGGAAAGATCGCCCTGGATGAAGGCGTTGCGCGTCATGTCCGCCACCCGCACCATGCGCGAGACCGTCTCGCGGCCCTCTTCCGTTCCGGCGAACGACTTCACCTTCGCCAGTACGATGTTCACTTCCTCATCATGCGGCAGGTAGTTCAGATTCACCACGATCGACCAGCGGTCCATCTGCCCCTGGTTGATCTGCTGCGTGCCGTGATACAGCCCCGATGTATCGCCCAGGCCCACCGTGTTGGCGGTGGCGAACAGGCGGAACGCCGGGTGGGGGTGAATCACCCGGTTCTGATCCAGAAGCGTGAGCTTGCCCTGCACCTCCAGCACGCGCTGGATGACGAACATCACGTCCGGCCGCCCGGCGTCATACTCGTCGAACACCAGCGCCACGTTGTGCTGCAGCGCCCAGGGCAGAATGCCCTCGCGGAACTCGGTCACCTGTTTGCCGTCGCGCAGCACGATGGCATCGCGCCCGATGAGGTCGATGCGCGAGATGTGGCTGTCCAGGTTCACGCGCACGCAGGGCCAGTTGAGCCTTGCCGCCACCTGCTCGATGTGGGTGGACTTGCCGGTGCCGTGATAACCGGTGATCATGACCCGCCGGTTGTGCTTGAACCCGGCGAGGATGGCCATGGTGGTCTCGCGGTTGAACAGGTAGTCCGGGTCCAGCTCCGGCACGTATTCGTTGGGCTCGGAATAGGCCGGCACGGTCATGTCCGTGTCGATGCCGAAAACTTCGCGCACGGAAACTTCCGTGTCGGGCAGCGGTGCGGTGGTGGTGTCGGTCATGGGCAAATCTTCCGCCATTCGCGCGGTGTTGTTCGTCGCGTTTCAATGCAACCAGCGCACGGGAAAAATCGTGCGCGCTTCCGGCCCCCGTGCATAGCGCCAATGCCATGCATGCCGCAAGCCGGAAGAACGTGCCGGACGTCTTACGCGGCAAATATGGCGCTTGTCATGGCGCTTTTCGAGAGGCGGACACCCGCATGAGTGCCATTAGGGCGCTTTTCCCGAACGGGTGCGGCCATGACGATGCTTGTCAATTCCGCGGGCGAGGAGTAAGCCGCTTGCCTGGCCTTGTCATTCAATCCGTGTCAGTTCTCGGGGCGGACGCATGCACGAACATGCCCACCAACACCTGGAGCATTTCATGAGCGGCGCGGGCGCGCCGGTGTGGCTCATCGCGCTGGCGGCCATCATGCTGGCGCTGGCCACCGCGCCGCTGGGCGCGGCCCTGCTGTGGCGGCGCATGGCCTATCTTGGCGATGCGCTGGCGCACGCGGCCATGTTCGGCGTTGCCATCGCGCTGGTGGCGCATCTGCCGGTCATCATCGGCGTGCTGGTGGTGGCATTGGTGGTGGCGGGCGCGGTCATCGCCCTTTCCCGACGGGGCAAGCTGGCGCACGATGCCGTGCTGGGCACCTTCGCGCATGGGCTGATGGCCTCTGGCCTGGTGCTGGTGTTCATCGTGCTGGGCAAGGGGGTTGACCTGCACGGGGTGCTGTTCGGCGATGTCATGACCATGACGGTGGCGGAGGCGCTGATGATCCTCACAGGCGCCGCGGTCATCCTGCTGCTGGTGTGGCGGTATTGGCAGGTGCTGGTGCTGGGCGCGGTGAGCGAGGAGCTGGCCCTGGCGGAAGGCTGGCCGGCACGGCAGGCGCAGCTGTTACTGGTGCTGGCGGCGGCGGTGATGCTGGCGCTGGCGGCGCGGGCGACGGGTTTGCTGCTGTTCACCTCCCTGCTGGTGTTGCCGGTGGCGGCGGCGCGGGCCATGGCACGTTCGCCGGAGGGCATGGCGGGGCTGGGGGCGGTCATTGGCGTTGCGGCCGTTACCGGCGGGCTGGCGCTGGCGCACATGCTGCACATTCCTTCCGGCCCGCTCATGGTGTCGATCTCGCTGGTGGCGTTTCTGCTGCTGCATGCCATTGACCGCTTGCGAAGCTGAGAGCATCCGTCGTATCCACGGAACAGAAGGACAGGGCATTGCGTATTGCATCGCCCCGCAGGGCGCGCTAGCGTCGGGGATGTCCATTCCGCACATTCCTTCGGTCACGGCCCCGCATGAAAGGGCACGCCCATGACCAGTGTTCTCCGCGAAAACATTTCTCTCGCCATTACCGGGTCCGGCGGCTCCGGCATGTTGTCGGCAGGCGAGTTGCTGCTGCGCACGGCGGCGAAAACGGGCTTTTACGGCCTGCTTACCCGTTCGGTAGGTCCGCAGATACGCGGCGGCGAATCGGCGGCGCTCATTCGGCTGGCGCATTACCCCGTCGAGACGCACGATGATCATTTCCACGTGCTGCTGGCGGCGGACTGGAACAATTTTCACCGCTTCGCCGGCGAGATCGTGCTGGGCGAGGACGTGCTGGTCATCGTCGATGAACAGGCGGGCGATTTGCCGGAGATGGTGGCGGCGGTGGCGGATGAGAAGAGTATCCTGCGCCTGCCCCTGCACGCGCTGGCAAGAGAGCTCGATGCGCGGGTGAACATGGTGGCGCTGGGCTTTTTGGGCGCGCTGCTGGGCATGGAGCAGGACATGCTGCGCGCGGTGGTGCAGGACTTCTTTCGTCGCAAGAAGCGCGACCGGTTCATCGAGCCTTCGCTGGCGGCCCTGGAAAAGGGCAGGGAGCTGGCCGAGCCACTGCTGAAGGCGCGCGGCGGGCCGCTCATCGCCACGCCGGGCAAACCCTGCCGCGACATGGCGGACTGCGGCGCGCGCTGGCTGATTTCCGGCAACCGGGCGGTGGCCACGGGGTTCCTGCAAGCGGGCGGGCGCTTCGTGGCCGGTTATCCCATCACGCCGGCGACCGACATGCTGGAATGGCTGGCACCGCGCATTGGCCGCGCCGGCGGCCTGCTGGTGCAGGCGGAAGACGAGCTGGCGGCCATCAACATGGTGCTGGGCGCCTCCTTTGGCGGCTTGCCGGCCATGACGGCCACCTCCGGCCCCGGCTTCTCGTTGATGGTGGAGGGCCTCGGCCTTGGCGTCATGGCCGAGATCCCGGCGCTCATCGTGGACGTGCAGCGGGTGGGACCGTCCACCGGCATTCCCACCAAGTCCGAGCAGGGCGACCTGCAATTGGCCCTGTGCGGCGCGCATGGCGATGCGCCGCACCTGGTGCTGGCGCCGGATTGCGTGGTGGATTGCCTGCACACCACCGCCTGGGCGCTGCACCTGGCCGAACGGCTGCAATGCCCCGCCGTGCTGCTGAGCGACCAGAAGCTGGGGCAGATGCTGAGCATCACCGACGCCATTCCGCCCGCGCCGTGGAAGGCCGAGCGCAAGCTGAAGGAAAGCTGCGCAGAGAATGAAGAGCCTTACAAGCGTTACGCCATCACCGAAGACGGCGTTTCACCCATGGCCCTGCCCGGCACGCCGGGCTGCCTGCACACGGTGGACGGGCTGGAGCACGACGAGCGCGCCCTGCCCTCAAGCCAGGTGGAAGACCATGCCGCGCAGCTGGAAAAACGCCACCGCAAGCTGGCGCGGCTGGAGGACTGGCCCGACGAGGAGATGGCGCACTGGGCCGACATCATGGGCAGCGGCGAGGTGGCGGTCATCACCTGGGGCTCGTCCGCCGGGGCGGCGCGCGAGGCGGTGCGCATGGCCGCCGATGAAGGGCTGCACGCGCGGCACATCAGCCTGCGCCTGCTGTGGCCACCGCAAAAGAACCGCCTGGCGCGGCTGTTGGAAGGGGTGCGGCGGCTCATCGTGGTGGAACAAAGCCATTCCGGGCAGTTCCTGCATTACCTGCGGGCGCATTACGATTTGCCCGAGGTGGTCGTTTCCTGCCGCCGGCCGGGGCCGCGGCCCATCACACCCAGGCAGGTGCTGCGCGCGCTGCGCGAGGCGTGCGAGATGAAGGAAACCTTCAGCGAGAGGGTGTGCACATGAACCGGCCTCAACAACCGCCGAAACCCGCCGACTACAAAAGCGGCGTGCATCCCGTGTGGTGCAAGGGCTGTGGCGACTTCGGCGTGCTGGCGGCCATGACGCGCGCGTTCGCCCACCTGGGCCTGCCGAAGGAACAGGTGGCGGTGGTGTCCGGCATCGGATGCTCGGGGCGCATTCCGGCCTATGTGGCGGCCTATGGCTTTCATGGCCTGCATGGGCGAGCGCTGCCGGTGGCCACGGGGCTGAAGCTGGCTCGCCCGGATCTTACGGTGCTGGCCGCCGGCGGCGATGGCGACATCTATTCCATCGGCGCAGCGCATTTCGTGCACACCTGCCGGCGCAACCCGGATATCACCCTCATCGTCATGGACAACCGCGTCTATGGCATGACCAAGGGCCAGCCCTCGCCCACCTCGGAGCCGGATTTCGCCGCCGCCCTGCAACCCGAAGGGCCGGGTGTGCCGCCGGTGGACGGCCTGTTGCTGGCGCTGGCCAGCCGCGCGAGCTTCGTCGCACGCGGCTTTTCCGGCCAGCCGAACGAGCTTGCCGACATCATCGTGGCGGGCATTGAACATCCCGGCTTCGCCGTCATCGAGGTCTTGAGCCCCTGCCCCACCTTCCGGCCCGAGCAAAGGGAGTGGAAGCGCCACGTGCAGGCCGGCCTGTTGCAGCCGGCGAAGACGCTTGAAGAGGCCATGGCGCAGGTCATCGCCGCCCCGGCGCTGAGCACCGGCATCGTCTGGCGGGAAGAACGCGCGCCCGCACCAATGATGCCTCGCCCGGAAAGCGTAAAGGAGCTGGCCACCATGCGAGCGCGCGAGCTGGCGTGGATCGAGAAATCCTTCCACCCCTGAGGCAGGATGCAGGAGCGGAAGGAATGTGAAAAAGCGAGCTCAGCGCACCAGCGCCTCGCCGGCCTCTCTCAGGATTTCCTCGGCCGCATCCGCACCCATGGCGAAGGCATCTTCCGGCGCGCCGGTGCGCTCTGCGCGCCAGCGCCGCGTGCCGTCCAGAGTCAGCGCTTCCACGCGCAGGTGCACCGCGCCATCGCGCATCACCGCATGCGCGGCCAGCGGCGTGCGGCAGGAGCCCTCCAACCGGATGAGAAAGCCGCGCTCGGCCGCCACTCGCACGGCGGTTTCCTCGTCGTTCAGGGGGGCCAGCAGCGCACGCGTGCGCGTATCGTCCTCGCGCGTCTCGATGCCTATGGCCCCTTGAGCCACCGCCGGCAACATCACGTCTTCCGGCACGGCCTGGGTGATCTTCTCCGACAGGCCCAGCCGATTCAGCCCGGCGCAGGCCAGGAAGGTGGCATCCGCCACGCCTTCTTCCAGCTTGCGCAGGCGCGTGTCCACGTTGCCGCGAAAGGGCACCACCTTCACATCCGGCCGCATGGCCAGCAACTGCGCCGCGCGGCGTACCGAGGAGGTGCCCACCACCGCGCCCTCGGGCAGGGCATCGATGCTTTCCGCCTTGGGCGAGAGGAAGGCATCGCGCGCATCCTCGCGCGGCAGGTGGCAGACGATGGCAAGACCCGCGGGCAGCTCCGCCGGCACGTCCTTCATGGAATGCACGGCCAGATCGACGCGCCCGTCCAGCAGGGCTTCCTCGATTTCCTTGGTGAACAGGCCCTTGCCGCCGATGTCGGCCAGCGGACGGTCGCGCACCATGTCTCCCGTGGTCTTTATGATGACAAGCTCTATATCTTCATCCGACAGGCCATGCGCCTGCATGAGGCGGGCCTTCGTCTCCCTCGCCTGGGCCAGCGCCAGCTGCGAGCCGCGGGTGCCGATGCGGATGATGCTCATGTGCCTGTCCCCGATGAAAAACGTGGAAACCCGTTGCCGGCAGAGATAAAAGGGCAGGCATGAACAAGGCAAGCAAAAAGCGCCTGGAACATGCGCCGCAAAAGGCGCGCGCAAAACCGCCCGTGACCGTGCTGGGGCTGGAAACCTCCTGCGACGAGACGGCCGCGGCGGTGGTGCGCGTGGATGCGCAAGGCTGCGGCGAGATCCTTTCCAACGTTGTCTATTCGCAGGTGAAGGAGCACGCGGCCTTTGGCGGCGTGGTGCCGGAGATTGCCGCGCGCGCGCATGTCTCGCGGCTGGACAGGCTGATTCTGGCGGCGCTGGAACAGGCGGGGCTTGGCTGGGACGAGATCGACGCCGTGGCCGCCACCGCCGGACCGGGGCTGATCGGCGGGCTGATGGTGGGGCTGATGAGCGGCAAGGCCATTGCCCTGGCCCGCCGCCTGCCGCTGGTGGCGGTGAATCATCTCGAGGCCCACGCGCTCTCGCCCATGCTCAGCGACCCGCGGGTAAGGCCGCCCTACCTGTTGTTGCTGGTTTCGGGCGGGCACACGCAGCTCATCTCGGTGGACGACGTGGGCGCCTACCGGCGGCTGGGCACCACCATCGACGACGCCCTGGGCGAGGCCTTCGACAAGGTGGCGAAGATGCTGGGGCTGGGCTATCCGGGCGGCCCGGTGGTGGAGCGCATGGCGCAAAAGGGCGACTCCCAGCGCTTCAGGTTCCCCCGGCCCATGCTGGGCCGGAAGGAATGCCATTTTTCCTTTTCCGGTCTGAAAACGGCGGTGCGTACGGCCATCCTGGAGCTGGGGCCGGATCTGGGCGAGCAGGACAAGGCGGACATCTGCGCCTCGTTCCAGCAGGCGGTGGTGGAAACGCTGGCCGACCGCGTGGCCTGCGCCTGCCGCCGGTTCCGGGAAATGCATCCGGAGGTCAAGCACCCCTATCTTGTGCTGGCCGGTGGCGTGGCCGCCAACAGGGCCATCCGCGCCGCGTTGGAAGAGGTGGCAGCGGCACAGGGCTTTGCGCTTTCGGTGCCACCGCCGGCGCTGTGCACGGACAATGCCGCCATGGTGGCCTATGCCGGGGCGCTCAAGCTCTTGCGGGGCGAAACGGCGCCGCTTTCCGTGTCCGCGCGTCCGCGCTGGCCACTGGATGAGAAAGCCGAGCCCGCTCCCTTTGCCGGCGTGAAAGGATGATCCACGCGGGCGCAAGGGTTGTCCGGCGCAATCCTCCCCGCGCCAATCCCACTCCCTTGTCATGATTTGGCAGGCGGGCGGCGGCGCGGAGCAGCGGATGGTTCTTCGCGCATTACCGCATGACGCCCCTTCATGAGGCGGATTCGGCGGAGGAGTGGCTTTCGGACCCGGTCTTGCGCCGCCCGCCCTGAGAGGACAGATTCTGCGGCTGCATGCGAATACGGGTGATGCGATGGCGCTCGCGCGCCAGTATCTCGAACCTGAAGCCGTGAAACGTGTAGGTCTGCCCCACTTCCGGGATGGTCTGGGCCTCGTGGATGATGAGCCCGGCGATGGTGGTGGCCTTGTCCTCGGGCAGGTTCCATCCATAGATGCGGTTGAGGTCGCGCACCGGCATGGAGCCATCGACGATGAAGGCCTCGCCCTCCTGCTGCACATGCTGCAATGCCCGGTCATGCTCATCCGCGATGTCGCCGACGATCTCCTCCATGATGTCTTCCAGCGTCACCAGCCCCTGCACCTCGCCATATTCGTCCACCACGATGGCGAAGTGCATCTTGCGCCGCAGAAAGGCCGCCAGTTGTTCCTGCAGGGGCGTGTGTTCCGGCACGAACCAGGCCGGCAACAGCAGGCTGCGGATATCGATCTGGTTGATGTCACCCTTCGCCCCCGCCAGGGCGGAGAGCAGATCGCGCGCATGCAGCACGCCGATGATGTTGTCCGGGTTTTCCTCCCAGACGGGATAACGCGTGTAGCCGTGCCTGAGGACGTAGTCGAGAATCTCCGACGGCTTGCGGGAAATGTCGATGCTTTTCATCCGCGTGCGATGCACCATCACGTCGCCCACGGTCAGGTCCTGCAGGTCCAGCACCCCATCCAGCATGAACAGGTCGCGGCTGGTCTTTTTCTGCTGCTCGCGGTGCATCTCGATGGCTCCGCGCAGCTCTTCGCGAAAGGACAGCACGTTGTGCGCGCGCTCCACGTTCGCTCCCAGCAGCTTCAGCACTTGTCGCACCAGCGCCTCCACCACCATCACCACCGGCGCGAAGATGCGCACCACCCAGCGCATCAATGGCGCCACCTTCAGCGCCACGCGCTCCGGATTCAGGATGGCGTAGGTCTTGGGCAGGACCTCGCCGAACACCAGCACCAACGCCGTCATGATGAAAGTGGCCCAGACCACGCCAGTCTGCCCGAACAGCTCGATGAACAGGGCGGTGGTCAGGGCCGAGGCGAGAATGTTGACGAGGTTGTTGCCCAGCAGGATGGCGCCGATGAGCCGCTCCGGCATGTCCAGCAACGACTTCAGGATCAGCGCCCGTGCATCGCCTTGGCGTGCCATATGGGTGATGCGGGCGCGCGAGGCCGCCGTCAGCGCTGTTTCCGACCCGGAAAACAGGGCGGAGAGCAACAACAGGCCAACAACGCTGACAATGAGAAGCCAGTTGTCCATGTCACGGATCTTTCACATGGCTGTTCGCGGAAATGGCCGACCGGGATCAGACGATCCCGGGAGAAGCCCGGCGCCATTGCCCCACATGAATCACGCCGGCGGTATCGGCCTGTTTCGTCAACGCGTCCACCGCCCGCATGATGTCCGCCGCGCCGGGGCTGTCCGCCACCGGCATGCAAAAGGCGCCGATGCGCAACAGATATCCCATGCGCACGGCCAGCCGCCGGATCTCGTTGTACAGTCGGGCGGCCGCCGTTGCGGCACCGTCCTCGTCCGCTCCCTTCAGCAACACCAGGAACGTGCGGGCGTCGGCGCACCCCACGGTGTCGCAATTGCGGGTGTTTTCCAGCAGATGCATGGCCACGGCACGGCGCAGGGCCACATTGTCCCGGTCGATGCACAGCACCAGCAGGCTGGCCTTTTCCTCGCGCAGGCGAATGGCCTGAAAGCGCGCCAGCGCCCGCACGAAGGCCGAGCGCGACAGCACCGGCACGTCGCGGTCGAGACTTTCCGGTGTGCGCGCCATCCACGAAAGCCGCCTGATGCGCTGGCGCACCCGCGCCAGCCTTTGCCGCGCCGCGCGCATTCGCTTGATATCCGCCTGGGGCTGCTGCATGAGGCGCCGTCTTCCATTACCCCGAATTACGATGAGCCAAGGTGCTTCATGAATACAATTACACGTTTTCACGCGCCATTGCCAAGAGAAGGGCGGTGGGGCTATTGGGAAGCTGGACATGTGCCGGATCGGGCATGAGCATTCACCGGCGGAACCACTGGGAGCATCATCATGTCGTTGCAAGCCGATGTCGGGGTCATCATGGGCAGTCAGTCCGACTGGCCCATCATGCGCCACGCCTGCGAAGTGCTGGACGAGCTGGCCATCGCGCACGAGGCGCGCATCGTTTCCGCCCACCGCACGCCGAAACGGCTGTATGATTTCGCCACCACTGCACACGAGAAGGGCTTCAAGGTCATCATCGCCGGTGCCGGCGGAGCGGCGCACCTGCCAGGCATGACGGCGGCGCTCACGCACCTGCCGGTGTTCGGCGTGCCCATTCCCTCACGCGCTCTTTCGGGCAAGGACAGCCTGCTCTCCATCGTGCAGATGCCAGGCGGGGTCCCCGTGGGCACGCTGGCCATCGGCAAGGCGGGCGCGATAAACGCCGCGCTGCTGGCCGCCGCCGTGCTGGCGCTGACCGATGAAGGCGTGCGTGAACGGCTTTTGCAGTGGCGGGCGCGACAGACGGCCGCGGTAGCGGAATTTCCCGTGGACGAGGACGAGAAATGAACATGGCGGAAGCCTTGCCCCCCGGCGGTGTGATCGGCATCCTGGGCGGCGGCCAACTGGGCCGCATGTTGGCGCTGGCGGCGGCGCGGCTTGGGCTGCGCACGCACGTTTACGCGCCTGCGGGCGACAACCCGGCCTTCGACGTGGCGCATGCCCGCACGGAAGCTGCGTGGGACGATGATAAGGCGCTTGAGCGGTTCGCGCAGAGCGTGGATGTCATCACCTACGAATTCGAGAACATCCCTCTTCAGACCGTGGCCGTCCTGCAGCGCATCCGCCCGGTGCGGCCGGGGCCGCGGGCGCTGGAGATGGCGCAGGACAGGTGGAACGAGAAGCGCTTCGCCCGCGATCAAGGCGTGGCCACCCCGCCCTTCGCCAACATCGAGACGCAAGACGACGTGGCCGCCGCGGCCGCACGCATCGCCTTGCCCGCCGTGTTGAAAACCCGCCGCTTCGGTTACGACGGCAAGGGACAGGTGATGCTGCGCCCGGGCGACGATCCGCTGGCGGCGTGGGAGAAACTGGGCCGCGTGCCCTGTCTGCTGGAGGGCTTCATCGATTTCACCTGCGAGGTTTCGGCGCTGGCGGCGCGGGGGCTGGATGGCACGGTGGTGCATTTCGACGTGCCGCGCAACGAGCATGAGCATCATATCCTGCGCCATTCGCACCTGCCCTCGGGCCTTTCTCCCCGGACGGAGGCCCGCGCGAAGGAAATCGCCAGCACCCTGGTCGAGGCGCTCGATTACGTCGGGGTGCTGGCGGTGGAACTGTTCGTGGTGCGCGGGAAGGATGGCACGGAAGAGCTGGTGTTCAACGAAATGGCTCCGCGGGTGCACAATTCCGGCCACTGGACGGAGGCCGCCTGCGACCTGTCGCAGTTCGAGGCGCACGTGCGCGCCATTTGCGGCTGGCCGCTGCGCGCACCGGTGCGGCATCATGACTGCGTCATGACGAACATACTTGGCTTCGAGACCGACGATTGGGCCCGACTGGCCGCCGAGCCGGGCGTGGTGCTGCACCTGTACGGCAAGCGCGAGGCGAGGGAAGGGCGCAAGATGGGCCATTTCACCCGCCTGCTGCGTTCATCCGGCGGCGCCGGCAAAAAATGACCTTTCAGCCCTTCAGGACCGTCATTCACTCGATTCGCCCGCGCCCTGCCGCGGCGGATTTGCACCGGGCAGGCTGAAATCATCGAGGCGACCGGCCGGCGCGGCGGGCCAGACGCCCCGCACGAACAGCATGTGGCCGGCCGAGCCGGGGGCGACGCTCTCGCGCAGGGCCTGCAGCGTGTTGCGCACCACCCGCGTCATGTCATTGTGCTTGGCCAGATAGACCACGTTGGCCCCCGGCAGCCGAAACGGCGGCACGAAAATCGGTTGTCCGTCCGGGCCCGCCTTGCCCACGAACGGCTTGTCCGACTGCGGCAGGCCGGCCAGGCCCGGCGAGGCCTGCGTGCCGCGCGCGGCCTCGACATCCTGGCGAATGACATCCATGACGATTTTCGCCAGCTTCGTGTTGCCCGGCCGGATGAAATGAATGCCGTTGCGCGCGCGCAGACGCACCTTGCGGCCCGTCACATCCGGCCCCTCGAACACGAATCCGCCGTCCGGGCCGGCAAAATGCTTGCGTATGTCGATGAAACGCACTCCATGTGCGGTCGTGCGCGCCCGCAGCAGGTCATTGATGAGCCTCGCCCCGGCATCGAGGCGCGCATCCCGCACCGGCGGCAGACCCACCCAATAGAGCGCCACGTTGTTGTTGCGGAAAGCCTGGATGACCGCGTCCACGCGGCTGGCGTAGATGGACTTCCATTCCTCGCTACCGAAGGGAATGCGCCGGCCATGGACGAAAATGTCGCGCACGTCGTTGATGCCCAGCAGCACCACGCCGATGTCCACCGGCCGGCTTTGCAGCACCTGCGAAATGGCCCGTGGCCAGTCGTAGTAGCGTACGCGCGCCAGGCCGGAGCCGGCGTTGAAGCGTCCCTTGGCGACAAATCCCGGATCGTCCTTGAGCACCCGCCACAGGCCGGCCAGCAGGCCGGTGGCCATCTTGTCGCCAAACACGAACAGGCGATAACGCTCCTTGGCCACGGGAATGTAGGGCGCCCCCGCGGCGGGGCTCCCCACCCCGGAGCCGTCCTGCGCCTGGGCGCGCACCGGCATGGGCAGCAGCCACGAGACACAGACCGCCAGGATCAACAGCACCGACAGGACCACCGGCATTCCACGCCGCCCAACTGGCGTCACCCTGCCTGGCAGATTGCGCGCTCTTCGTGCTGTGCCGTGTCCGGACATCGGCCCCGTCCTCCCCCGTGATCGTGCCGCGCGTGGCGTGCGCGCCATCAGTGGCGGAAATGCCGCATGCCGGTGAACACCATGGCGATGCCGTGTTCATCCGCCGCGGCGATGACCTCATCGTCGCGGATGGAACCGCCCGGCTGGATGACCGCCTTGCAACCCGCGCCCGCAGCCTCCAGCAGGCCGTCGGCGAAGGGGAAGAAGGCATCGGACGCCACCACCGAGCCTTCCACCTGAAGGCCTGCCTGCTCTGCCTTGATGCGGGCGATGCGGGCGGAGTTCACCCGGCTCATCTGGCCCGCGCCGATGCCGATGGTGCGGCTGTCCCTGGCATAGACGATGGCATTGGACTTCACGAACTTGCACACCTTCCAGGCGAAAATGAGATCGCGCATCTCCTCTTCCGTCGGCGCGCGCTTCGTCACCACCTTCAGCTCCTTGTAAAGGTCGAGGTCGGCATCCTGCACCAGCAGGCCGCCATTGACGCGCTTGAAGTCCAGCCGCGGTTGTGGCGCGCCGTCCCACATGCCCGTCTGCAGCAGGCGCACGTTCTTCTTCTTCGCCACCGCCGCGCGCGCGGCTTCCGTCACTTCCGGTGCGATGATCACCTCCACGAACTGCCGCTCCACGATGGCCTTCGCCGTTTCCTCGTCCAGCGGCCGGTTGAAGGCGATGATGCCGCCGAAGGCCGATTCGGGGTCGGTTTCAAAGGCGAGGTCATAGGCCGCAAGCAGGCTTTCCGCCTCGGCCACGCCGCAGGGATTGGCGTGCTTGACGATCACGCAGGCAGGGCGTTCGTCGAACTGCTTCACGCACTCCAGCGCCGCGTCGGCATCGGCGATGTTGTTGTAGGAGAGCTCCTTGCCCTGTAATTGCTCGGCGGTGGCGATGCAGGGTTCCTGCGCACCTTCGCGGTCGGTGTAAAAGGCGGCGCGCTGGTGCGGGTTTTCGCCGTAGCGCATGTCCTGCTTCTTGATGAACTGGGCAGTGAAGGTCACCGGCCAGGCCTCCTCCGGCGCATCCGGGCTGGCCACCACCCGGCCCAGCCAGTTGGAAATGGCCGCGTCATAGGCGGCGGTGCGGGCGAAGGCCTTCTGCGCCAGCTTGCGGCGGAATTTGCCGCAGGTGCCGCCATTGTGCTGTTCCAGGTCACCCAGAACCTTCTCATAGTCGGCCGGGTCCACCACCACCGCCACCGCGGCGTGGTTCTTCGCCGCGGCGCGGATCATGGCCGGGCCGCCGATGTCGATGTTCTCCACGATGGTTTCGTAATCCGCGCCCTTCGCCAGCGTTTCCTCGAACGGGTAGAGGTTCACCACCACCATGTCGATGGGTTCGATGCCGTGTTCGGCCATGGCCGCCTCGTGCTCGGCGTTGCCGCGCACGGCCAGGATGCCGCCGTGAATGGCCGGATGCAGCGTTTTCACCCGTCCGTCCATGATCTCGGAAAAGCCGGTAACGTCGGAAACGTCCTTCACCGGTATGCCCGCTTCCTTCAGCGTGCGGGCGGTGCCGCCGGTGGAAATGATCTCTATGCCGAACTTTTCCACCAGCGCCCGGGCGAAATCGATGAGCCCCGTCTTGTCGGAAACCGAAACGAGCGCGCGGCGCACGGGCTGGGCCATGACGACTGCCTCCCTGCTTGTCCTTGAACCTCTCTGGCGGCGAATGTGGCAGAAACGCGCGCGAAAGAAAACATCCCTCTGTGCATTGCGTCCGACATGAGGGCATGAAGGCAGAGCCGTTGCGGATGAACGGAATGGCCCGAAGACGCCAATCGTGGCGTGTATGCACCCATGACGCTCCTTCCGGCGAGAACCAGGGTTGTCAGGCGGTGTGGGCGTGGGCGGTGATGGCGGTGATGAAGGCCTCTATCTCTTCTTCCGTGGTCTGCCACGAACACACGAGACGGGCCAGCACGCGGTTTTCCTCTTCCCGCCAGCAATGATATTCCGCCCCTTCTTCCACCAGCGCCTCGTGCAATTTGCGCGGCAACCAGGCAAACACCATGTTGGTCTGCACCGGCACAGCGATGTCGATCATGTCGAAATCATCCAGCCGCGCCGCCAGCAGCCGCGCCATGGCGTTGGCATGCAGGGCCAGCTCCAGCCACAGGTCGTCCTCCAGCCAGGCCACCACCTGCGCCCCCAGGAAACGGCTCTTGGACACCAGCTGTCCCGCCCGTTTGCGTCGGCGCGGGAACTCCACCGCCAGCGCGGTGTCGAAGAACAACACCGCCTCGCCCATCATCGCGCCGTTCTTGGTGGCGCCCAGCGACAGGGCGTCCACGCCCGCGCGCCCGGCCAGGTCGTCCGGGTGGCAGTTCAGGGCGGCCACCGCGTTGGCGAACCGCGCGCCATCCACGTGCAGCAGCATGTCGTGCTCGTGCGCCACCGCCGCCAGCGCGCGCACTTCCTCCGGCGTGTAGAGCACGCCCCATTCGGTGGGATTGGTTATGGATAGCACCGCCGGTTTCACCTGGTGCTCGCCGTGCGCGAAGCGCGCGAGCCGCTCGCGCACCGCCTCCGGCGTCAGCTTGCCGTGCTCGCCGGGCAGCGGAATGAGCTTGGCGCCGGTGAAGAATTCAGGCGCCCCGCATTCATCGGTGTTGATGTGCGCCTCCTCGTGACAGAGGATGCCACCATAGGGCGGCGTCATGGCGGCAAGCGCCAGGGCGTTCGCCGCCGTGCCGGTGGCCACCAGATAAGCCCTGAGATCGGTTTCGAACAGCCGCTCCAGCAATTTTTCCGCCTCTTCCGTGAAGCCATCCGCGCCATAGCTGGGCGCATGGCCAACATTGGCCTGCTGGATGGCCTCCAGGATGTCCGGATGCACCCCGGCGGTGTTGTCGGAAAGAAAATGCATTTTGCCTGACCCGGTATTATCGAATGTTGCACGGGCATGGTTGCCCGAGGTCCGCCAACAGAAACAGAAATGGGGTCTTTGCCCCGCGTTTCCTATAGTGCTGGCTGCCCATCTTCGATGAAGGCGTCGAAGGCGGCCCAGAACAGGGCTCGCAGTTCGTCACGCTCCATGGTGATGTCATGACGCGCCCGATGCAGGAAGGTGGCCTTCAGGTTGCCCACCTGGCGCGCCATCCGGCGCAGGGCTTCCGGGTTCACCAGCCTGTCCTGCGCCGCCGCCAGCGCCAGCATGGGCCAGCGCGGCTCATCTCCCGTATCCACAAGGTTGCGCAACTGCCCTATGGATTTCAGCGCCGCGTGCAGCCAGCCCAGCGTGGGCGCAATGGCCACGCCCACCTCGGGATATTCCTGCAAAAAACGCGCCTCGCGCAGAAAACGCCGGCGATCGGAGGTCAGGGCGTTGTTCTCGAAGTCTTCCGGCCGCATGAGCCTCTTGGGCAGAAGCGGAAAGAAGGCCCGCGACAACCCCACGTAAGGCGCCACCCGCACCAGTAGCTTCAGCCAGCGCTCGCGGGGATGATGCGGAAGGTCCACCAGCGGCGAGATGAGCATCCCGCGGGCGAACCACAGGTGCTTCCAGCTGGCCTTCAACAACACGTGTCCCCCCATGGAAATGGCCAGCGCGAAATGGGGTGGCGGCATGTCGGGCAGCACCAGCCGACGCATGACGGTTTCCAGGTCCGTCTCGTATTGGGAGAAATCGCGAATATGCCCCTTCAGGCGATTTTTCAGCAGCCGCTGGGAGAGCCCCTGCCCGCGCCAGTCGAAAATGGCCACCGCCAGATCGCGCGCCAGAAGCTCCGCGATGGTTTCGTAATGGCGCTCGATATAGTCACCGCGCCCTGGCAGGATGACCACCGTGCCGCGGGCGAAACGCGCCGGGCGGGCCACCGCGCAGCGCAGGGCAAATCCGTCCGGTGTTTGCAACAGCAGCGGCGAAAGCTCCGGCGGCTTGCGCTTGGCCGCGGTTTCCAGCAATACCGCGCGGGCCGCGCGCGCGTCATGTCCCCTCTGCCAGGCCAGGGGAAATGGCCGGCTGACGCCGCGTTCGGCTTGGACATTGGCGCGGTTCGGGGCTATGGCTTTGGGCATCATGATTCGCGCTGTTTATGAATGGCTGATGAGGCTGGCCGCGCACCGTCATGCCGAATGGGCGCTGGCGCTGGTATCCTTTGTCGAAAGCTCCGTTTTTCCCGTTCCTCCCGATGCCATGCTCATCCCCATGGGGCTGGCCCGGCGCGACAGGGTGTTCCGCTACGCGTTGGTGGCCACGGCATCCTCCGTGCTTGGCGGTCTGGCCGGTTATCTCATCGGCTGGCTGCTGTACGACTCGGTAGGCCAGGCCATTGTGTCCTTTTACGGGCTGGAGGAGAAATTTTCCACTTTCGTCGACTGGTACAACGAGCATGGCGCCCTGATCGTGCTGTTCGCGGGCATCACCCCCTTTCCCTACAAGGTCATCACCATCGCCAGCGGCGTGGCGGAGCTGGACATCTGGGTCTTTGTCGTCGCCTCCGTGGTGGCGCGGGGGCTGCGGTTCTTTCTCGTGGCGGCATTGCTGTTCTGGTTCGGCCCACAGGCGCGGCGCATCCTGGAGAACCACCTGGGCTGGGTGACGCTGGCGCTGGGCATTCTGCTGGTTGGCGGTTTCATCGCGGTGCGCTACGTTTTCTGACGACGATCCGGCCACCGGGGCCGAAGCCCTTCCGGACCTCCCCGGCCCGTTCCGCGAGCGTGGATCGGGGGTATTTTCCGGCCCACGGCGGCAACACGACCACTTCTGCAAAACGACCACTTCTTTCGACGAAAGGAGCCGCCCATGAACGGCGAAAAGGACATCGACTGGCGCGATCCCGCCACCCTGGCGGCGGTCACGATCCTTGCCGTGGCCCTGCTGATGGTGCTTGGTGCCCTCACCTTCGAGCACATCCTGGGCTATCAGCCCTGTCCGCTGTGCTACCTGCAGCGCAAGCCGTGGTACGCGCTGGTGCCGGGCGGGCTGGCGCTGGTGGTGTTCGCCGTGAAGGGCAACACGGGCATGCTGCGCATCGGGCTGGCGCTGGCGGCGCTACTGTTGCTGGTGAACGCCGGCATCGGCGGCTGGCATGCGGGCATCGAGTGGAAATGGTGGGAAGGTCCCGCCAGCTGTTCTTCCGGCGGGATGGATTTCACGGTCGCCCTGCCGGACCTGAACAGGCGCGTCGTGCTGTGTGACGAAGCGCCGGTGCGCATCCTCGGCCTGTCGCTGGCGGGATGGAATGCGGTCGTTTCCTTCGCGCTGGCCATGCTGGCGCTCTATGGCGCCCTGCGGGCGGGCGGACGGCGAGGGCGGGCCTGAAATCCCGCTCAGGCCGCGTCTTGTCTCGCATCTACCGCGGCGTGACGCCGCCGCCAGCGCGCCACCAGCTCGCGAAAGCGCCCGAGATCCTCTTCCGTGGCGAAGGCCCGCAAGGGCAGCCAGTGATTCACGTTGTGCGGTTGGTGCAGGATGAAGCCTTCATCGGCCACGGTGATGTCCGTGAGCGCCTCCCAGTCGATGCGTTGCCAGTCTCCTTCCTCCCCGTCGATGCGCACCTTCAGCCCCTTGCGGTCTATTTCCCAACGCAGGGTCTTGCCGGCGGAGGGCAGCTGGGCGAACTGCCGGCGCACGAACGCGCGGGTGAGCGGCCAGTCAAAGACGAAATGCATGAGCGCCAGCGCGATGATGGCGAAAAAGGTGAACCACATGCCATAGGCCATGGCCAGCCACGCTCCCAACGGCAAGGCCGCCAGGACGATGGCGGAACGCACGCGAACCTTCTTGCTGCGCCGCCCCTTTCGCCACAGGGCATGAGAGGCCTGCAGGAAGGTTTCCTCGTCCAGTCTGTAGCGCGCGCGAATGGGACGCTTCTCACTTCCTGCCGCCATGCCCGTGGGTCTCCCGTCGCCTTTCAGGTATCGGTCTTCGCCCCTTCGCCGGTGAGCACCAGATCGTCGCGGTGAATGAGCGCGGAGCGGGCCGGATAGCCCAGAATGTCCTCTATTTCCTCCGATCGGCGCCCCTTGATCCTGTCCACATCGGCGCGATCGTACATGATGAGCCCGCGCGCCAGCTCATGACCTTCCTCGTCCAGCACCCGCACCGCGTCCCCGCGCGAAAAATCGCCTTCCGCCCGCACCACGCCCACCGGCAGCAGCGAACGGTTCTGCAACAGCGCCCGTTTCGCTCCCGCATCCACGACGATGGCGCCAGCCGGCGCCAGCGCGCCCGCGATCCAGCGCTTGCGCGCGGCCAGCGAGCTGCGCTGCGCCCTGAACAAGGTGTGCCGCGCGCCCCCGAGCACGCGGCGAATGGGATGCAGCGCATGGCCATTGGCGATGATGAGATCGGCCCCGGCGCTGGTGGCGATGCGCGCCGCCTCCAGCTTCGTCTTCATGCCGCCGGAGCCCACCGGCGTTTGCGCCTCGCCCGCCATGGCGGCGATCTCGGGCGTGATGGCCTCCACCACGGCGATGTGCTCCGCGCCGGGGCTGCCGGGCGGGGCCGTGTAGAGCCCGTCCACGTCGGAAAGCAGCACCACGCAGTCGGCCTGCATCATGGAAGCCACGCGCGCCGCCAGCCGGTCGTTGTCGCCATAGCGGATCTCGTCCGTGGCCACGGTGTCGTTCTCGTTGATCACCGGCACGGCGCGATGCTTCATCAGGGTGCACAGGGTGGCGCGCGCGTTCAGGTAGCGCCGGCGTTCCTCCGTGTCGGTCAGCGTCAGCAGCACCTGCGCGGCCACGATGCCGTGAGCGGACAAGGCATCGGCCCAGGCCCGCGCCAGGGCGATCTGCCCCACCGCAGCCGCCGCCTGGCTTTCTTCCAGACGCCGCTTGTGGCGCTCAAGCGGCACTCCCAGCATGCGCGCGCCCAGCGCCACGGCGCCGGAAGACACCACCATGACATCCGCGCCACGCGCATGCAGCGCTCCCAGATCCTCCGCCAGCGCCGCGAGCCAGTCCTGTTTCAGGCGGCCGGTTGCGGCCTCCACCAACAGCGCGGAGCCGATTTTCACCACCACGCGGCGGGCCTTTGCCAGAGGGTTGCTCATGTCGCGTGAATCCAACGATGCCAAGGCCTTCGGCGGACCACGTTTCCGCCATTGCCATCAGCACTACGGGCGCGGAACGAATTGTCAATGACAAACGAAACGTCGACGATGAATGCCGCCCACGGGCCGCACCCGCGGCCCGCCAGCGCGGTCCTCAGACCCGCATGGGCATGAGCACGTACAGGGCGCGCTCTTCCGCCGGGTCGCGGATGATGGTGGGCGAGCCGGCGTCCGACAACAGGAACTCGGCGGTGTCGCCCTCGAACTGACCGACGATTTCCAGCAGGTACCGGGCATTGAAGCCGATTTCCATCTCGCCACCGGAGAATTCCGCCGCCAGCTCTTCCTCGGCCGAGCCGGCCTCGGGGTTGTTCACGGACAACAGCAGGGTGTCGGGGGAGATGGTGAATTTCACCGCCCGGCCCTTTTCCGAAGAGACGATGGACACGCGGTCGACGGCCTGGGCGAACAGCTTCGTGTCCACCACCAGCCGCTTGTCGTTGTTTTGCGGGATGACCCGCTCATAGTCGGGGAAGCGCCCATCAATGAGCTTGGTGGTCATGATGACGCCATCGATGGAAAAACGGATGGCGTTTTCCGACAGGGCCACCTCTATCTCGTCGCCCGCCGCGTCGAACAGCCGCATCAGCTCCAGCACCGCCTTGCGCGGCACGATGATGCCGGGCATGCCGGCCGCACCCGCCGGGGCCATCACCTCCGCCCAGGCCAGGCGGTGGCCGTCGGTGGCCACGGCGCGCAGCTTCACCCCGTCTTCCTGCTCGGAAGTGTGAAAGAAGATGCCGTTGAGGTAATAGCGCGTCTCTTCCGTGGAGATGGCGAAGCGCGTGCGCTCCACCAGAAACTTCAGGTCCTCGGTGCCTATGGAGAAGGTATTCGTCGGCTCCAGCGCCGCCAGCTCCGGAAAATCCTCCGCCGGCAGGGAGGAGAGCATGAAGCGCGAGCGCCCGGACGCGATGATCACGCGCCCCGGCTCCGGCTCGTCGATCCGCACCTGCGCGCCCTCGGGCAGTTTGCGCACGATATCATGCAGCAGATGGGCCGGCACGGTAACCGCGCCTGCGGTTTCCACCATGGCGGGGGCGTCCTCCACCACTTCCAGCTCCAGGTCGGTGGCGGTCAGCCGCACCTTGTTCTCCTGCGCCTGGACGAGCACGTTGGCCAGAATGGGAATGGTGTTTCGCCGCTCCACCACGCTCTGCACGTGGCTCAGCGCGCTCAAGAACGCGTCGCGCTCGATGGTCACCCGCATGACACGGTCCCTTCCTGTTGCAACAGCTTCCCGCGCCCCTCTTTCCATTGCCATGGCCCGGCCGGCCCCCGCGCGGGAGAGCAACTTTGGCCCAAGGCGCAAGGGCGGTCAAGCTCCGCCGGCGGGCGGATGTGGAAACAGCCGCTTGCATCCTCTTGTGGGGCGGACTATATAGAGGACACGAACCCCATACCTTCGGGTTGTGGATGTCCGCACCCGGAGAGGAATTCGCGGAGGGTGGGTCCGGAAGCGGGCCCGCTCTTGTTTTTTATGGACGCCGCAAAGGGCGTCTGCGGGAAGTCTGCA
>JALVSR010000067.1 GCA_027024225.1 Hyphomicrobiales bacterium | reverse complement strand
ATGGCCCTGTTCAGGTCGGCCAGGGCCTCCTTGTTGCGCTTGAAGCCACGGTAGGCCTGCGCGCGGTTGACCAGCAGCAGCGGGTCGTCGGGGGCGGATTTCAGCGCCACCTCCAGGTCGGCCAGGGCATCGGCATATCGCCCGTGTTCCAAGTGCAGCGAGGCGCGTACGCCGCGCAGCTTGGGATGATCCGGGCATTTGCCGATGGCCGTGTTCAGGGTCTTCATGGCCTCCACCGGGCGGCCTTCCGCGAGATGTTGCAGGGCCACCAGCAAGAACTTGTCCGGCGGCAGATTAAGGTGCGGATCGGCACGGTCATGAGCGCCGGGGCGGGGCGTGTGGGACGGAAAGCCAAAAGGTGGCTTCGTTGCGCCTTTCAGGGCGTTGGCCACCGCCTGCATCTCTCGCAGATCCGGCATTGCGGGAGTGCCTTTCGCGGCATCCTCGGCGCTCGAGGGCACCGTCACGGCGGTCATGCACAAGAGCGCGAGCACCATGCGCGAAAAGCCGTTTCGTCCTGCCGTTTTCATGGCTCCATCTGTCATGGCCCTGTCCTCGTGCGGATGGCTGTCTGCGACAGTCTGCGGCGAAAAACGGGATGTCTCCTTGTCTTCGGTCAACTGGCATGGTGAAGGCAAGACATTGAAAATATTGTGAAATTGCAGGGCGGGCACAGATGTGCCCGCCCTTGCGTTCCGTGGTCTCAGGCCATCACTTGTTCTGGCCCTTCTTGTGTTGCGCGTAGAGCTGGAACATCTTGTTCATCAGCTCGATGTGCTGTTCGTCGGTGAGCCGGCCGGGGGTGTTCACCGCCGCCCACAGCTCTTCCTTCGCCATGTTGCGGTGGCAGCCCATGCACAGGCCAACGCGCTCGATGCCCTTGCGCATCTCTTCCGGCAGGGCGCGGGAGAGCGGCCAGTGCGTGCCCACGGTCTGCACCTGTTGGCCATCCTTGATGATGGTGGACCAGTCGAAGTCCAGTTGCGGGATGGCCTGGATCTGCACCTGATACTGACGTGGAATGGGCTTGCCCGTGCGCTGGTCGATGAGATCCTCGACGATGTTCTCGGTGTAGCGGGCCTGGAAGACACCGCCGCCGATGCCATAGCCCATGGCCTTGGGATTGTTGTGGCAGCTCTCGCAGGTGCGGGCCTTGCGCTGCATCGAGTGCGGCTGCACCGGGGCCATGTCGATGGCCAGCGGGGTGCGGCTCTGGCCCAGCTCCTTCTGCTCGTCCGGCGAGGTGGCGATGCGGTTGTTGACGATCACCTTGCCGTCACGCCCGATGACCGTATAGACCACTTGGCAGCCGGGCATGAGCGGGGTGACGCGGCCTTCGCCGTTGATGCCCAGCACAGGGTCCTCCCAGCGCAGGTAGGAGCGCGTCTCCATCACCTTGCCGGGGCTCTTCAGCCCGTGCGTGCCCAGCGGGCTTTCCTTCGTCTGGCCGTGCTCGTCGTGCGTGTTGCCGTTGGCCACCCAGTCGGTGTCCATCTTGCCCTCGGAATAGTCCACCTTGACGTGGCAGCCGTAGCACTGCGGCACCCAGGAGGCATGGCAGGCGTAGCACTCCAGGTTGTCGTTGTGCGCGGCCACCTTGTCCATGGCCACTTCGGCGTCCATGCTCTTCCACGTGCCCTTGGCCTTGATGTCCTTGAGCACGGGCACCAGAAAGTCGATGCCGGTGGCCGAGTGCAGGATGACCTTGTCGCCGTCCTTCACCACGTTGCCGAAGGGGTTGCCGCGGGCGGTGAGCAGGTAGCCGTCCTTCGGATCATATTTCGTGGCGAAGGTTTCGGTTTCGGCCAGCGGGGTCTTGCTCAGCCCGCGCGGGGTCTGCGGCAGCTGCTTGCCGAACTCCTCCGAGTAGCCCAGCGGCAGCTCCCACGGGTATTTCTGCGTGGTGCCGTGGCAGTCCTGGCACTCGATCTCCACCTGCGCCAGCGTGGTGCCGAAGATGTTGCCGTCGCCATGCATGTCGATGGTGGTGTGGCAATCCTGGCACAGCATGCCGCCCTTGGGGTTTTCGGGCCGGCTCCTGATCTGGTGATGCAGGTCGTCGGAGATGAACAGGTATTTCTTGGTGTGCAGTTTCGGCTGCTTCTTGCCGGAGGCGTTCCACGGCGAGCCGTAGGGGAACTCCATGAGGCCCTGGTAGGTCACGCCGATGCGCTTGCCGCGGTTGTGGCAGGAATTGCAGGTTTCCACCGGGATGCCGGAGTAGGTGAGGTCGCCCACCTTCACCTTGGCCTCGCGCGTGCCCTGGATGCGGTGCACCAGCATGTGGCCGCGCTGTTTCCTGTCGATGGTGGGGTCGCCGCCCTCGTAATATCCCTCGTTGCTGTAGGGGATATGACAGGCCGAGCAGCCCATGCCGCGATAATCGCCGCGTTTCTCGCGTCCGCGCACGCCGACGTGGCAGCGCTGGCATTGCTGGCGTGAATAGGTGAACCCGGCCAGGTGGGGCTCTTTCTCGATTTCCTCCACGGAAGGCTGCGGGACCATCTTCAGTTCCTTCGGGAACTGTTTCGGATAGGCGGCGATCATGGCCAGCATGTATTTCTTGTAGGCATCCGTGCCCACCTGCGGCTCGGCGCCGTCGGCATCCTTCACGTCATAGTTGCCCCAAGGCACGTTGTGGTTCTGCACTTCCTTCACACCCCAGGTATGCAGGTTGCCCTGCAGCTTGCCGGCCTCGGTGTTCATCAGGGCGCGCTCGAGCCGGTAGGCATAGTCCGCATGGCACTGCCCGCAACTGTGCTCGGCGATCCACACCGATCCGGGGTCGGGATAAAAGGCCTTTGGTCCCAGGTCGGGGTGCGCACCCTTGTGGGCCTCTTCCTTGGTGGTGGCCTTCGGGTTGCCGCCGTGACAGACCACACAGCCCTCCGGGTCGCCGGCCAGCTTGCCCAGATCACGGATCTGCCGGAGCATCTCGGAGCCTTCCTCGCGAATGGTTTCGATGCCCTCGTGGCAGCTCAGGCAGCCTTTCTTTTCCGCCAACTCCTTCGAGACTTTTTCGAATCTGGCCTTTTCGGCGGTTGGGTCCTTCTTGTCCGCCGCTACCGCGCTCGCCGTGGCGGAAAGACACAACAGCACCACCCCGGCCAGCGTGGCCGGCAGGCGTTTCCTGGTTTTGCCGGTAATCATGACAGGCCTCTTGCTTGTCTGTTCAGGTTCAAGCAGGCCTGCCCATGGCGTTTCGGGCGTTTTCCCCGTGCGTCAACGACGCCTTGCGTCATGGGCGGGCGATTCCTCGCCGCTCCCCCCTTTCACATGAACATTCTTTCATGAATGGATATTCATGTTCTTGACTTCCATCAAACGGAAGCATTTTTCACCATACGGAACGGAAGAAGCGTGCTTGGCATACGGGTCCCATTGTCGCTATAGCAAGTGGCGTGTGATGAATGCACTGAAGAGGGGAAGCCATGTCCATCGAGGAACAGAAGAAAGCCGCCGCCATCGCGGCGCTGGACTACATCGAGGACGGCATGAAAGTGGGGCTGGGCACCGGCTCCACGGCCAACTATTTCATCGACGCGCTGGGCGAGAAGGTGAAAGAAGGGCTGAACGTCATCTGCGTGCCCACCTCCATCGCCTCGGAAGAGCGCGCGCGCAATCTTGGCATTCCGCTGTCCACGCTGGATGAGACGCCAGAGCTGGACGTGACCATTGACGGCGCGGACGAGATCCTGGAAGGCCCGCTGGTGCTCATCAAGGGCGGCGGCGGCGCTCTGACAAGGGAGAAGATCGTCGCCTCCAGCTCGAAGAAGATGGTGGTCATCGCCGATGCCTCCAAGGCCATGACGGAAGAGACGTTCGGCAAGTTTCCGCTGCCGGTGGAAATTCTGCCCTTTGGTGCGCGGGCGACCATCCTGAAGATGCGCCGGGCCATTGAGAAGCTGGGCATGGGCGGCGAGCTTGTGGTGCGCGAAAAGGACGACGGCGAGCCGTTCATCACGGATAACGGCGGTTTCATCGTGGACTGTCATCTTGGCCACATCACCCAGCCCGAGAAGCTGGCCGGAAAGCTCAGGCGCATTCCGGGCGTGGTGGAGCAGGGGCTGTTCGTGGGCATCGCTTCGGTGGCGCTGGTGGCCACGGACGAGGGCGTGCGCGTGTTGGAGAAGCAGGCTTGAGCCTTGCGGTGATTCTTGCCGAGTCGCACCCGCGTCTCGCCACGATGTTTCTTGAGCGGGTGTCCGACCGGCCCTCCCCGCTCCCCCTCCCCACCTCCCTCAACATGGTGGCAAGGAGGCGGGGAGGGGGAGCGGGGAGATGATCCATCAGTCCAAGAACAGGCAAATGACCGGACGCTGCGAGTGCGCTTCACCACAGGGATAAGGGACAACATGAGCGACGGCATCACGAAACCGGAAGACCTTCAGGGCCTGAGCAAGCTGGGGCGCGAGTCCGTGCCCGAACGCAAGCTTGAGGCCTTCCCCAACCGCTCGCCGGGGCGGCTCTACCTCGTCTCGGCGGAAACGCACGAGTTCACCTGCCTGTGCCCGGTCACGGGTCAGCCGGACTTCGCGCGCATCCGCATCGACTATGTGCCGGATGAGAAAATCGTCGAATCGAAGTCGCTGAAGCTCTATTTCTGGTCGTTCCGCAACGAGAAGGTGTTCCACGAGCACGGCACCAACGTGTTCTTGGATGATCTCGTGGCGGCGCTGGACCCGCATTACATCCGCGTGGTGGGCATGTTCAACATTCGCGGCGGCATCGCCATTACCACCACGGCCGAGCACGTGAAGACCCCGGCGGCGAAGGAGTTCGCCCTGCCGCTGCTGCCGAAGCCGGAAATCCTGATGCCGAGATAGGCCTTGTGACGCGGGGACAGAGGGAAGAAATCGATCATGAAGCACCGCCCACCGCCCCTCGGGGGCAATGAGGGCGTGGCGCACCGCCGCCGCGGCCGGCAGGCGCGGCCTCAGTTGCGGGCCTTGTCGA
>JALVSR010000066.1 GCA_027024225.1 Hyphomicrobiales bacterium | reverse complement strand
ATACCAGATTGCGTAATGTCTGACCGGTGAAACCGCCCCGCGCCCCCACCCAGCCCCCAAATCATGAGAAACAAGGGGTTGGGCGGGGGCGCGGGGCGGTTTCACCGGTCAGACATTACGCAATCTGGTATTATGCGGGGTTTCGCGGCATTCGCATTGCTGGCTTTCCTGGCTTCCGGCATGCCGGAGGCGGTGGGGGCGGCGTGCCTCATCAAGGGCAACATCAACCGCCGTGGCGAGCGTATTTACCACGTGCCAGGCTCGAAGTGGTACGCGCGCACGAAAATCAACAAGCCCGGCGAACGCTGGTTCTGCTCGGAGGAAGAGGCCATCGCCGCCGGCTGGCGCCCGCCGCTGGATCAGCCGCTGTCGAAAGTGGCGCAGCGGCTGTGGTTGCCAAAGGCGAAAGGAGGCACAGGCAGCATGATGGCGCTCATGGGCAGCCCCGCCGGCGGCACGGGCAGGCGCAAGGGCTGCCGCATCAAGGGCAATATCAACAAGCGGGGCGAGTGCATCTACCACGTGCCCGGCTCGCGCTGGTATGCCAGGGTGAAGATCAACAGGCCCGGCGAGCGGTATTTCTGTTCGGTCGAGGAAGCCATTGCCGCCGGGTGCCGCGCTCCGGGCAGATAGGCCGTTGCGCGTGATGATTTTCACGAGAAAGGAGCGCCGAATGCTCTGGCATCGACACGACACGCCCGTGGGGCCGGTAATCCTGGCGGCACGGGAAGACGGCGCGTTGACGCACTTGCAGTTCGCGGAGCGCTTCTCGCCCGCCGAAGAATGGCGGGAAAGCCCCGCGCCACTCGATGCCGTGCGCCGGCAGCTGGACGAATATTTCGCCGGCAGGCGGCGTGTCTTCGAGCTGCGGCTGGCACCACACGGCACGTCTTTTCAGCGCCGCGTGTGGCGGGCGCTGCAAGCCATTCCCTTCGGCGAAACCATCACCTATGGCGAACTGGCGCGACGGGTGGGCAAGCCGCGTGCCGCACGTGCGGTGGGCGCGGCGAATGGCGCGAATCCCATCGCCATCATCATCCCCTGCCACCGGGTGGTGGCGGCGAATGGCTCGGGCGGCTACGCCGGCGGACTTTCCATCAAGCGCAGCCTGTTGGCGCTGGAGGGCGTGTCGCTGGCATGAAAGCCTGCCGTATGAACCCTTTGGCTTTCGCAAGTGGGGCAAAAGGGGCCTGAAGGCCAAAGGGGAGCGGGAGGACGAAAGAAATCGGAAAGCGAAAGAGGCGACGTGAAGGAAAAAAGGCCGGAACGGATGGCTCCGGCCTTTCGTTCTCGACATTCGGGCTTGATGCCTTAGCGGGCGCGGGTGGAGCCATTGCCGAAGTTGTATGTCCAGCCAATCGACACCTCGAACTGGTACATGCTCAATTTCGTCCACCCTCCGGACGCGCCGCCATTGTAGATCGGGGGGACAACCCCCTCCTGCTTGCTCTTCGGGGCGATCATGAAGGCGAAGTCGATATCGTGGTGGGCATTGTAGCGCCAGGTGCCGCCGCCGGTGAACTCGTGGCGAATGACGCCGGGCGAGATGATGTTGATGGCGGTGTCGGAGGACGGCACCGGGTTGGGCCAGATGTAGGCGTATCCGGCACGCAGGATGAGGTCATTGCTGGCCTGGAACTCCAGCCCGACCTTGATGGTGTTGGTGTCGCGCCAGCCGAAGCCCGGGCCATCATCGGAGCCGAAAGGCGCGCCGGAAAAAACGCTGGAGCGGCCAATGGCCTTCACGCCGTCGTTGAATATGCGGCGGTAGTCCAGCATGATCTTCAGGCTGTCCGTCGCCCGCCAGGCCACGCCCACCTGCAAGTTGGCGGGGATGTCCAGGTTGCCCTGCTCGGCGAACAGACCCTTGTACTTGTCCAGCTTCGACATCCACATCTTGGTCTGGTAGGAGGCGCCGAAGCTGAATGTGTCGCTGATGCGCCACATGATGCCGAAGCGTGCGCCGCCACCCACCGACCAGTCATATCCCCTGTTCGAGAAATGGTTCGGATAGGCGGACATGCCGGAAAAACCCGCGCCACCATTGCCCAGCCCGTAGGCCTTGAAACGCTGTATGGCGAAGATGGGCGCAATGCCGATGGCGAAATCATCCGACAGCTTGCGCGCGTAGGCGGCGGAGATGAACATCTGCATCAGGTCAACGCCCGCCTTGCCAAAACAGAAAGCGCCTGTGCCGGGAGAGCCCGGGGGGCAGGGATTGGTCCGTGCAAACGCCTTGTAAGTGGTGTTCATGCCACCGTTGCCGAAAATCGAGAAGGCGATGGCGGATTTCTCATCCAGCTGGCGCACATAGGCCAGGGTGGGCGCGGGCCAGACATTGCCGGTGCTCTTGTGGGTGCCGGTGTCGATCATGGTGGTGCCCCTCGCCGTATACTGGCGGAAGGGCATGAATATGCTCACACCCATGTTGAACTGGTCGCCGACCTCGACCAGCCCGGCCGGGTTGATGGAAATGCCCGTGGCGTCCTCGATGGAGGCGGCGCCGGCACCGGCCAGGGCCTTGTGACGCAAGCCATAAGCGTGCTGGAACATGCCCTCCGTGGCCCATGCGCCTCCGGCCAGGCCGGCCAGGCATAGCAATGTCAGCCCCCCCTTCCCGATGGTGGCGCGCAGCGCCGGGAAACGTTTCTTGGTCATCACTTCCCCTCGTTTCTTGTCGTCCCCCCTCTCCCGTCATGTATATTATGCTTTTCTAATTTAGATGTTTCTTTATTAGATTTTCCTTGTGAAAGTAATATGAAGTCATTCAGATGCATCCATATACTAAAACCGATTGCTTGACGTCCAGTGGCAATAGGCGAGAACACACAAAAAACGCCGCAGCGTGAAGACTGCGGCGCTTGTTCGTGCAAAATGACGAGGATGTCTCAGCGGGCGCGGACGGAGCCATCGAAATTGTAGGTCCAGCCCACGGAAACTTCGAACTGGTACATTTTCAGGTCGATATTGCTGGCCGGATTGCCTGGCTCGATGCCACTCTTCTTGCTCGTGGGGGCCACCATGAAGGCGAAATCGATGTCATTGTGCTCATCGACACGGAAAGTGGCGCCACCGGTGAATTCATGCCGAATGACACCCGGAGCCAGGATGTTGAGCATCACATCGCGACCACGCACCGGGTTGGGCCAGGTATAGGCATAGCCCGCACGCAGGATCAGGTCATTGGTCGCCTGGTATTCCACACCCACCTTGATGGTGTTCGTGTCGCGCCAGCCGAAGCCGGGGCCGCCATCGCTGCCGAACGGAAGCGGAATGCGGCTGGAATTGCCGATGGCGTCCACGTCGCTGTAGAACACGCGACGATAGTCCAGAAACAGTTGCAGCTCTGGCGTGGCTTTCCAGGCCAGCCCCACCTGCAGGTTGGCGGGAATGTCGAAATCCCCCTGATTCTCGAACAGACCACGATACTTGTCGAATTTCGACATCCACATCTTGGTCTGATAGGAGGCGCCGATGCTGAAGGTATCCGTCGGCTTGAAGGTCATGCCAACGCGCACGCCGGCACCATAGGAATAATCATAGCCCCGGTTGGTGAAGTTCGCCGGGTCGGACGAGAACGGCCGAAATGCCTGCAAGCCGTAGGCCTTGAAGCGCTGAATGGCGAAGATCGGCGCGATGCCAACGCTGAAATTGTCCGACAGCTTGCGGGCGTAGGCAGCGGAAATGAACATCTGCATCAGGTCGACGCCGGTCTTGCCGCCACAGAACGGCCCCGTGCCCGGAAGGCCCGGCGGACAAGGATTGGCGCGCGCGAACGCCCTGTAGGTGGTGTTCATGCCACCATTGCCGAATATGGAAAAGGCGAAGGCGGACTGGCTGTCGATCTGCCGCACATAGGCCAGGGTCGGCACGGCGAAAAGGTTCTTCTTGCTCTTGTGCGTTCCCGGTTCAACGAACCCGGTGCCCGTCGCGGAATACTTGCGATAGGGCATGAACAGACTCACGCCCATGTTGAACTGGTTGCCGATCCCCACCAGGCCCGCCGGGTTGATGGAAATGCCCGTGGCGTCCTCGATGGAGGCCGCGCCCGCGCCGGCGAGCGCCTTGTGGCGCAGGCCATAGGCGTGCTGGAAGTAGCCCTCGGTGGCCAGCGCGTCGGTGGCGATCATCCCCAGCCCGCCGGCCAGTGCCAGAATGGAAACCGTCCTGCGCAGTGCCTTCCCCATCATCTCCTTACTCCCCTCGCGAGTGAACGCATGTATCGTTAGCGGTTTTGATCCCTCGAAGTCCCGGAAGCATATATCAGTTTTTGCTAATTCATATACACTTCCGCAGATATGCGCATTTCTATATCTGAAAAAATTCGCTTTCGCCAGTGCATTTCTGTCGCTTTCCCGGCGCTTTTGGGCCGTCTGTGACCAAATTGCAACATCACGGGCCTTCCTTGAGGCGTTCCGTGGGCCGCACACCAACGAAAAGGGCGGCGCCACGCAAGCGCCGCCCAAAACCACACAAGCCCGCCATCATGCGGATGATTCGGTTCAGACCTTCTTGATCTTGAACTTGAAGACATCGCCTTCCTGCGTCGATTCCAGCAGCTCGTTGCCGGTCTGGCTGCAGAAGGCGGCGAAGTCGGCCACGGAACCCGGATCGGTGGCTTCGATGATGAGCACGTCGCCCGGCTCCAGGCCGGCCAGCATCTTCTTGGCCTTCAGAATCGGCAGCGGGCAGTTCAGGCCCTTGGCGTCCAGCATGTGTTCAGCCATTTGCAGCTTCTCCTCTCAAGTTGTTGCTCACCGGCGCTTCCCTCGCGCCGGTGATTCCCCTCAAATTACCCTTACCCGGTAACAGGTTCAGATGAACAGGTTGATGTGGCAGTTGGCCGCGATGTCAAAATAGGTGGCCGCACCGCCAAGCTCGATCTCGTCGATGAGATCCTCGCGCTTGTATTCGAACAGGTCCACCGTCATCTGGCACGCGATCATGCGCACATCCGACAGGATGGCAGCCTCGCGCAGCTCGTCCAGCGAGGCCACGCCCTTGTCCTTGATCATCTTCTTCATCATGCTGCCGGCAATGGCGTCCACGCCGGGAATCATGGCCATGAAATTGGGCATGGCGATGTGCGTGCCGAACATGGGCATCTCCATGGCGGCGTTGCCCAGCACGGTGAATTTCGGATCCAGCTTCTTCTTCACCAGCGCCAGCCCGTAAAAGGTGAAGAACAGCGTAACGTCGAAGTCCAGCGCCGCCGCCGTGGTGGCCAGGATGAAGGGCGGGTAGGCCCAGTCCAGCGACCCCTTGGTCACGATGATGCTCATGGACTTCTTCTTGACGTCGGCAACGGTTTCCTCAGCCATCTCCCTCTCCCTGTTCGCGCGATCCCTTTCACTACGTTCCTGCGACGGTGCTCCTCCCAGTCTCCCGCCGCCAGACACCGAGTGTGCCCCGGCGTTAGCGCGCCGATGGACCAGCCCCTTCATCAGCACGCTTTCATATGCGTGGCACTGAATGCATCGAACGCGTCCGCTGTCAAGTCAAAAGGTGGTGTTCGCCACACCCGGCGCGGGAGCACCGCGCCGGATCTCCAGCGAGCGCACGGACGCCCCGCCCGCTTTCCTCTCCAACGTCCTTTCTCCAGCGCCCTCGGCAAACGTGCGCAATGGCTGGCGGAAAGGGAAACGGGTTTCGTGCGCGGGTCAGATGTCGAGCAGGCGCTCCATGTATTTCACCCCCGCCACGCCGCCGATGATGATGGAGATGGTGGCGATGACCGAGCCCAAGGCCAGCGTGCTCATGCCGGTGATGCCCTGGCCGAAGGTGCAGCCCAGGGCCATGATGCCGCCGAAGCCCATGAGCGCGCCACCGGTGAGATTGCGCAGCGTGTCCGGTGTATCCACGAAAGTGGACAGATGGAAGGTTTTCGTCAGCTTCGACGAGATATAGGCCCCCAGAATGACCCCGCCGACGGTGGCGATGCCGAAGTTGATGGTGGCGCCGGTCCAGGTCATCAGGTACTGGAAGGCATCGCCCGTGGGCGCAATGAAGGTGAGCGCCGTCACCTGCGCCGGCTCGAAGTCATCCGCGCCCATGTAGCCGGTGGCGAACCAGGCCAGCGTAACCAGCAGCCCCAGCAGCACGCCGGCCATGACATGGCGACGCGAACGGCGAAAGCCGGCATCCTTGAGCGCAAACAGCGCCAATGCGCCAGCCACCACCAGCATGACCACCACTTGCGTGGCCGGGCCGGAAGCGCCGGTGATGCCGCCGATGATGGTGGCGATCCCCTGATCGGGCAGTCCGAAACCTTTCAGGTCGATGACCAAAAGATCCGAAATCCACTTTTGCGGGTAATAAAGAATGCCCCGCATGGTCATGTAGCCGGACCAGCCGATGAAGAAGAGCACCATGAGCGCCTTCAGGTCGCCGTTGCCCACGCGCATGAGGTTGCGTCCCGGGCAGCCGCCACCCAGCACCATACCGAAACCGAAAATGAGGCCGCCCAGGATCAGCCCGGTCAGCGACAGCGAGGGACGCAGATAGATGGAATTGTCCAGCTCCACAAAACCACCGATGTAGAGCAGTTGCGCGCCCAGGATGGAAACGGCCATGGCCAGAATCCACGCCCGCATGCGCCGCCAGTCGGAAAACGACACGATATCGGAAACCGCGCCCATGGCGCAGAAATTGGTGCGATGCACCACGAAACCCAGCGCAATGCCAATGGCCAGACCCCAGAAGCCCATCTGGGTGCTGATCGACAGATCCTCAAACATCGATTTTCCCCATGCGTTGGGCGAACGCGCCTGCTCGCCGCCTGCGCCTCGCCATCCTCCCCTTGCTTGTTTTTGCCGGCATGGATAGGCCGGAAGCTGGCTTTTTGCCAAGTCCTTTCGAAATTTTCACCACCATGTGGCGGCGATGCCGCATTTATGCCCATGCTGGTCGAAAGGTGCAATAGATCTCGTGCATCGCACGGAAAACGAGAAGCGCACAGGAGGCTTCCGTTTTCGTCTTGCGCATATTTGAATATGAACATAAAAAGAAGGGCACGATGTGAACCGGACCGGCCGATGTGAACAGGGGTGCGGAGTTGCCCATGAGCGACATGGATATCAGCAAGTTGCAGAACAACGCCTCGCGCGCCAGCACGCTGCTCAAGACCATGGCCAACGAGTGGCGGCTGCTGATCTTGTGCCATCTGGCGGAGAAGGAACGCTCGGTGAGCGAGCTTGAAAGGCTCATTGGCCTGAACCAGTCGGCGCTGTCGCAGCACCTGGCCATCCTGCGGCGAGAGAGCCTGGTGAAGACCCGTCGCGAGGCACAGTCCATCTATTACTCGCTGGCTTCGGACGAGGCCGCGCAGATCATGGGCACGCTGTACAACCTGTATTGCAGCACCCCGGACCTGGCCGCCCGCCTGCAGGAAAACACCACTTCGCCCCCACAGGAAGGCTGAACGTTCGCGGGATGTCGCGCAATGGCGGATGGGCATGTCCGCCATCGTTTTCGAGAATCATACCCGAGCGGGATGGCACTTGAAGCGGGACGGCCTTGCAAAAGGCGGAACTGGAACTTTTCGCCGTGCAATCGCCGGAAACTCGGCTGCACGAGGCAGGCCGCCCGGATCCTTTCGGTTTCCCTTCCGGTTTTTGGCCTTCCATGGCGGGAGCCGACCAAGAGTGCGTGACCTGATGGCAGAGGCGCGAACATTTCCCTGGCAAGAAGGCGTCTCATCTTGCAAACATCGCTCCGCCTCCTATGCCAGAAATGCATGAAGAACCACCCGCCGCTGCCCGCACGGGCCCCTGAGAATTGTGGTGCGCGAGGGTCAGGGCAGAGGCGCGGGATGGTTTTGCACCGCTTGCCCCTGGCGCGATTCGATGTCGCTCCCTGACATCATCATTGCGCCGGCTCGGAAGTGGTCCCGGTCAACAGGGGTGATTTCGTGGCCGGAGGTCGTATCAGGCGTGTGGCCCCCTTGCGGCTGGTCGTGAAGTTCATGGTCTTGATGGGCGCCACCTGCTTCTTTCCCACGCCGCCCGGAGATGCGGAAGTGGGAAGAGTGATGATTTTCGGGTTGGCGGTTCTTTCCTCATCACGAGCCACCTTCGCGTGTTTTCTGGCCGCACGGGCCCTGCGTTTCGTGGCCGTGGTCGTCGCTTCCTCCTTCTGCTTTCTGGTGGCCGCCGATTTGCGCGTTCCGGTGTCACGAACCCGGGCTGCACCGTTGCGCCGGGCCTTGCCGCGCACCTTTGCCCGCTTGCGCGGCTTTATCTCGGGGATGACGATATGCGCGCCGGGCTTGAGCTTGCGCAAGCTGATACGGCCGCGGTTGGCGCGCAGGATGATGGGATAGGCCAGCATGTCGCCATATGCCGCGTAGGCGATCTTGCCCAGGGTATCGCCTCGACGCACGATGGTGTAAAGCTTGCCGTTCTTGCGGAAAAAGCGCCCTTTTTCCTTTTTCTTTCGGGTGCCCTTCTGCGCGGCGGCACGCTCGCCCCCCACAGACGCGGCTTCTTCCCGCAGTTGGTCGAAGTAGGCGCGTTCGCTGGAATCCATGGGCACTTCGGCCGCATCCATGGACGCCATGACGCTGGCCAGCAGGCGGTGTACATCCAGCTTGCCGCTGGCATCGCGCAGCATGGCGGGAATGTTGTCCTCGCCCGCGCTTTCCAGCGCCTCGGCAACAATGGCGCCGATTTCCTCCTGGCTCTTGCCCTGAGCCAAGGCGGCATTGACCAGGTCGGCCAGGGAAGCGCGCAGCCGTTCCGCGCCGGCCTCGGCGGTCGCGGCATCCGCATCCGCGGAGGCGTGCATGGCGCCCAACGCGGCCACCACCTGTTCCGTCAGCTGGCGCAAGCCGGCCGCATCGGCCCGTTCCACCTGTTCGGCAGGTTTTGACGAAGGAGGCGACGGCTGCTGGGCCCGGGCGAGAGTCTTCAACAGCTCCTCGGCCTGTTTCGCGGCGGAAGCATCCCCTTTTCTCTCCACGGCGGTGGTGACGCCTTTCTCAACCGCGGCGCCGCTGGCGCGGCTGGGAGTGATTTCCGTTTGCGCCGATGATGCCGCCCCGGCGGTGGCCTGTTCGGAGCGTACCGGCATGGCGATGCTCAGGCCAGGACGGGATGCCGCCTGTTGCACCTCGCCCTTTTCCTGCATGGCCAGCCACAGGGCGGCCACCCCACCCCCCAGCAGGGCGGAAAAGGCGAAAACGCCCAGCATGAGCGCAAAGCTCATGCCTCCCTCATCCTTGCCCGCGGCGGCGTTGACATTGGCGCTGGCCCTGCCAGCGGGCGTGGCGGCGGCCGGCCGAGGCGGCGGCGTGGCTGCTCCATCCTTCCGCGGAGGCATCTTGCCGGCGGAAACGCCCGGCGCCGCTCTCGCCGCCTTTCCCGGCCCGGGCTTGTCCGAAGCCGCCGGGGCAGCGCGCACGGGTCTGTCTTCTCCCAAGTCCAGGAACCCCACGCGGGCCGGATCATTGTTCTTTTTGTCCTGCATGACACTTCTCCCAGGCAATGCGCCCGTTCCTCCGACAAGCTTGCGACGGAACGCCCCGGACGCTCCTTCCATGCCACCAGCCTTGTCCGAAGATATGGCGGCAGCAGGGCGGTTCTGCGTCCTTTTTCCGGCCGCTTCCCCGGCCTTTGGCGTGCCCGGTTTTCGACGGTCCTGCATGCCTGCTCCTTTCCAGGTTCGTGAGCCGTGACGGCCGCATCATGGCAGCCGCAACCTGACACCCGCAGGCACCAGGTTCGGGTCGCTCAGCACGTGTCTGTTGGCCTCGAAAATCTTGCGCCAGGCACCCACGGAGCCGTAATGTCGCAGGGCGATGGTGCCCAGCGTATCTCCCGGCTGCACAACGATCACGCGCTCGCCCCTGTCCCCGGCAACGCTCGTCGCGGATGAACCCGCCGCGGCATCACCGGTGTTGGTGGCCTCTCCCTCGGCCTGCAGCATGCGTGTGTAAGGATCGTCCGCGGTGGCCTTCATGGCCGCCTTCCGCACCAGTGTCTGCAACAGGCGGCGCAGTTCCACCTTGCCGCCGGCCTGGGCGATGAGGGCCTCCAGCGTCGCATCATCCTGGCCCGCCAGCGCCTCCTCGATGAGCGCCAGGATGTCCTCGGAGCTCTTGCCCTGTTGCGTGGCCTTTTCCACCAGGGCGCCCAGGGCCCGCATGAGCTGATCGTAATTTCCGGGCGCTTCCTGTTGCTTCTTTCCTTGCGTATCGCCGCCGGCGATGGTTTCCAGCGACTTCAACACCTGATCGGTCAGCGCCTTCAGGTCAGCCTCATCCTGTTGCGCCACCGAGGACGCCAGCTCGGCCTGCAGTTGCGCCACACCGGACGATGCGCCCCGTCCTTCCGAAAAGGCGCGCGCTGTGGACTCCTTGGCCGACAAGGACGAGACGAAGGGCAAGGCGCAAAGCAGCGCGCCAGCCAGCGCCAGCCTCATCGGCTTGCGATTTTGCCGGTGCCGGCCGGATGCGGGATTGACAGTATTCCACATGGCCATTCCTCCTTGCCTGTGCGGAGTGTTGGCCACAAATCATTTCCGCGCGGTGGCGGTGGCGGGCTTGACGACCGTGAGGCCCAGCAATTGCCAGTTCTGCATGCCGCCACGGTAATAATGGAGTTTCTCGGGCGGATAGCCGGCCGAGATGAGATTGCGGATGGCACGCGGCGACTGGCCACACCAGGGGCCATTGCAGAACAGCAGCAGCTCGCGCGCGCCGCCGAAATCCCAGGTTCCGTCCTCCAGCCTTTTCGCGCCCAGCACCATCAGAATGCGGTCCCGGTAGGGATTTTTCTTGTCGAAGAGGGTGAAGGGAATGTTCACCGCACCGGGAATGGTGCCTTTCCGGTACCAGGCGGGAATGCGCGCATCCACCAGCACGCCCTTGCCCGTTTCCACCTTCTTCTTCAGGAAATCCAGCAGTTCCAGTTCGCCTGCCAGGTGCACGCCCTTGGCCGGCCTGATCGGCTGGATGCAGAACGGCGGGCAGGCCCGCGATGTCTTGGTGAAGCTGTTGGTGAGCTTGTGGCGGGTATCCTGAATGCGCTGAATGCGCACCGTCTTGCCGCCGATGGTGATGTCCACCCACGGGATGTCCGGTGCGATCTTGACCTTTACGTCTTCGCCCGCCGCGAAGGCCCCGTGGACGCCTCCCATCGTTGCCGCCAAGGCCACCATCAAGGTGGCAGCGAACCCGAAACGCCTGACAAACATGGCTGACTCTCCCATCAAATGCCCCCAGCCATGACCTACCAGCCCACATTCTCCCGCATGATGCACGAGTGCGCGGAAAAATGGAAGGGCCGCCTGAATACAACCAACATTTCGTGCGCCACTACGTGGCACGCGACATAATTAAACCGAATTATGGCGAAATGTTAACCTCTTAAGAGGTAATTGGTTAATCAGGCATATGGACCTCGAACATTTGTGCGCAAAAATGATCAAAACTTCCAACATCATCACTTGCTAATATGTGAATGAGTGTATATTTATAGGTGCACGCGCCACTTGCATGTGTTTCATCATCCCATCTCGTGGGCAAAAACTCATGCGAGGGATGTCTTGTAGGTGTGCGTGGGTCTATCCTCCCTGAACTTGCATGCCGGGGCTTGGCGCCCCGGCTTTTTTGTGCCCGCCCCCTTATTCGGACATTCAAATATCCAATTTACAGCATATGCGTTTGTTGCTATACAGACCCCTACCGGCGGGGCCATGACATGGTGTCAGCCTGGCGGATTTCGGCGCGGCATGGCGTCAACACGTTCCGGCACCGGACAAATGGACGAAACGGCTGTCCTGCCGGGGAAATTATCGAATGCCTCAAAGGGAGGGTGTACATGAAAAAGAAATTCGCAGTGGCCATCGTGGCCGGCTTGCTGGCAGCGGCGCCGGTGAGCGCGGTGAAGGCGGGGGAAGGCGCGGCCGACTATGGCGAGGCGGCCAAGCTGATGACCGACTCGATGATGAAGATGATGGGCGCCATGTTCAAAATGTACTCGGAGATGACGCGCCCGCTGTGGAGCTCCACGGCGCAGATCTTCGGCGAATATGGCGAGTGGTGCACGGCCTGCCATGGTCCGCTGGACAACATCTACCAGCAGCTGGGCGAATCCTTCGACCCCGACGCACACAAGAAGCTCTCGGATGAAGAGCTGAAGAAGGCGCTGGAAGCCTACATGAAGGAAAAACAGAAAAAGGCCGAGGCCGGCGCGGCGGAAAACAAGCAGTGAGCGGCGGCGGCAGGGCCACATGACGAAATGACGGGCGGCAACCGCGACCATTTCATGGAATGATGCGGGGCCGCCCATTTGCGTTGAAGCCCCCATGCAGATGGTGGCCGGCCACAACAGGGGGCAGCACAAGAAAATCGGAAACATTTGGGAGGAAACATGGCAGGTGGACTTTTTTCCCTAAAGGGTAAGGCGCTGGCGCTGGCCCTGCTGGCGGCGCCGGTGGCGTGGGCGCCAATGATGGCCCTGCCCGAGCTGGCGCGGGCGGAGACGCCCTCTCTGGAAGAGCTGGGCGGCTGGTTGAAATCGCTCACCGACAACAAGTGGGTGGATGCCTTCAAGAGCGCCACTCCGTCGAAGCGGCAGGTGGAGGGCTTCTTCGGCATTCTCACCAACCCGAAGATGTTCGAGGGCATGCTGAGCATGGCCGACCCGAGGCTGATGGCCGACTGGATGAAGGTGGCCACCAACCCGGCCTTCCTGAACGCCATGATCAACATGGGCAACCCGGCCATGCTCACGCAATACGTCAACATGATGGGTGATCCGCGCATCATGGAGACGCTCATCAAGATGGGCGACCCGAAGCTGGTGGAAGCCTATCTCAACGTCATGACCAACCCGGCCTTCATCAAGGCCATGATGAAGTTCGCCGACCCCTCGCTGGTGAAGAATTATCTCAAGGTCATGACCGACCCGAAGATGTTCAACGGCGTGATGAAGCTGGCCGATCCGACCCTGGTGGAAGGCTACATGAAGGTCATGGCCAACCCGGAATTCATGAAGATGGCCATGAAGATGGTCGATCCGAAGACCATGGAAGCCTACATGCGCATGGTGGCCAACCCGGAATTCATGCAGAGCCTGGCCGAGATCTCCACCGACACCGACCTGTTGAAGGACTTCCTGGAGCTGATGCTGAACCCAGAGTGGTATTCCGCCATGCTGGCCGTGGTGGACCCGGTGCTGTGGGAGCAGTGGCTGGCGGTGATGATGGAGCCGCAGATGATGGAACAGTGGATGAAGCTCATGGACCCGAAGTTCATGGTGCAGTTCATGCGCGCATCGTTCGCCATCATGAACGCGGTGCCGGATGCGCTCGGCATCAAGCCCCCCAGCGACAAGAACAGATGAGCCGAATACAAGCCGATGCGGAACACGAGCAGGGTTCTAGGGAGGAAACTCATGCCGATTTTCGGAAAGAGGGAACGCGAGGGCACCAGCCTTTTCACGCATGTGCGCACGGGTCTGCTGGCGTTGATGGTGGCGCTAGGCGGCCTTGGCGCGGGCGTCGCGCCGGCGCTGGCGCAGGAGGATGAAGACGCGAAGGAAAAGGCGCGCCAGGAGCTGAACAAGAAAAGCTATTTCTGGGGCAAGCCTTCCATTCCGGAGCGTTTTCCGGTGCAGAAGGGCTGGTTCCGCATGCCCGCGCCGCCGAAGAAGAAGGTCGAGAAGTTCACGGTGATGCCGCCCATCTCGGCGGAGGCCAAGATGAACTTCATGCAGAGCCTGATGTATTACAACCCCTTCTCCATCCGCCAGATGGTCAACTTCATGACCTCCAAGAAGAAGGCCATGGAGGGGTTGACCTTCGAGGACGTGGTGGAGTCGCTCAAGATCAAGGCCAACGAGCTGAACATGCGCCACGTGGGCACCTCCACACCGTGGAAGGTGATACGCGAAATTCGTGGCACGGATGATTTTCCGCGGGTGGAAATCTATTCCTTCTGCGATCTCGAAACCCTGGCGCTGGTGCTGGAGCACATGCCGGATTTCATCGTGTTCATCCCGTGCCGCGTGGCGGTGATCGAGGACAAGAATGGCGACATCTGGGTCATGACGCTGGAATGGGACGTGCGCTGGCTGGACACCTCGCCCAATCCCAACCGCATTTCGGACGAGCTGCGCAAGCGCGCCATTTCCGTGCGCGAGCGGCTGGAGAAGATGATGGAAGCGGCGGCCAACGGCGACTTGTGATTCTGGATTTTTTGCACGGAAGTGCATCGCTCCGGCCCACTCCCCCGCCCAACCACCCGATATTATGGAGGCGTGGTGGCTGGGTGGGGGAGCGGGCCTTTTCGTTTGCGCGGAAGCGCATCGCTCCGGCCTGCTCGTCACCCCCGGCACACGCCCATTGGTGTCCAAGAAAACTTCAAACGCCATCAGAACTCGTCATTCCCGCGTAAGCGGGAATCCAGTAAGCCACTGATTCACTTATGGATCCCCGCTTTCGCGGGGATGACGAAAAAGGGAACCACCTGCAAAAGCCCCTTCCTCTGTTATTGGAGGCAACCGCTTGTAAATCATC
>JALVSR010000065.1 GCA_027024225.1 Hyphomicrobiales bacterium | reverse complement strand
GCTGCGACGCTCTTCCAGCCGCCACCAAGACCTCCGAACACGGCCATGCTTCAGTTCCATACAACGCCGCTCTTTGGAGACATGGTCTTATGATAACTTTCCTTGGACACCACTGGGCTTGCGCCGGAATGACGCTGGTTCAATGGACGTGGGTGGTGGAAGGTGCGCTTCGGCGCAAGACTACAACAACGACCTTATCGCCGCCTGCGCCAGCTGCACCACCGGCTGTGGCCAGAATACGAAGCCAAGCGCGAAAATGACCGAAATCACGGCCACCAGCTTCAGCTCGAACGGCATGGCCGCCACTTCGCCCTTCGATTCGTGGAAATACATCACGTTGATGACGCGCAAGTAATAGTAGGCTCCCACCACGGAGGACAACACGCCGACAATGGCCAGCCCCAGCAGGTCCGCCCTGATTGCGGCCACCAGCACGAAGTACTTGGCGAAGAAGCCCGCCAGCGGCGGAATGCCCGCCAGCGAGAACAGCATGACCGCCATGAAGAAGGCCATGCCGGGGTTTTCCGTGGCCAGCCCCGAATAGTCCTCGATGTCTTCCACCGCCCGGCCTTCGCGCCGCATGGCGATGACCACGGCGAACGCGCCAATGGTCTGCAACAGGTAGATGATCATGTAGAAGACCGTGGCGCGCAGTCCTTCCGCTCCACCGGCCGCCAGGCCGATGAGCGCGAAGCCCATGTGGCTGATGGAGGAATAGGCCAGCAGGCGCTTGATGTTGGTTTGCACCACGCCGGCGAAAGCGCCCAGCAGCATCGAGGCTATCGCCATGAACACAACGACCTGCCGCCATTGATCCACCATGCCGGGGAAGGCCTCATAAAGCACGCGGATGAGCACGGCGATGGCCGCCACCTTCGGCGCCGCGGCGAAGAAGGCCGTCACTGGCGTCGGCGCGCCCTCGTATACGTCCGGCGTCCACATGTGGAAAGGCACGGCGGAAATCTTGAACGCCAGGCCCGCCAGCACGAACACCACGCCGATGATGACGCCGATGTGCGCCCCGCCCTTCACCGCTTCGGCAATACCCTCGAAACCGAGCGAGCCGGCAAAGCCGTAGATGAGCGAGGCGCCATAGAGCATCAGGCCCGAAGCCAGCGCGCCGAGCACGAAATATTTCAGGCCCGCCTCGGAGGAGCGGGTGGATTCGCGATTCATGGCGGCCAGCACGTACAGCGCCAGCGACTGCAACTCCAGGCCAAGATACAGGGCGATCAGCCCATTGGCCGAGATCATGGCCATCATGCCCAGCGCCGCCAGCATCATCAGCACCGGATACTCGAACCGGTCTATCCGCTCCAGCCGCATGTAGTGGGAGGACATGATGATGGCCACCGCGGTGGCGAACAGGGCCAGCACTTTCATCACCCGCGCCAGCGTATCCACTACGAAGATGCCGCCAAACGTCGTCAGCGTCTCGCCGCCCCGGCCCGTCATGAGCACCAGCACGGCCACCACGGCCAGCGCCAGCACCGCCAGCGTGCTCACCAGCTCGGTCGCGCGGCGTTGAAAGAACACGCCCAGCATCAGTAGCGCCATGCTCAAGACCGCCAGCACGATTTCCGGCAGCGCTGGCGCAATTGTGTTCCAGATGCTCATGCCGTCATGTTCCATTTCGCTATCCGTTTTGCTCCATACGAACCCGCGCCCCCATCATCGCCCGGATCGCTCGAGTGCTATCGCAACGCCGCCTGCTTCACCGTGCCGGCGGCAAGATCCAGCCCGGCCTGCACCTGTCCCAAAAGAGTGTTCACTGCCGTGTCGAACATGGAGGTGACCACGCCCGGCTGCACGCCGAACCAGATGGTCAGCACCGCCAGCGGCAGCAGCACCGCGGCTTCGCGCCAGTTCATGTCGGCGATCTTCTTCAGGCTGTCCTTCTCCAGTGGCCCGAACACCACGCGCCGATACAGGTACAGCGCATAGGCCGCCGACAGGATTACGCCCGTGGTGGCGAAGAAGGCCACCCAGGTATTGGTGGCAAAGGCGCCGGCCAGCGAGAGGAATTCGCCGATGAAGCCCGATGTGCCCGGCAGGCCCACGTTGGCCATGGTGAACAGCATGAAGATGAAGGCATAAAGCGGCATGCGGTGCACCAGCCCGCCATAGGCCGCGATCTCGCGCGTGTGCATGCGGTCATAGATGACGCCCACGATGAGAAACAGCGCGCCCGAGACCAGCCCGTGCGAGATCATCACGAACATGGCGCCATCCACACCCTGCTTGTTGAGCGCGAAGATGCCCATGGTGACGAAGCCCATGTGCGCCACCGAGGAGTAGGCGATGAGCTTCTTGATGTCCTCCTGCACCAGCGCCACCAGCGAGGTATAGACAATGGCCACCACCGACAGCACGAACACGAAGGGCGCGAAATACTCGCTCGCCACCGGGAACATGGGCAAGGAGAAGCGCAGAAAACCGTAACCACCCATTTTCAGCAGGATGGCCGCCAGCACCACCGAGCCGGCCGTGGGCGCCTCCACGTGCGCATCCGGCAGCCAGGTGTGCACCGGCCACATGGGCATTTTCACCGCGAAGCTGGCGAAGAACGCCAGCCACAGCCAGGTTTGCAGGTCCGCCGGAATGGTCGAGGGCCTTGACAGGATCTCGGCGATGTCCGTGGTGCCCGTCTGCCAGTAGATGGCGATCATCGCCAGCAGCATCAGCACCGAGCCCAGCAGCGTATAGAGAAAGAACTTGAAGCTGGCGTAGATGCGCCGCGGCCCGCCCCACACGCCGATGATGAGGAACATCGGGATCAGCCCGCCCTCGAAGAAGAGGTAGAACAACACCATGTCCAGCGCCACGAAGACGCCGATCATCAGTGTTTCCAGCACCAGGAAGGCGATAAGGTATTCCTTCAGGCGCTTCTTCACGTTCCATGAGGCGAGTATCACGCCGGGCATGAGGAAGGTGGTGAGCAGCACGAAAGGCAGGCCCAGACCGTCCACGCCCACGTGGTAGTTCATCAGGCCGAACCAGGCATAGCGCTCCTCGAACTGAAAGCCCGCCTTGCCCGGATCGAACCCGGCCAACAGCACCAGGCTGACGAGAAAGGTGAACGTGGTGGCAAACAGCGCCGTATAGCGCATGTTGCGGCGCACCACTTCGTCGTCTCCCCGCAGGACGAGGATGAACAGCGCGCCGATAAGCGGCAAAAACGTGACGACGGACAGAATCGGCCAGTCGGACATTGGTCATCCCCCCATCATCAGCCAGGTGATCAGCCCCGCGATGCCCAGCAGCATGGCGAAGGCGTAATGATACAGGTATCCGCTCTGCAGGCGCGAGGTGATGCGTCCCAAATGCACCGTCAGCACCGAGACGCCATCCGGTCCCAGTCCATCGATGATCTTCTTGTCCGCTCTCCAGAACATTCGGCCAAGCGCAAAGGCGGGCCGCACGAAGATCAGGTCGTAGAGCTCGTCGAAATACCACTTGTTGAGTAAGAACAGGTAGAGCGGCCTGAGCGCCATGGCCAGCTTGCCCGGCAGGTCCGTCTTCACCAGGTAGAAGAAGGCGGCAATGGCAAGCCCGACGACCATCATGACGAACGGCGACCATTTCACCCATGCCGGCACCTCGTGCATGTGGTGGATGATTTCGTTGTGCGCGGCGCGATAGATGGCCTGCCCCCAGAAAACGGCCTCATGCTCGCCGACGAAGTCGTCGTAGAACACCCAGCCCGCAAACAGCGCACCCGCCGCCAGCACATACAGCGGCACCATCATTACCGGCGGGCTTTCATGCACCCGCGCCAGCACCTCGCGCGAGGCCCGCGGCTTGCCGTGGAACACCACGAACATCAGCCGCCAGGAGTAGAACGAGGTCATGAGCGCCGCCACCACCAGCAGCCAGAAGGCCATCATGGCCACGGGCTCGTGCGCGGCGAAGGCGCTTTCGATGATGGCGTCCTTGGAGAAATAGCCGGAAGTGAGCGGAAAGCCCGTCAGCGCCAGCGTACCGATGAGCATCATCGCCCAGGTGCGCGGAATGTAGGAACGCAAGCCCCCCATGCGCCAGATGTCCTGCTCGTCGCTCATGGCGTGAATGACCGAACCGGCGCCCAGGAACAGCAGCGCCTTGAAGAAGGCGTGCGTGAACAGGTGGAACATGCCCACGCCATAGGCCCCAACCCCCATGGCCACGAACATGTAGCCCAGCTGCGAACAGGTGGAGTAGGCGATGATGCGCTTGATGTCGTTCTGCACCAGCCCCACCGTGGCGGCGAAGAAGGCCGTGATGGCGCCGATGATCACCACCACGTCCTGGGCGAACGGCGCAAGCTCGTAGACGGGGCTCATGCGCGCCACCAGGAACACGCCCGCGGTAACCATGGTGGCGGCGTGGATCAGCGCGGAAACCGGTGTCGGGCCTTCCATGGCGTCCGGCAACCAGGTGTGCAGCAGGAATTGCGCCGACTTGCCCATCGCTCCCATGAACAGCAGCAGCGCGATCAGCTCCAGCGCCGGCACATCCCAGTTGAGGAAATGCATGGTCTTGTCCTGCATCTCCCCGGCGGCGGCAAAGATGGGATCGAACTCGATGGAACCGAACAGCACGAAGGCGGCGAAAATGCCCAGTGCGAAGCCGAAGTCGCCCACGCGGTTCACCACGAAGGCCTTGATCGCCGCCGCGTTGGCCGAATCGCGCGTGTACCAGAAGCCAATGAGCAAATACGAGGCCAGGCCCACGCCTTCCCAGCCGAAGAACATCTGCAGCAGATTGTCGCTGGTCACCAGCATGAGCATGGCGAAGGTGAACAGCGACAGGTAGGCGAAAAAGCGCGGCTGGTGCGGATCATGCGCCATGTAGCCGAGTGAATAGACGTGCACCAGCGCCGAAACGGTGGTCACCACCACCAGCATCACCGCGGTGAGCGTATCCACGCGCAGGGTCCAGGCCGCCATGAGTTCGCCGGAACGCACCCATTCCGCCACCACCACCTTATAGGTGTTGCCCGCCGTGACGTCGAAAAAGGCGATCCAGGAGAGCACCGCCACCACGATGAGCAATCCGGTGGTGAGCATCATGGGCCAGCGCGGCCCCTCATAATGATGATGGTGATGCCCGTCTTCCTCATCGTGCGCGTGCACCTCCGGCAATGGTGGTGCGCTGCCCACGTACTTGAATACGGCCGTGCCCAGCAGCCCGGCGGCAAGCGCGCCGAGCAGCGGCAGAAAGACGATGGCCTGCAACAGAGTTTCCACGTTTCTCCTCCCGGCCTTATCCCTTCAACCTGCTGGCGTCATCCACGGCGATATCCCCACGGTTGCGGAAATAGACCACCAGGATGGCCAGCCCGATGGCCGCCTCGGCCGCGGCGACCGTGAGAATGAGCAGCGAGAACACCTGCCCCATCAGGTCTCCCAAGTGAGCGGAAAAGGCCACCAGGTTGATGTTCACCGCCAGCAGCATCAGCTCGATGGACATCAGGATGACGATGACGTTCTTGCGGTTCAGGAAGATCCCGAACACGCCGATGGTGAACAGAATGGCCGCCACCGTCAGGAAATGTGCCAGTCCGATGCTCATGTTTTCGCCCAGTCCCTTTTCACCCGTCATTCCGGCGAAAGCCGGAATCTCGTGCCACAACCTCATGTGTCCACCGCCCGAGACCCCGGCTTCCGCCGAGGTGACGGCGCGTGTTCTACAACCCCTGCCCCGGCTTCACGTCCACCAGCCGCACGGCATCCTTGCGTTGGCGGGCCACCTGCTTCGCCACGTCCTGCCGTTTCACATCCTTGCGGTGATGCAGGCTCAGCACGATGGCGCCGACCATCGCCACCAGCAGGATCATGCCCGCCATCTGGAAGAAGAAGACATGATCAGTATAGATGATGCGCCCCAGCGCCTCGGTGTTGGTAATCCCCTCCGCCACCGGCGCCGCGCGCAGTTTTTCCGCCATGGGCGAAGGTTGCCATGCCATGAATACGAACACCAGCTCCGCCACCAGCACGCCGCCCACCAGCAGCCCCAGCGGCGCGGCCCTGCTGAAGCGGGCGCGCAGCTCGTCGAAGTCAACATCCAGCATCATGATGATGAACAGGAACAGCACCAGCACCGCGCCGACATAGACGATCAGCAGCGTCATGGCGAGAAACTCCGCGCCCGCCAGCAGAAACAGCCCCGCGCCGTTGAAGAAGGCGAGGATGAGGAACAGCACCGCGTGCACCGGGTTGCGCAGCGTGATCACCAGCAACGCCGATACGATCAGCAGCGTGGCAAATAGCCAGAAAAACACCTGCACGATCATGCCTTCATCCCCTCTTCTTCAGCCCCCGACGCCAGCCATCAGCGGTATGGCGCGTCCATCAGGATGTTCCGCGCCAGCTCCCGCTCCCAGCGGTCGCCGTTCGCCAACAGCTTTTCCTTGGTGTAGAAAAGCTCCTCGCGGGTTTCGGTGGCGAACTCGAAATTCGGCCCTTCCACGATGGCATCCACCGGGCAGGCCTCCTGGCAGAAGCCGCAGTAGATGCACTTCGTCATGTCGATGTCGTAGCGCGTGGTGCGGCGCGAGCCGTCCTCGCGGCGCGGCCCGGCCTCGATGTGAATGGCCTGCGCCGGACACGCCGCCTCGCACAGCTTGCAGGCGATGCAGCGTTCCTCGCCGTTCGGATAGCGGCGCAGCGCGTGCTCGCCCCTGAATCGCGGCGAGATGTAGCCCTTCTCGAACGGGTAGTCGATGGTCGCCTTGGGCGAAAAGAAGTAGCGCATGGACAGCACGATGGCGTCCACGAACTCCTTCAGGAACAGCGATTTCACAGCCTGTCCGACATTCATCGTCGTTTCTCCTCACGGCGCCATGTCGAAGGCCACCAGCCAGCCGGCCACCAGCGCCACGTAGAACAGCGAGATGGGCAGAAACACCTTCCAGCCCAGCCGCATGAGCTGGTCGAAGCGATAGCGCGGCACGAAGGCCTTGACCAGCGCGAACATGAAGAACACGAGCAAGGCCTTGAGCGTGAACCACACCACGCCCGGTATCCAGTTGAACGGTGCCACGTCGATGATGGGCAGCCAGCCGCCCAGGAACAGGATGGTGGTCATGGCGCACATCAGCGTGATGGCCACGTATTCGCCCAGCATGAACAGCAAATACGGCGTGGAGGAATATTCCACCATATGGCCAGCCACCAGCTCCGATTCCGCCTCGATGAGGTCAAATGGCGGCCGCTGCGTCTCGGCCAGCGCCGAGATGAAGAAGATGATGAACATCGGAAACAGCGGCAGCCAATACCAGTCCAGGAACGAATTGGGCAGCCCCAGCATCGTGCCCAGCCCGTCCTTCTGCGTCAGCACGATCTCGGTCAGGTTCAGCGAGCCTGCCGCCAGCAGCACGGTGATGATGACGAAACCGATGGACACCTCGTAGGACACCATTTGCGCCGCCTCGCGCAAGCTCGCCAGGAACGGGTACTTGGAGTTCGAGGCCCAGCCGCCGATGATGGTGCCGTAGACCATCAGCGAGGAAATGGCGAACAGGTAGAGGATGCCGACGTTGATGTCGGCGATGGCCCAGCCCTCGTTCACCGGAATGACGGCCCAGGTGGACAACGCCAGGATGGTGGTGATGAGCGGGGCGGCGATGAACAGCCCCTTGTTGGTGGCGTCCGGCACCACCACTTCCTTCAGCACGAACTTCAGAAGATCCGCAAAGGACTGCAACAGGCCAAGCGGACCCACCACGTTCGGCCCGCGGCGCATCTGCACCGCCGCCCACACCTTGCGGTCAACGTAAATGAGCATGGCCAGCGCCACCAGCAGGATCACCAGCAGGAGCACGCTCTTGAAGGCGATCCACAGCAGCATCATGGCCGTATCCCAGCCGCTCATGCCCGTCCCCCCCGCATCGAAATGTCGTTGCCCTCACGCATCATTCCGCCGCCTCCCGGCTTTCTCCGCCACGCATGATCTCGCTCATGCGCCGCAGGATGTCCGAGGCGCGCGCCACCGCGTTGCTCTGCCAGAAGTCCTCGATGGCCGAGGCCAGCGGCGCGGATGTCGCCTTGCCACTCGCGCTTGCCAGTCCTTCCAGCGCCGAAGCGTCCGCCGGCTCGATCGTGTCGATCTTCGCCAGCTGCGGCGCGGCCTCGTACATGGCCGAGCGCAGCGCCGCCGCCGTGTCGAAAGCCGCGTCATCCGCACCCAGCGCACGCGCCACGTCGGCGATGATTTGCCATCCCTCGCGCGCCTCGCCCGGCGGCGTGACCGCGCGCAGGCCCAGCTGCGGCCTGCCTTCCATGTTCACGTAGGTGGCGTTCATCTCCGTCCACGCGGCGGCTGGCAAGATCACGTCCGCCGCGTGCGCACCGGCGTCGCCATGCGTGCCCTGGTAAACCACGAAGGCGTCCTTCAGCCGGTCCACCGGCAGCTCGTCCGCCCCCAGCAGCCAGACGAAGGACACATCGCCCTTCTCCGCCGCCGAGATGATGCGCGCCGTATCGCGCCCGCCCCGCGCCGGCAGGCAGCCCGCCTCCAGCGCCGAAGGCAGACCCATGTTCGTGTGCAGCACGGAGAAGCCATTCCAGCCATCGGAAACCGCGCCCGTTTTCAGCGCAAGCTGCGCGGCCAGCGCGCGGATGGCCTCGCCGTCGCGCCGTGCAAGCGCGCCCATGCCGATGATGATGAGCGGACGCTCGGCTTGTTGAAGCGCCTTGAAGAAGTCGCCCTTGCCCGCCGCCAGCTCCGCCAGCACGTCCGGCGTCTCGCCGAGGTGTTCGTAGTCGTAGGTCACGTCGATGGCCTCGCCGATAAGGCCGATGGGCACATCGCGGTCGAACCAGGCGCGGTGAATGCGCGTGTTCAGCACCGCCGCCTCCAGCCGCGGGTTGGCGGCGATGAGCAGGATGGCGTCCGCCTTGTCGATGCCGGCGATGGTGGCGTTGAACAGGTATCCGGCGCGCCCGCCCTTCTCGCCCAGCTTCACGTGTGGGGGGCGGCAGTCCACGCTCTTCACCCCCAGCGCATCCAGCACGCGCTTGAAGGCGAAGGCTTCCTCCGCCGAGACGAACTCGCCCGCGATGCCCGCCGCCTTCTCCGGTTCGTCCTTCGGAAAGGCCTGCGCGATCTTCTCAAGCGCCTCCTCCCACGTCGCCTTGCGGAACTGGCCGTTTTCCTTCACCCACGGCGCATCCAGCCGCCTGTTCCTGAGGCCGTCCCAGGCGTAGCGCGTCTTGTCGGAGATCCACTCCTCGTTCACGTCCTCGTGCAGGCGCGGCATGATGCGCATGAGCCGGTCGAACTTGGCATCCACCCGGATGTTGCTGCCCATGCCGTCCATCAGGTCGATGGTTTCGGTTTTCGACAGCTCCCACGGCCGCGCGCGGAATGCATATGGCGCGTGCGTCAGCGCGCCGACGGGACACAGATCGACGATGTTGCCGGAAAGCTCGGTGTTCAGCGCCTCGTCGAGATAGGTGCAGATTTCCACGTCCTCGCCGCGGCCCGTGGCGCCCAGATCGCCGATGCCCGCCACGTCGGCGATGAAGCGCACGCAGCGGGTGCACTTGATGCAGCGGGTCATGATGGTCTTGATCAGCGGGCTGATGTAACGGTCTTCCACCGCCCGCTTGGCTTCCCTAAAGCGCGATTCGCCGCGGCCGTAGCCCAGCGCCTGGTCCTGCAGGTCGCACTCGCCGCCCTGGTCGCAGATGGGACAGTCCAGCGGATGGTTGATGAGCATGAACTCCAGCACGCCGTGCCGGGCCTTGCGCGCCACCTCCGACTCGGTGAACACCTCCGGCGGCTCGCCGTTCGGCCCGGGGCGCAGGTCGTTCACCGACAGTGCGCAGGAGGCCATGGGCTTGGGCATGCCCTTCACCTCCACCAGGCACATGCGGCAGTTGCCCGCTATCGACAGGCGCTCGTGGTAGCAGAAGCGCGGCACCTCCTTGCCGGCCATTTCGCAGGCCTGCAACAGCGTGGTGCCGTCCGGCGCCTCGATTTCCACCCCGTCTATGATGACCTTCGGCATGTCCGCCCTGTCCCCGTCGTTGCTTGTTCTCGCCGCCGCTCTTGCTTTCCCGTCATTCCCACATCTTCTTCGTCATTCCCGCGAAAGTGGGAATCCAGTCCTTCACGACGGCAACTGGATCCCCGCTTTCGCGGGGATGACGCATGATGTGTGCGCGTCTCCTATCCCGCCGCCGCCTTCTCCATCTCCTTCACGGTCGAGCCTTCCCTGTCCGCGCGCGCGGTGTAGTCGTCAATCCTCCGCTCGATCTCCTCGCGGAAGTGGTTGATGAGCCCCTGCACCGGCCACGCCGCGGCATCGCCCAGCGCGCAGATGGTGTGACCCTCGATTTCCTTCGACACCTCGAACAGGAGGTCGATCTCGCGCTTTTCCGCCCGGCCTTCCGCCATGCGCTCCAGCACGCGCCACATCCAGCCCGTGCCCTCGCGGCAGGGCGTGCACTGCCCGCAGGATTCGTGCTTGTAGAAGTAGATGAGCCGGGCGATGGCGCGGATGATGTCGGTGGACTTGTCCATCACGATCATGCCCGCCGTGCCCAGGCCGGAGCCCAGCTTCTGCAGATCATCGAAGGTCAGCGGGCAGTCGATGATCTGCTCCGCCGGAACCAGCCGCACCGACGAGCCGCCGGGGATGACCGCCAGCAGGTTGTCCCAGCCGCCGCGGATGCCGCCGCAGTGCGCATCGATGAGCTCGCGGAAGGTGATGCCCATTTCCTCTTCCACCACGCAAGGGCGCTCCACGTGGCCGGAGACGCAGAACAGCTTGGTGCCGGTGTTGTTGGGCTTGCCGAGGTTGGCGAACCACTCCCCGCCCCGGCGCAGGATCTCGCCCACGTCGGCGATGCTCTCGACATTGTTCACCGTGCTGGGGCAGCCATAAAGGCCGACATTGGCCGGAAACGGGGGTTTCAGGCGCGGCTGGCCCTTCTTGCCCTCGATGGATTCGATGAGTGCGGTTTCCTCGCCGCAGATGTAGGCTCCCGCGCCGTGGTGCACCACGATGTCCAGGTCCCAACCGAACACGCTGTTCTTGCCGAGAATCCCGGCGTCATAGGCTTCCTGCACGGCGGCCTCGAAAGCGTGCCGCTCCGCCATGAACTCGCCGCGAAAATAGATCCAGGCCGTGTGCGCCTGCACCGCGCAAGAGGCGAGGATCATGCCCTCGATGAGCCGGTGCGGATCATGGCGCAGAATCTCGCGGTCCTTGCAGGTGCCGGGCTCCGACTCGTCGGCGTTGACGATGAGATAGTGTGGCCGATCGCCCACCTCCTTGGGCATGAACGACCATTTGAGCCCCGTCGGGAAGCCCGCGCCGCCACGGCCGCGCAGGCCCGAGGTCTTCACCTCCTCGATGATCCAGTCCTTGCCCTTCTCGATGAACCCCTTGCACCCATCATAGACGCCGCGCGCCAGCGCGCCCTTCAGGCTCGTGTCGTGAAACCCGTAGAGGTTCGTGTAGATGCGGTCCTTGTCGCTCAGCATCGGCTCACAGCTCCGGTTCGCCCACGATATCCAGGCGCTTCTCTATGCGCTCCAGCCTCGTATCCAAAGCGGCCAGGGCTTCATAGAGATTGGCCACGTCCTTTTCCACCGCCAGCATGTGCGTCTGCAAGGCGGAAATACGCGCGGCAATTTCCTTCTGCCCCTGTTCCATGTTTCCCAGCCGGGCCTGCATGCTTTTCAGCACCTCGTAAATCAGTTCATTCGTTATTTCGGCCATGGCCTTTCTCCGGCTTCATCATGCCTTGTCTGCCGATTTGACCGCGCGCGGGCAGCTTGTCCAGCGCCCACAGGACGGCGGCCGTGAACGCGAGCAGGCCGGACAGCAGCAGCCAGGCCATCTGCCCGGTGGCGAAGGCCACCGCCGCCAGCACCGCGGCCACCACGACGAGGCGGATGAGCGCATTGCGCACGCAGTCGCCGCTGGCGCAGGTGCCCGTTGCGCAAACGGCGCTGGCGCCCGCTTCGCAGGCCGCGCCCTGCTCCATCTCGCGCTTCACGCCGCTCTTCTGTCCCCGCGCCTCGCTCATGCCTGTTTCGCTCGTTTCTCGCACCGCCAGTCTCTTTCCCCGGCAGTCCTGCCCGTTTCCGTCATTCCCGTCCCTTGTCGGTCATTCCCGCCCCTACTCCGTCATTCCCGCGAAAGCGGGAATCCATCCCGGTAAATGGATCCCCGCCTTCGCGGGGATGACGTAAAACCATTCGCCTCGCCTTCTCCCTGTCATTCCGCCCATCTTCCCGTCATTCCGGCGAAAGCCGGAATCTCGGGCCATGTTCCCCTCATGAGTCTGCCGCACGAGACCCCGGCTTGCGCCGGGGTGACGGCATGACGCTCACCGCGGCTTCTTGCCGAAGCGTTTCACGTATTCCTCCTCGCCGCCGATGGCCAGCGCGGCGGCCTGCTCCACCCACTTATCGCGCACGATGCGCCCCTTGAACTTCAGGTGATCGTCCACCCACTTGATCTCCGCCGGGCCCCAGCTGGCCACCTGTTCGAAGGTATAGATGCCAAGCTCGTTGAGCAGCTTCTCCAGCTTTGGCCCCACGCCGGAGATGAGCTTCAGGTCATCCACCTTCTTCGGTGGCTTCCTGTGCAGCTTGGGCTTTTTCGGCTCAGCCTTTTCCACCTCCGCTTCCGACGGCGTTTTCGCCTCGCTCAGCGCCGCCAGCTTCGCCACCTTGCCAGAGGTGGCGCCCGCCTTCGAGGCGGCCTTTTCTTTCGCCGTTTCCTTGCCCTTCGCCGCTTCCTTCCCGGTGGCGGCTTTCTTCGGGGCGGCCTTCTTCGCGGCCGGCTTCTTCGCCGCCGTCTTCTTCTTCGCGCCACCCTTGCCCTTGCCGAAGATCAGCGCCTCGGCGTCAGAACCCTTGTTGAACAGCGACTCATCCGTCAGCGTCGTCGGCCCGCCCAGCGGCTCGGAGGACTTGCGCCCGTTCTGCGGCCCCGGTTCGGGCCACTCACCGGCGGCGATGGCGTCGAGTATTTCCTCGAACCGCTCAGGGGTGAGGTCTTCATAGACCTTCTCGCCGATCTGGATCATCGGCGCGTTGGAGCACGCGCCGAGGCACTCCACCTCCTCCCACGAGAAGTCGCCGTCATCGGAGAGCGTGTGCGCCTTCTCGGCGATGCGCCTCTTGCACACCTTGATGAGTTCTTCCGCCCCGCGCAGGCGGCACGGCGTGGTGCCGCACACCCACACGTGCGCCTTGCGCCCCACCGGCTGCAGCTGGAACTGGGTGTAGAAGGTGGCCACCTCCAGCACGCGGATGGGCCGCATGTTCAGCATCTGCGCGATATAGCGGATCATCGGCTCGGTCACCCACCCGCCGTTCTGCTCTTGCGCGCGCATCAAGAGCGGAATGACGGCGGAGGCCTCCCTGCCCTTCGGATAGCGCGCGATGACCTCTTTCGCCCACGCCAGGTTTTCCGGCGTGAACTCGAAGCTCTCGGGCTGTTGCGCATGAAGCCTGCGGAAGCTCATCGGTCGATCTCCGTTTCCTGCGTCATGCCCGGACTTGCCTGTCCCCGGCGCATGCCGGGGATCTCGGGCATCCAGGCAGACGTGCAAGAAAGCGCCCGAGCAAGCGGCCCCGGATTGCCGGGACGCACATGGTCATGTGCCGCCCGGCAATGACGACAAGAGTGTGCCAGACATGCCTTGTGCATGGCCATCCACGTCATCGATCGATCTCCCCGAACACGATATCCATCGACCCGATGAGTGCGGAGATATCGGCCAGCATGTGCCCGCGCCCCATGTAGTCCATGGCCGCCAGGTGCGCGAAGCCCGGCGCGCGGATCTTGCAGCGATAGGGCCGGTTGGAGCCGTCGGAAACGAGATACACGCCGAACTCGCCCTTCGGCGCCTCCACCGCGGCGTAAACCTCGCCTTCGGGCACCTTCACGCCCTCGGTGTAGAGCTTGAAGTGCTCGATCAAGGCCTCCATGGAGGTTTTCATCTCCGCCCGGCGCGGCGGGGCCACCTTGCGGTTGTCCACCATCACCTCGCCCCGCCCCTTCGGCGAGGAGAGGATTTCCACGCACTGCTTCATGATGTGCACGGCCTGGTACATCTCCTCCATGCGCACCAGATAGCGGTCGTAACAATCACCGTTGCGGCCCACGGCCACCTTGAAGTCCAGCTCGTCGTAGATCTCGTAGGGCTGGGCCTTGCGCAGATCCCACGCCGCCCCCGAGCCGCGCACCATCACGCCGGAGAAACCGCGCGCAAACGCCTCTTCCACCGAGATCTTCCCGATGTCCACGTTGCGCTGCTTGAAGATGCGGTTGTCGGTCAAGAGCCCCTCGATGTCCTTGAGCACCTTAGGGTGCGTCTCGCAGAACTCGCCGATGTCGTCGATGAGCTCTTGCGGCAGGTCCTGGTGCACGCCGCCGATGCGGAAATAGGCCGCGTGCATGCGCGCGCCAGAGGCCCGCTCGTAGAAGATCATCAGCTTCTCGCGCTCCTCGAAGCCCCACAGCGGCGGGGTGAGCGCGCCCACGTCCATGGCCTGCGTGGTGACGTTCAGGATGTGCGACAGCAACCGGCCGATTTCTGAAAAAAGCACGCGGATGACCTTGGCGCGATACGGCACCTCGATGCCCAGAAGCTTTTCCGCCGCCAGCACGAAGGCGTGCTCCTGGTTCATCGGCGCCACGTAGTCCAGCCGGTCGAAATAGGGCACGGCCTGGT
>JALVSR010000064.1 GCA_027024225.1 Hyphomicrobiales bacterium | reverse complement strand
GTCCTGAGGTGCGCGATGGGCGCGGGGCAGTTTCACCGGTCAGACATTACGCAATTTGGTATCGGACATGCCCTCGGCGCCGGCGCTTCTCAAGGGGCCTGCATGGAGCGGGGCAGGGTGATGCGCATTCCTTTTTCCAGCCCCAGGCGGGCGACGGTGCCGGCTGGCACTTCCAGCACCGCCAGCACGGGCAGGCCGGATGGCATTATCTGCGTTGTCAGCGGTTTTGCGTTCTCGATGATGCGGACAATGCGCCCCCTGGCATCGATGAATATGATGTCCAGTGGCAGGTAGGTATTCTTCATCCAGATGGCCACGCGACGCGGGGTGCGCCAGAGCAACAGCATGCCTTCATCGCGCCCCAGCTGCCGGCGGAACATGAGGCCCCGGGCGCGGGCCTGGGGGCTTGCCGCGATTTCCACTTGCAGCCGCGCGAGGGGGCCGTTTTCCTTTCGCGCTTCCAGCGTGGCCCGGGGCAGGGGAGCCAAGTGCTCGCCGGCGTCTTCGGCCAGAAGCCGCGGCGGCATCGGCGCGCTTTCCCAGCAAAGCCAGGCCAGCAGCAATGCCGTCCATGCCCATCGTCTGCTCATGGCATGATCTTACCGTGTGGAAAGAGGATGAGACAGCAGTTTTCTCGTCAGGCTTGATGAATGTCACGAAATCTCCATGCCTGAAAGCCTCTGAAAACCTTCATCCCCGGGAACCTCCTGCCTGGCCGGCCGGAGGGTGCGTTGGCCCGGCGCAGGGAGGGGGCGTGGAGAATGTCAGGGATCGTTACGAAGCATGCGCTCTGGCCGTGGTGGATGCTGGCGAGGCTCTTTCTCCAATGGGTGGACGGAAGCCGGAGATGTGGTTTCAACGGCTGCGTTCAACAGCTGCAAATGGTTGGACCTGATGAAAACACCGGTAAAATTTCATCAACCGAGCGGTTTCACGCGGAGCATCGCTGGACACTTCGGATGAGGTCCTGGCCACCTCTCGCCATTCCTTCGCCTTTCCGGAACGGCCATTGTGGAGCCATCAGGGCGCACGAAAAGACGGCGGCATCTCGTGAAAACGCCGTCGGGATCATCGGTTTCTTCGAAACCAGTCCGCCCCCCGGACAATGGCCGGCATCCGGAGCGAGGATGGGGGATCAGGTGGATTCTGGAGCGCTGGTGCGCACTTCCGCCGCCATCAGCCCCCTGGGACCGTGTCCATAACGCACGTAGAGCACATCGCCCGGCTCCGGCTCTTCCAGCCCGGCGCGGCGCAGCACCTTCATGTGCAGGAAAATGTCTCCCTCCACCTCCTGGCTGACCAGGAAGCCGAAACCGCGCGTGCGATTGAACCACTTTACCGTGGCCCGCTTCCAGTCCGATTCGGGCCGCACCTCGATATCCGCCATGCGCGGTTTCGGGCGTCTTTTCAGCGCGGTGGTGGTGTCCAGGCTGACGATGTGCACTGCCTGGTATCCCTTTTCGCGCCGCGCCACGTCACACACGATGTAGGCGCCTTCCGGCGGTGCGTCGAAGCCGCTTCTTTTCAGACAACTCAGATGCAGCAGAACATCCTGTTGCATGCCGTTGTCCG
>JALVSR010000063.1 GCA_027024225.1 Hyphomicrobiales bacterium | reverse complement strand
ACACCGCCCCGCCCAACCCCCAATCATGAAAACAAGGGTTGTCGGGGGCGCGGGGCGGTGTTGCAGCGGTTATTTCACGCGCTGCCCGGTATCGGTGCGCATGATGGCCTCGCGCTGAAGCAGGCGGGCCAGTTGCTCCAGGCGTTTGTCCACCACCTCGCCGGCCAGCGCGGCATTGTCCCCGCGCAACACCAGCTCCAGCTTCTTCGGCTGCACCTCCAGGCCGATGCCCGGCAGGGTGCCCGGCATGGCGGCAGACAGGCTGTAGGCCAGGCGCATGAGCGCGGCCAGCACGCGGGCGCGGGAAAGGCCCTTGTCATCCACAAGTGCGGCGATGTCCACCGGCGGGCGGGCATTCACGCCCTGGTAACGGAAGAACACCGCCAGCGCGAGGAAGGCGCGGGAGTAATGATCCAGCCCGTTGAAGTTTGCCTGCGCCACCAGGTTCAGCGCGCGCGTGCCGCGAAAGTCCGGATGCGCCCGCCAGCCGATGTCGGCCAGCATGCAGGCGGCGTAACGCAGCCTGCGCCAGCGCGTGGTGCATTCCAGCGCGCCACCGTGCGCCAGTTGGTCTGACCACGCGCACAGCTCCAGCTCGTGCAGGGGCGAGCGCGAATAGCGCCGGGCGAAGTCCCATGTGGCTGACAAGAGCGGGTCGGCCTTGCGCACCTCCTTGGGCAACTGCGAGAACAGCAAGCCCTCGCGCACGCCAAGGACCGAAAACACCACCTGCCGCGCGCCGGAAAGCTCCACCAGCCTACCCAGCACCAGCGCGGCGGTGGCAATCAGCTCCGCGCGGCGTTCGGAAATTATACCCAGCGCGGAAAGCTCGTCCGCCGTCATGCCCTCCAGCTTCTCCACCAGCCGCAGCAGCTCGTGGCGGGGGATGGTGTATTGTTGCACCACGCTCAGGGGATAGCCCGTCCAGTGCATGTGCAGCCGGGCGAGATTGCGCCACGCCCCGCCGACGGCATACAGAACACGGCCTTCCAGCTTCTTCACCAGCGGGTGGCCGCTCAACCGGGCGTCTATGAGCGCGCGGATGCGCACCAAATCGCCCTGCCCTTCCTCGGCCAGCCTGAGCGCGCCCAGGGGCAGCGTGTCGCCGGACTTCACCTTGCCGCCCTTCACCCGCACCAGCTCCAGCGAGCCGCCGCCGAGGTCGCCCACCACGCCGTCGGCTTCCGGAATGCCGGCGATGACGCCAAGGGCGGTGTATTTCGCCTCTTCCTCGCCATCGAGCACGCGGATGGGCACGCCCAGCGCCTTTTCGGCACGCCTGGTGAACTCCTTGCCGTCCTTCGCGTCGCGCACAGCCGCCGTGGCGATGGCGTGGACGCTTTTCACGCCCATGGTTTCATTCAGCCGCGCGAAGCGGCGCAGCAGGCGCAGGGTGCGCTTCACACCCTCTTCCGGCAGCTGGCCCGTGGCGGCCACACCCTTGCCGAGGCTGGCGGTGATCTTCTCGTTGAAAATGGGCGCGGGTGCGCGGCGCAGTCCGTCGTAAGTGACCATGCGCACGGAGTTGGAGCCGATGTCCACCACCGAGACCGGCTCCAGCTTCGCCGCCTTGGTTTCGTCCAGGCGGTCGATGACGAAGTCGGCCAGGCCACCCAGATCGAGCGTATCGATGCGGGCCTTGACGTTCATGCAGTCCCCTCGTGCGCCACGGCGGCAGTGTGTTCGTTGCCCCTCCTGGCGCATTTTATGCCACGGAGGCGGATGCCGAGCGAGTCATAATTTTCGCCCACCCGGCATGAAAATGACCGGCACGCATGTGCCGGCCATGTCGTCATGTCATATCATTTCATCCATTGGCGCCGTTCACGGGCGCACGTAGGCGTAGCCCTGCTCCTGCAGCTCGATGAGGCGCACCACGCCGGAAGGCACCAGGCGCGCTTCCGGCACGAGGGTGATTTTCCTGCCCGCCTTCTTGCTCATGTTGCGGTGGGTGTTGCCGCAGGCGGAGAACTTCACGTCGTCGAACTCGGTGGTGATGCGGGCGATGCGTTCCTTCACCGGGCTGGTGTCGGCACGCATCATGTGCAGGCCGGGGCCATAGGCCACCACCTCGATGACCACCTTCTCGCCCTTCGCGTCGTAATGCTTACGGATGTTCTTCACGTTGTTCAGCACCATGTTCATGCGCTTCGGGTCATTTTCATCCACGTGCAGAACCACATGGTGCACCTTCTGCCGTTCTGCCTGTTTCATTTCCTGTGCGGAAAAGGCAGGTGCCGCCGTCATTGCCAGCGCGATGCCCATGAACGCGGCAAAGAGCATGTTACGGGGTTTCATGTCGCGTTTCCTCCCATTTGTTCTTGTCTTGTCGCTTCATTCCCCGGCAGGAAGAAGCTATGCCGAAAAGGACGGACATGAAAGCGCCATTCATCCTTTGCCGCATGGCGGAATGGCAGCCCGTGAAAATGGAAATGTGGGCAGGGGACGGAGGGTCACCGGCCAGCCTTTGTGCAAGATGGCATTACTCGCTGCCATGGCCGGTGACTTGCGCGGGGCTGGGGGGCGCGGCGCGCAACAGCGCCCGGCCGCGGCCGGAAAGCGACGGATTGTCCATGAAATACTGGTGCGCGATGAAGGGCGGCTCCCCCTCGCCGGGTACGATGCGGCAGCTGGCGCCATCGCTCATCAGGCGCCAGCTCTGCATGTTGTCCAGCATGTTGGCCACCATGATCTGGTCCAGCACCTGCGCGTGCACGGTGGGGTTCTCCAGCGGCACCAGCGTTTCCACCCGGCGGTCGAGGTTGCGCGGCATGAGGTCGGCGGAGGACATGTAGACCTTCGCCTTCTCGTGCGGCAGGCCGTGACCGCTTCCAAAGGCGTAAATGCGCGCGTGCTCCAGGAAGCGGCCGATGATGCTCTTCACCCGGATGTTCTCCGACAATCCCTTCACGCCCGGCCGCAGGCAGCAGATGCCGCGCACCACCATGTCCACCTTCACCCCCGCCTGCGATGCGCGGTAAAGCGCGTCGATCATCTGCGCGTCCACCACGGCGTTGCACTTGATCCAGATGGCCGCCGGGCGGCCGGCCTTCGCGTGCTCGATCTCTTCCTCGATGTGCTCGAGCAGGCGCTGGCGCACGTTGATGGGCGAAATGGCGAGCTTCTCCAGCCTTTCCGGCGGCGCATAGCCGGAAACGAAGTTGAACAGCCGCGCGGCATCGCGCCCCAGCGCCTCGTCGCAGGTAAAGAACGACAGGTCGGTATAGATGCGCGCGGTAATGGGGTGATAATTGCCGGTGCCGAAGTGCACGTAGGTGCGCAGATCCTCGTCCTCGCGGCGCACCACCAATGAGACCTTGGCGTGTGTCTTCAGGTCGAGGAAGCCGAACACCACCTGCGCGCCGGCGCGCTCGAGGTCGCGCGCCCACTGGATGTTCGCCTCCTCGTCGAAGCGCGCCTTCAGCTCCACCAGCGCCAGCACCTGCTTGCCGGCCTCCGCCGCACGGGCGAGCGCGGCGACGATGGGCGAGTTGGCGGAGGTGCGGTAGAGCGTCTGGCGAATGGCGATGACATCCGGGTCGTCGGCCGCCTGCTGAAGGAACTGCACCACCACGTCGAAGCTCTCGTAGGGGTGGTGCACGATGATGTCCTTTTCCGCGATGGCGGCAAAGATGTCGCCGCCGGCCTCGCGGATGCGCTCCGGGTAGCGCGGGTTGTAGGGCGGAAACAGCAAATCGGGCCGTTCGTCGGTGATGAGCTGGGAAAGATCGGCATAGCCCACAAGGCCGCTGACCACCACGGTGTCCTCCGCCGTCACCTCCAGCTCACTGGCGATGAAGTCGCGCAAGGAAACGGGCGTGCGCGCGTCCACCTCCAGCCGGATCACGCGGCCACGGCGGCGGCGCTTGATGGCGGTTTCGAACAGCCGCACCAGGTCTTCGGCCTCTTCCTCGATTTCCAGGTCGGAATCGCGCAAGACCCGGAAGGCGCCATGCCCCACCAGCTCGTAACCCGGCATGAGGCGCGGCACGTAACGGGTGAGCATGTCCTCGATGGCGATGAAACGCAGCCGGCGTTCCTTGCCGAGCCCGGCGTCGGGCAGGCGGATGAAGCGCTCCAGCTGGTGGGGGATGGGAATGAGCGCGTTCATGGCCTTGCCATCGCCCCGTTTGCGCAATTGCAGGGCAATGACGAAGCCGCGGTTGGGGATGAACGGAAACGGGTGCGCCGGGTCGATGGCGATGGGCGTGATGGCGGGCAGGATGACACGCAGGAAGTAGTCGTCGAGGTAGGCATGGTCGGCGTCCGTAAGGCCGTCTGCCGCCAGCACGTCGATGCCGGCCTCGGCCAGCTCCTTCTTCAGCTCCTGCCAGAGTTCGTCCTGTTTGCGCATCAGCTCGGCGGCGAAGCGGCGCACCTCGCGCAACTGTTCGGCGGGCGTCATGCCATCCTGCGAGCGCGCGGTGATGCCGGCACGCACCTGCCCGGCCAGGCCGGCCACGCGCACCATGAAGAACTCGTCGAGGTTGTTGCCGGAAATGGACAGGAACCGCACCCGCTCCAGCAGTGGGTGGCGCATGTTGGTGGCCTCGTGCAGCACGCGGGTGTTGAAGGACAGCCAGGAAAGTTCGCGGTTGATGAAGCGGCAGGGACTCTCGGGCGTGATTTCCTCGGGCTTCAGGGCGCAGGGTTGGGCGGGCGTGCATTCGCGCGCGCCTTCACCTTCCGGCAGGCGCCAGCCGAATTCTTCCGGCAGGGTGCGCTTGGGCTGCTCCATCAGACGGCTCCGTGCGATGCGGTGCTTTGTCGTGCCGCCACAGAATACTCCCTTCGCGCGCCGGATGCCACGATGAAGGCGGGATTTGGTTATGGCTCGCATGAGCGGGCGCAGGCGGCGCTAGCTCTCCCCCGATCAATTTCCGCTTTTGTCATTCCGGCGCAAGCCGGAATCTCACGCCACCAGCTCCGTGTTTTGCGGCACGAGACCCCGGCTTTCGCCGGGATGACGAGTCGTTTCTGCACGGAAGTGCGTCGCGCCAGCCCGCTCTCCCACCCAACCACCCGACATTGTGAGAGCCAGGTGGTTGGGTGGGGGAGCGGGATTCTTTTTTGCACGGAAGTGCACGGCACCAGCCCTCGCCCCCTCCCGGCCACCCAAATTGTGAAGCCAAGTGGCCAGGAGGGGGCGAGGGCTTTTTG
>JALVSR010000062.1 GCA_027024225.1 Hyphomicrobiales bacterium | reverse complement strand
CACGAACCCCATACCTTCGGGTTGTGGATGTCCGCACCCGGAGAGGAATTCGCGGAGGGTGGGTCCGGAAGCGGGCCCGCTCTTGTTTTTTATGGACGCCGCAAAGGGCGTCTGCGGGAAGTCTGCAGAAAACATGACCGACGGGATGAAGGACAGGAAACCCGGAAAGGACAAACGCATCGCGCGCGAGGTGGGCGTGGCCGAGGAAGTGGCACGCCTGGTGGAGCCGCTCATCGAATCGATGGGCTATCGCCTGGTGCGCGTGCGGCTGGCGGGAAAGGACCTGCAGATCATGTGCGAGCGGCCTGACGGCACGCTCAGTATCGATGATTGCGTTGAAATTTCCCGCGCCGTATCGCCGCTGCTGGACGTGGAAGATCCCATTCGCGGCTCTTACAACCTGGAGATTTCCTCGCCCGGCATCGCGCGGCCGCTGGTGCGCCCGGAAGACTTCGAGCGCCACGCGGGACACGAGGCGAAGATCGAGATGATCACGCCCATCGAAGGCCGCAAGCGTTTTCGCGGCGTGCTGGAAGGTTACGACGAGAAAACCGACGAAGTGCGGTTGTTCATTCCGGCCGAGGACGCCGGCATGGAAAAAGGTGCGGAAGACGTTCTCGTCGGGCTTGCGTTCGAGGACATCGACAGCGCGAAACTGGTGATGACCGACGCGCTGATGGAAGAGGCCGCGCGCCGCGCCAGGGGCCGCAGGGGCATGGACGGCAGCGTCGCCGAAGATGCCTCCCCACGTGGCAGGGGCGGCAAACGGAAACATTGAAGACCACGGAGACCACAGACCACTACAAGGTCCGCAACACGGGGAAAGAGAGAAGAGACATGAACAACGCTGTGAGCGCCAACAAGCTGGAACTGGTGCGCATTGCCGAGGCGGTGGCGCGCGAAAAGGGCATCGACAAGCAGGTGGTGCTCTCCGCCATGGAAGAGGCCATTCAGCGCGCCGCGCGCTCCCGTTACGGCCCGGAGCTGGACATTCGCGCCCACATCGATCCCAGAACGGGCGAGACGAAGCTCTACCGGGTGCGCACCGTGGTGGAAAACGTGGAAGACGAATACCGCGAAATCTCGCTGGAGGAGGCCCGGCGCATCAAGCCCGACGCGGAAGTGGGCGACGAGATCCGCGACGAGCTGCCGCCCATCGAGTTCGGCCGCATCGCCGCGCAAAGCGCCAAGCAGGTCATTGTGCAGCGTGTGCGCGAAGCCGAGCGCGAGCGCCAGTACAACGAGTTCAAGGACCGCGTGGGCGAAATCGCTTCCGGTGTGGTGAAGCGGGTGGAATTCGGCAATGTCATCGTCGATCTGAACCGGGCCGAGGCGGTCATTCCGCGCCGCGAGACGCTGCCGCGCGAGCATTTCCAGCCCGGCGACCGCGTGCGCGCCTACATCTACGAGGTGCGGCGCGAGCACAAGGGGCCGCAGATCTTCCTCTCCCGCACGCGCCCCGAATTCATGGCCAAGCTGTTCGCGCAGGAGGTGCCGGAGATCTACGACGGCACGGTGGAGATCGTCGCCGTGGCGCGCGACCCCGGCTCCAGGGCCAAGATCGCCGTGCGTTCGCATGATCCCAGCATCGACCCCGTCGGCGCCTGCGTGGGCATGCGTGGCTCGCGCGTGCAGGCGGTGGTGAACGAGCTGCACGGCGAGAAGATCGACATCATCCAGTGGACGCCCGATGTCGCCTCCTTCGTGGTGAACGCGCTGGCGCCGGCGGAGGTGAGCAAGATCGTGCTGGACGAGGACGCGCACCGCATCGAGGTGGTGGTGCCGGAAGACCAGCTTTCGCTGGCCATTGGCCGGCGCGGCCAGAACGTGCGCCTGGCTTCGCAGCTGGCGGGCTGGGACATCGACATCATGACCGAGGAGGAAGAGGCCGAGCGCCGCCAGCGCGAATTCGTGGAAACTTCCGAGCTGTTCATGAAGGCGCTGGACGTGGACGAGATGCTGGCCCAGTTGCTGGCCTCCGAAGGCTTCACCTCGGTGGAGGAGCTGGCCTACGTCGACCTGGCCGAAATCGCCAACATCGAGGGGTTGAGCGAGGAAATCGCCGAGGAAATCCAGGCCCGCGCACGAGATTACCTGGAGCGTGAGGCAAAGGAACTGGAAGAGGAGCGCCAGAAGCTGGGCGTGGAGGACGCCATGCTGGAGGTGGCGCACATGACGCCCGAAATCGCCGTCAAGCTGGGCCGCGAAGGCATCAGGACGGTGGAGGACCTCGCCTATTGCGCCACCGATGACCTCATCGGCTGGCGCGAGCGCAAGGATGGCGAAACCGTCTTCCACGAGGGCATCCTCTCGACGAAGGATCTTTCTCCGGCGGAAGCGGAGGAAATGATCATGGATGCACGCGTGAAGGCGGGCATCATCGAACCGGAAGAAGCCACGGAGGAAGCAGCCGAAGGCACGGACGAAGAAGCGCAGGCCGTGGAAAACGCTGAGGCCGCCAAGGCCTCGGAGGGCTCCGAAAGCGGCCAGCAGGCCTGATGGCTGGAGGCAAGGGAGAACGACACCCGCCATGGGGCGCAAGAGCGACCATACAGCGGAGCGCACCTGCATCGTCACGCGGCAGACGCGGCCGCGAGAAGAACTGTTGCGTTTCGTGCGCGCGCCCGACGGCATGGTGGTCTTCGACCTGAAAGGCGAGTTGCCCGGCCGCGGCGCCTGGGTCATGCCATCGCGTGAGGCGCTGGCGGAGGCGGTGAAACGCAACGCCTTTGCCCGCGCCTTCAAGGCGGCCTCGAAGGCCCCCGCCGACCTGCCGCAACAGGTGGAGCGACAATTGGCGGAAGCCGCGCTTGCCACCCTGTCGCTGGCGCGCCGCGCCGGCGAGGCGGTGGCGGGCTTCGAAAAGGTGCGCGAGTGGTTGCGAAAGGGCGAGGCGGGCGTGTTGATCGAGGCCGCGGACGGCGCGGCGGACGGCCGGGAAAGGATCATGCGTCTCGCGCATGCCGTCGCACCCGATATTCCGCTGGTGGAAACCCTTGATTCGGCGGAATTGGGTTTGGCTTTTGGGCGCGAGCGTGTCATACATGCAGCAATGAAACCGGGCGGCCTGGCGCGCGAATTCCTGCGCCTGGCCGACAAACTGCGGGGCTTGAGGTCCGACGCTGTCCGGCAGCGTGGCCCGTCTCCCGCATGGAAAACGGAACGAAACGGACAATGAGCGATTCGGACAAGAAGAGCGGCAAGCCGACCCTGAGCCTCAAGCGCACGACGCTGGAGGCCGGTCGCGTGCGCCAGAATATCGGGCATGGCCGCTCCAAGACGGTGGTGGTGGAAACCAAGCGCAAGCGCGTGATCACGCCGCCGGGCAAGAAGGGCGCGGCAGCACCGGCAGCGGAAGCGCCCGCCCGGCCGCAGATGCCGGAGCCGACAAGGCCCTCCGCGCCTGCCGCACCGAAGGCGAAGGAAAGGAAACCCTCCGCGCCTGCGCCCGCGCCCGCGCCGGAGGCGGAATCGCTGGAAGGCCTCACTCCGGAGGAGCGTGAGGCGCGGCTGCGCGCCATCGAGCTGGCCAAGGAACGGGCCATCGAAGAGGAAAGGCGCCGCAAGGAAGAGGAGAAACGCCGCGCCGAGGAAGAAGCCCGGCGCAAGGCCGAGGAAGAGGAGCGCCAGCGCAAGCTGGCCGAGGAGGCGGCCCGGCGCGAGGCCGAGGAAGCCGCCCGGCGCAAGGCCGAGGAACAGGGCAAGCGCGCCAAGCCGAAGGCGGAGGCGCCCAAGCCGGCCATCCGCAAGGAGGAGGAAGCCCCCCGCAAGAAGCGCGAGCACAAGCCCACCCGCCCGGTGAAGGGCGCAGGCGAGAAACGCCGCGGCAAGCTGACCATCGCCAAGGCCCTTTCCGGCGAAACGGAGGAAGAGCGCGCCCGCTCGCTGGCCGCCTTCCGCCGTCGCATGGAGCGCCAGAAGAAGCAGCAGCAGGGCGGTGCGGAAAGCCCGCGCGAGAAGGTTTCGCGCGAGGTGGTCATTCCGGAAGCCATCACCATCCAGGAGCTGGCCAACCGCATGGCCGAGCGCGCGGTGGACGTCATCAAGTTCCTCATGCAGCAGGGACAGATGCACAAGATCACCGACGTGATCGACGCCGACACCGCCGAGCTGATCGTCATGGAATTCGGTCACAAGCCGAAGCGCGTGTCCGAGGCCGACGTGGAGGAGGGGCTGGAGGGCCCGGAGGACAAGCCGGAAGACCTGAAACCCCGGCCGCCGGTCATTACCGTGATGGGCCACGTGGACCACGGCAAGACCTCCCTGTTGGACGCCATCCGCAAGACCCGCGTGGTGGAGGGCGAGGCCGGCGGCATCACCCAGCACATCGGCGCCTACCAGGTGGAAACCGAGCACGGCAAGATCACCTTCCTGGACACGCCGGGGCACGAGGCCTTCTCATCCATGCGCGCGCGCGGCGCGAAGGCCACCGACATCGTGGTGCTGGTGGTGGCGGCCGATGACGGCGTGAAGCCGCAGACCATCGAGGCCATCAGCCACGCCAAGGCGGCCGAAGTGCCCATCATCGTGGCCATCAACAAGATCGACAAGCCCGAGGCCGACCCCAACCGCGTGCGCACCGAGCTGATGCAGCACGAGGTGTTCGTGGAAAGCATGGGCGGCGACGTGCTGGACGTGGAGGTTTCCGCCAAGACCGGTCAGGGCCTGCCCGATCTGCTGGAGGCCATCAACCTGCAAGCGGAGCTGATGGAGCTGAAGGCCAACCCCGACCGTCCGGCCGAAGGCATCGTCATCGAGGCCAAGCTGGAAAAGGGCCGTGGCCCGGTGGCCACCGTCCTGGTGCAGCGCGGCACCCTGCATGTGGGCGACGTGGTGGTGGCCGGCAGCGCCTGGGGCCGGGTGCGCGCGCTCATCGACGATAGGGGGATGCGCGTGAAGGAGGCGGGCCCCAGCACGCCGGTGGAGGTGCTTGGCTTCCATGGCGTGCCGGAGGCGGGCGACAAGCTGCACGTGGTGGAATCGGAGGCCCGTGCGCGTGAAATCGCCGAATATCGCGAGCGCAAGAAGCGCGAAGCCCGTGGCGCGGCCCTGCGCAAGGCCTCGCTGGAGCAGCTGATGAACAAGATGAAGGAAGGGGAGCTGAAGGAATTCCCCGTCCTTGTCAAGGCCGACGTGCAGGGCTCGGCGGAAGCCATCGTGCAGGCGCTGGAAAAGCTGGGCAACGAGGAGGTGCGCGCGCGCATCGTGCACTATGGCGTCGGCGGCATTTCCGAGTCGGACGTGCAGCTGGCCGCCGCCACCGGCGCGGTCATCCTGGGATTCAACGTCCGCGCCGACCGCAAGGCGCGCGAGCTGGCCGAGCGCGAGGGCATCGAGATCCGCTACTACAACATCATCTACGATCTCGTGGACGACATGAAGGCGGCCATGTCCGGCCTGCTGGAGCCGGAGATCCGCGAAACCCACCTGGGCAATGCCGAGGTGCTGGAGGTGTTCAAGGTCTCCGGCGTGGGCAAGGTGGCCGGCTGCCGCGTCACCGAGGGCGTGGTGCGCCGCGGCGAGCACGTGCGCCTCATCCGCGACAACGTGGTCATCTACGAGGGCAAGCTGACTTCGCTGAAGCGCTTCAAGGACGAGGTGGAAGAGGTACCCGCCGGTCAGGAGTGCGGCATGGCCTTCGAGAACTGGCAGGACATCAAGAAGGGCGACATGGTGGAGTGCTTCCGCATCGAGAAGATCGAGCGCAGCCTCTGAAGCAGGCCGTCATCCCCCTGTCCGTCGATGCATGAAATCGGAACATGTCCATGAGCAGAGGACGCAAACCTCCCTCGCAGCGGCAGCTGCGCGTGGCCAAGCTCATTCGCGAGGCGCTGGGCGAGGCCTTCGTCATGCGCCGCATCGACGAGCCGGGGCTGGAAGACCTTTCCACCGTGTCGGTGACGGAGGTGGATGTCTCGCCCGACCTGAAGCTGGCCACCGTTTACGTGCGGCCGCTGCTGGCGGAACAGTGCGCGGGGCTGGAAGAAAAGCTCAACGAGAACGCCGGGCGCATCCGCCACGCCATCGCGCCGGCCCTGCGTCAGCTGAAATACATGCCGCGCCTGCGCTTCCGGCTGGACACGGCGGCCGATCACGCCGCGCGCATCGACGAGCTGCTGCGCCAGACGCGGCGGAACGAGGAAGAATGAGGCTGTAACGGCGCGCCGTTCGTGTTTCCCGGCTCCTTGCTTGTCAAGGGTGAAATCGCGCAGCGACGGGCCTTTGGCTCGCCCTTGACAAGCAAGGAGCCGGGAAAGAATGGCAATGAAGCGCCAATGGCGAAAATCCGCCATTGGCGCTTCTCTCAGCCAAGAACAAAAACGAGATCGCGGCAAGGCGAAACGAACAGACAGGCGAACAAGCGAACATGGCACGCAGACGAGGAAGGAAACGCGGCCGGCCGGTGCATGGCTGGCTGGTGCTGGACAAGCCGCTGGACATGACCTCCACCGAGGCGGTGAACGTGCTCAAGAGGCTGTTCGACGCGCAAAAGGCGGGCCACGGCGGCACGCTGGACCCGTTGGCAACGGGCGTGCTGCCCATTGCCTTCGGCGAGGCCACCAAGACGGTGCAGTTCGTCATGGACAGCCCCAAGACCTACCGCTTCACCGTGCGCTGGGGCGAGGAGCGCAGCACGGACGACGCCGAGGGCGAAGTGGTGGAAACTTCCCGTACGCGCCCCACGCGCGAGCAGATAGAGGCGCTGCTGGAGGAATACACCGGCGAGATCATGCAGGTGCCGCCGAAATTTTCCGCCATCAAGGTGAAGGGCGAGCGCGCCTATGACCTGGCGCGCGACGGCGAGCAGGTGGAGCTCCCCGCCCGCCCGGTGATGATCTACGACCTGAAGCTCGTGGACATGCCCGATGCGGACACGGCCGTGTTCGAAGCCAGAACGGGCAAGGGTGCCTACGTGCGCGCGCTGGCGCGCGACCTGGGGCGTGATCTTGGCTGCCTGGGCTACGTTTCGGGCTTGCGCCGCACCGCCGTTGGGCCATTTGCCGAGGAACAGGCAATAACACTGGAAAAACTGGAAGAATTGCGCCATAAGGACGCCGACCGCACGGCGCTGGACGCCGTGTTGCTGCCGATTGAGACCGCGCTGGCCGACATCCCGGCGCTGGCCGTCGATCAGCAGCAGGCCGCCCGCATCACGTCCGGCCAGGCCGTTCTGCTGCGCGGGGCGAACGCCCCGGTGGCGGAAGATACCGTGCTCATAACCTGGAAAGGGCGTCCGCTGGCGCTGGGCACGGTGGAGGCCGGCATGCTGAAGCCGAAGAGGGTCTTCAACCTGAAGGGCTGAAAGCTGAAGGATCAACGGGCGGTGGGTTAAGGAAAACCCCCGAAACGAAAGGAGAAGCCGATGTCGATTTCGCCCGAGCGCAAGCAGGAGCTTATCAGGGAATTCGCCCGTTCGGAGGGCGATACAGGTTCGCCGGAGGTGCAGATTGCCATTCTCACCGAGCGCATCCGCAACCTCACGGAGCACTTCCAGAAGCACCACAAGGACAACCATTCGCGCCGCGGCCTGCTGAAGCTGGTCTCGCAGCGGCGCAAGCTGCTGGATTACCTGAAGCGCAAGGACGAATCGCGCTACGCCGATATCGTCCAGAAACTGGGTCTGCGCCGCTAGGGGCGCGCCCTTTTTCCTTACGCGGGCCAGCGGTACGCAAGCGCACGCCCGCGCAAACGCAAATGTCCATCTTGCTTGTCTGTTCCGGCACGGTTTCATGCCATTTCCGTTCATGAAGACCATGCCGGACGCTCTCATGGCCAGACCGCCACAAGCAGGATGCAAGGATCAATCACGGGCGGTCAAAAGCCAGCCGCAGGCACGGTGCCCGCGGCAGCATGCAGATAGCAAGAGAAGAGACGACCATGTTTGACATCAAGACTGTCGAGATCGAGTGGGGCGGGCGACCGCTGAAATTCGAAACCGGGCGCATCGCGCGGCAAGCCGACGGCGCGGTGCTGGTGACCTACGGCGAAACCACGGTGCTGGCCACCGTGGTGGCCGAGAAGAAACCGCGTCCCGGGCTGGATTTTTTCCCGCTCACGGTGAACTACCAGGAAAAGACCTACGCCGCGGGCAAGATCCCCGGCGGGTTCCTCAAGCGCGAGGGCCGGCCCAGCGAGAAGGAGACGCTGGTCTCGCGCCTGATCGATAGGCCCATCCGCCCGCTGTTCGACCCGGACTTCAAGGTGGAGACGCAGATCATCGCCACCGTGCTTTCCCATGATCTGGAGAACGACCCGGACATCGTGGCCATGGTGGCCACTTCCGCCGCGCTGGCGGTGGCCAACCTGCCATTCCAGGGGCCCGTGGGCGCGGCCCGCGTGGGGCTTATCAACGGCGAATATGTCCTCAACCCGCTGATCGAGGACATGGACGATAGCAAGCTCGACCTCGTCGTGGCCGGCACGAAGGACGCCGTGCTGATGGTGGAATCGGAGGCGCACGAGCTTTCCGAGGACGACATGCTGGGCGCGGTCATGTTCGGGCACGAACAGTTCCAGCCCGTGATAGAGGCCATCGAGGAGCTGGCGAAAAAGGCCGCCAAGCCGCCGCGCGAGGTGGAGAAGGTGGACATCTCCGACCTGGTGGCGAAGGTGAAGGACCTGGCCTGGGACGAGCTGAAGCAGGCCTATTCCATCGCCGAGAAAATGGCCCGGCACGACGCCGTGGACGCCGTGCGCGAAAAGGTGCTGGCCGAGCTGTGCCCGGAAGAGAAGGCCGAGGCCGGCGAGTGCGATCCCGGCCTGGTGAAGGAGGCCTTCAAGAAGGTCGAGAAGGAGCTGGTGCGCGGCCAGATCCTGGAAACCGGCGTGCGCATCGACGGGCGCAGGCTGGACGAGGTGCGCCCCATCGTGGCGGAGGTGGGCGTGCTGCCGCGCACCCATGGCTCGGCCCTGTTCACCCGCGGCGAGACGCAGGCGCTGGTGGTGACCACGCTGGGCACTGGCGAGGATGAGCAGTTCATCGACGCGCTGGAGGGCACCTACCGCGAAAACTTCATGCTGCATTACAACTTCCCGCCCTTCTCGGTGGGCGAGGTGGGCCGCGTGGGCTTCACCGGTCGGCGCGAGATCGGGCATGGCAAGCTGGCCTGGCGCGCCATCCACCCGGTCATGCCCTCCGACACGGAGTTCCCCTACACGGTGCGCGTGGTGTCCGAGATCACCGAATCGAACGGCTCATCCTCCATGGCCACGGTGTGCGGCGCCTCGCTGTCGCTCATGGACGCCGGCGTACCCATCAAGCGCCCCGTCTCCGGCATTGCCATGGGCCTCATCCTGGAAGGCGAGCGCTTCGCGGTGCTCTCCGACATCCTGGGCGATGAAGACCACCTGGGCGACATGGACTTCAAGGTGGCCGGCACCGAAGAGGGCATCACCTCATTGCAGATGGACATCAAGGTCACCGGCATCACCGAGGAGATCATGCGCACCGCGCTGAACCAGGCCAAGGCCGGCCGCGCGCATATCCTCAACGAGATGAAGAAGGCGCTGGAAACCTCGCGCCCGGAGCTGACCGAGCATGCCCCGCGCATCGAGGTCATCAACATTCCCGTGGCCAAGATCCGCGACGTCATCGGCCCGGGTGGCAAGGTGGTGCGCGAGATCGTGGAGAAGACCGGTGCGAAGATCGACATCGCCGAGGACGGCACCATAAAGGTCGCCTCCACCAGCCGCGAGGCCATCCGGAAAGCCATCGAATGGATCAAGGGCCTCACCGAAGAGCCGGAAGTGGGCAAGATCTACGAGGGCAAGGTGGTGAAGATCGTCGATTTCGGCGCCTTCGTGAACTTCTTCGGCTCCAAGGACGGCCTGGTGCACATCTCCGAGCTGGCGCCGCGCCGCGTGGGCAAGGTAAGCGACGTGGTGAAGGAAGGCGACATCGTGAAGGTGAAGTTGCTTTCCATCGACCCGCGGGGCAAGGTGCGCCTGTCCATGAAGGCGGTGGACCAGGAAACCGGCGAGGACATCTCCGGCAAGAGTGGTTCCGACAAGGACAAGGAGTGAGCCAGCGATTTCAGGCACAAGCCTGAGCGGGCGGTGAAGGCATCATGACCACCAATGGAGATGATGAGCTTCACGCCCTGCTGCGTCAGCCAGGTGGTGGCGCGCTGCTGTTTCAAGGCACGCGCGCCATAACGGCCGAAACTCCACATGAAGCGCCAGCGGTGCTGCAACGCCTGGAGCGGGAGCTCGTGGCGGGGCGCACGCTGGCGCTGATTTTTTCCTACGAGCTGGGACACCTCCTGTCCACGCCGCCCTTGCCGTGGCCGGAAAAGCCGCACGCGCATGTTGCCCGCCCACCGCTCGTCTGGGCGCTGGCGGTGGACGCGCCGGCAACCTTGAGCGCGGCGGAGGCGGCGGATTGGCTTCGCGCGCGGGCAGGGCGCACATCCACGCGGTTCGTTCCCGCCAGCGCGCACATCACGTTGCCTGAGCCGTTGCTGGATGCAGCGGGCTTCGCGGAAGCCTTTCACCGCATTCAGCGATACATTGCCGCCGGCGATACCTACCAGGTCAACTTCACCTTTCCCGTCATCTTCACCGCCGCCGCGCACCCGGCGCGACTGCATGCGGCCATGTGGAAACGCCAGCCGGCGCCGCATGCGGCCTATATCGAGCTTTCGGAAAAGCTGTGGGCGCTTTCGGCCTCGCCGGAGCTGTTCCTTGAGCTGACGCCCGACGGCGGCATGCACACCCGGCCTATGAAGGGCACCGCCGCGCGCGAGCGGGAGCCGGCGCGCGATGCCGCCAACGCCGAACGCTTGCGCAACGATGCCAAGACGAAGGCGGAGAACCTGATGATCACCGATCTCATGCGCAACGACCTGGGCCGCGTGGCGCAGCTTGGCAGCGTGCGCGTGCCGGCGCTGCACGTGGTGGAAAGCTATCCTTCCGTGCACCAGATGGTTTCGGAAGTGCGCGCGCGCATGCGCAAGGGGTTGTCATTGGAAGAGCTGTTGCGTGCGATTCTGCCGCCCGGTTCCATTACCGGCGCGCCGAAGCGCCGGGCCATGGAAATCATCGACGAGCTGGAAGCACAGGCGCGGGGGATTTACACCGGCTGCATCGGCTGGCTGCGACGCACGGAGGATGGCCACTACGAAGGCGTGCTTTCGGTGGCCATTCGCACCGTGGTGATGGATGCGTGCGGACACGGGCGCATGGGCGTGGGCGCGGGATTGGTGGCGGATTCGCGGGCGGACGCGGAATACGCCGAATGCCTGCTCAAGGCCCGCTTTCTGCGGCAGGCGCTGGCGGATTGCGTGGAAAACTGAACCACCAGGCAAGAAGTCCGCATTGACGAAGAATCGCCCGCCGCAGCCGTGTTCGGGCTTCCGGCATGCATAAAAAAGGGCCGCCCAAAAGGGCGGCCAAGTTCAATATAGGGAGGAAACGCCCAGGAAGGGCATCGCATGGACGGAAAGAATGTTCCGGCCTTGCAGATGCATTAGTGACAATCCTATCGATAAAACGCAATGGGGCGCGTTGCCATGCGACAAGTTGTCTGACAGGAACGACTGGACATCATTCAACACCTTGAATTCAAGGGCTTATTTATTCGGTTTCGCAGACCGTCGAAGAGCCGGCGAAACAAGGAATGAGGCAAGTTTATGGCCGGAACATCAGAATATGTGCATGATTTGATAATATCGGCCGCGCCATGACGGCACGGCGCAGGCCGCCCCGCCATCAGGCCGAAGGCTCAGGCCGAAAGCCGGTCAAAGAACAGCTCGCGCAGCCGCAAGGTCAATTCCCCGGGCCGGCCTCCGCCGATGACATGGCCATCTATGCGCACCACCGGCATGACGCCGAAGGTGGCTGCCGACTGAAAGGCTTCATCCGCCGCGCAGGCCTCCTCAGGGCTGAAGGGCCTGAGCTCCACCGCAATCCCCTCGGCTTGCGCTATTTCCAGCAGGATGGCGCGGCGGATGCCGGGTAAAATGCGGGGACGACCATCGAGTTCCAGTGGCGAGGTGATGATTCTGCCATCCTTCACGATGAAAGCCGAAGACGAGCACCCCTCCGTCACCAGCCCGTCTTCCACCATCCAGCCCTCCGCCGCCCCGGCACTCGCCGCCTGTTGGCGCGAGAGCACCTGCGCCAGAAGCGCGATGGACTTGATATCACGCCGCCGCCAGCGCTGTTCGTCCACCAGCTTCACCGCGATACCTTCCCGCACCCGCGGATTGTCGATGATGGGCATGGGCTTGGGAAAGGCGAACACCACCGGCTCGGCCCTTTCTGGAAAGGGAAAGTCGCGCTCCGCCACGCCACGGGTGATCTGCGCGTAAATGATACCCTCCGACAGGCGGTTGCGCGCGATCAGCTCCTCGTGCATGGCCAGGAAATGGGCCCGGGACATGGGCATGGCGATGCCCAGCGCGGCGAGCGAATTCTCCATGCGTGCCAGCATGCGATCCACGTCCACCAGCCGCCCGTTCACCACCGGCGTCACCTCATAGGCGCCATCGCCGAAAAGGTAGCCACGGTCGAAGGGAGAAACGCGGGCTTCTTCTTCAGACACGTATTGACCGTTCACGTAAACGATGCGAAGCATGCCCTTTTCTCCGTGGTGCTGAAAACCCGGGAGCGTCGCGCTCCCGGGCAGGTTTTAGCATGCGCGTCCGCACTGCGATACCTGTGCCTGCGCTCTTGCGCCGTTGAAAGCACGATGCGCCTTTACCCCGTTTCTGCCTTGGCGTGAGGTCAGGCACACGAGCGTGTGTCAGAAGGTATCCAGCGGCACCTTCAGGTAACGAATGCCATTGTCCTCCGGCTCGGGCAGCTTGCCGGCATGGATGTTCACCTGGATCGACGGAATGATGAGTCTGGGCAGACTGAGCGTGGCGTCGCGCTCGGTGCGCATCTTCACGAACTCGTCTTCCGTGAGGCCATCGCGCACGTGGATGTTCTTGCGCCGCTGCTCGCCCACCGTGGTCTCCCATGCCGGCTCGCGCCCCTTGGGCGGATAGTCGTGGCAGACGAAAATGCGCGTCTGTTCCGGCAGCGAGAGGATGCGCCGGATGGAGCGATACAGCGTGCGCGCATCACCACCGGGAAAATCCGCCCGCGCCGTGCCCACGTCCGGCATGAAGATGGTATCGCCCACGAAGGCGGCATCACCGATGACGTGGGTCATGCACGCGGGCGTATGGCCCGGTGTGTGCAGCGCCACTGCCCGCATGGAGCCGATGGCATATTCCTCGCCGTCCTCGAACAGGTGGTCGAAGTCATCCGGCGAGCCCTGCAACGCCTTCTCGTCGTTGAAGATGCGCCCGAAGGTTTTCTGCACCGTTTCGATGTTGCGCCCGATGCCGATCTTGCCGCCCACGCGCTCCTTCACGTAGGGCGCGGCGGACAAGTGATCGGCGTGGGCGTGCGTTTCGATGATCCAGTCCACCTCCAGACCATTGTCCTGCACGTGCCGGATCAGCCGGTCGGCCGAACGGGTATTCGTGTGGCCGGACACCGGGTCATAATCCAGCACCGGATCGATGATGGCGCAATGATCGCTGTTCGGATCCTTCACGACGTAGCTGATGGTGGCGGTTTCAGGATCGAAGAAACCCGTCACCTCCGGTTTCAGATCCAGATCGACGATATCGTCCCTTGTGAGCGTGGACATCTGCATGCCTCCTTGCATCCCGTTCATTCGCGCCCTCATCGCCGCTGTCTGCGGTTTTCAGGGCTTCATGTTCATATTCATATTAGAAGTCTCTAATAAACTGGGATGCAATAAACATACTTCAATACTCAGGTATTCCGGCCGGCGGAATACGCCATCGCAGCCTGTCGGTTGGCATGAACACGAAGGAAGACCGGCAACCGGAAAATTCAGGGGCGTTCGGGCGCCACGCGCACACGCACGCTGGCGGCCTGCGGAGGCACGGCGCCAAGACGGGTGTGAAAACGCGCCTGGGTGCCATGGCGCAGAGTTCTGGACCCCTTGCCGATCCGCCAGCTGTAGATGGGCTGGCCCACGGCATCCAGCAACGCCATGGAAATGGGCGCGAATCGCACCACCTGTCCGGTTCGGTTGACGACACGTCCGCTGATGGCCAGCTCGTGCCCTCCTTGCGGCGTGGGCACCCAGCGCACTCGCAAGGCATCGATGAGCAGTTGCGGCTGCGGTACCTGAATACCCGTGGCCTGATAGATTTTCGCCGCGCCAGGCAAAACCTTCATCACCTCGGCGGCATATATCTTCAATCCCGCCAACAGGGCCAGCACGGCAATCAGCAGCGCCAGCCAGCGGCGGCGTTCGGCCAGGCGGGCGCGCTCGCGCCGTTCGCGTGCCTTCTCCCGCGCCAGGGCCTCCGCCGCCAGGCGCGCCGCCACATCCACTTCCAGCGCATTCTCGTTGGCTGCAGCCGGCAATGGCAGGGAATGCAGCCCGGCCCGCGTGCGCCGCTCTTGCGTCGGCGCCCTGGTGCTGGGAGCGGGATTGCCGGAAGAAAGGTTCAGAGCGGTTGCCGTTTGCTTTATCATGCCGTCACGCTTTCATGATGCCTGATTCGCTTCTGCGCCCAATGTCGCCATCCGAAGAATCTGGCGCCGCTGGCAGGCATGAAACCGCAAACGTGGTTAATACCTCGTAAAGACAGCTGGTGCATAACGGACACATGGACACCGCATCCCCCATCGTCAGATTCGAAAAGGTGGGCCTGCGCTATGGCAACGGGCCCGAGGTATTGCGCGACATCTCGTTCAGCCTGTCGCGGGGCGACATGGTGTTTCTCACCGGGCCCTCCGGCGCCGGCAAGAGCAGCCTGCTGCGCCTGCTGTACCTGGCGCTCAAGCCCACACGGGGACATATCGAGATGTTCGGGCAGGACGTCGCCACGCTTTCGCGTCCGGCGCTGGCGCGGCTGCGGCGGCATTTCGGCGTGGTGTTCCAGGATTTCCGCCTGCTGGATCATCTCACCACGTTCGAAAACG
>JALVSR010000061.1 GCA_027024225.1 Hyphomicrobiales bacterium | reverse complement strand
TTGTTCCTGCGCTTGCGGCAAATCAAGCTTCACAAACCTGATTTTACCGTAAGTGCGGAACAATCCCGAGCTTTTTTGAGCCAAGGTAGATTTTTCTTGGACACTACTGCGCTTTCGCGGGGATGACAAAAAAGGGAACCACTTGCAAAAGCCCCTTCCTCTGTTATTGGAGGCAACCGATTGTAAATCATCCCCTTTTCTTATTTCAACGCAACTTTCCTTGGACATCACTGGGCTTTCGCCGGCATGACGAGTGAAGAGCCGGCATGACGAAGAGAAGGCCGAGCATGGCGAGAAGGATGCCGGTATGGGAAGAGCATGGAAAGGGCGTGCGGACTGGGCCTCTACAACTCCGCCTCCATGTAGTCGGGCAGCCAGCGCTCGTGCGCCTCGCGCATTTCGGCCACGGAAAGGTCGATGACATCGGCCAGCTTCAGCCGGTCGCCTTCCACCCGGCCGATGCGCGCCACGGGAATTTCCTTCATCTCCGCCGCGGCCATGATGCGTGCGAAATCCGCTTCATCGCAGGTCACGACGTAACGCCCCTGGTCCTCGGCGAACAGCGGAATGTGCGCACTACCCGGCGGCAGGATGTCCACCACCGCCCCCAGCCCCGATGCCATGGCCATTTCCGCCAGCGCCACCGCCAGCCCGCCGTCGGAGATGTCATGCACGGCACTGAACAGGCCCAGGTGAATGAGCTCGCGCACGAACGCGCCGCGCTTCTTTTCCGCACGCAGGTCCACCGGCGGCGGCGCCCCTTCCTCGCGCCCCAGCACCTCGCGCAGATAAATGCTCTGGCCCAGCTGTGTGCCGTGTCCGCCGATGAGCAGGATGGCCTCGCCTTCCTTCTTGAAGGGAATGGTGGCCATATTCCGCCAGTCGTCCAGCACGCCCACGCCGCCGATGGTGGGGGTGGGCAGAATGGCCTTCTCATTGGTTTCGTTGTAGAGCGACACGTTGCCCGACACCACGGGAAAGTCCAGCGCCCGGCAGGCCGCGCCCAGCCCCTCGATGGCCTTGACGAACTGGCCCATGATCTCCGGCCGCTCCGGGTTGCCGAAGTTGAGGTTGTCGGTAATGGCCTTCGGCTCCGCGCCCACGGCGCAAAGGTTGCGGTAGCACTCCGCCACCGCCTGCTTGCCACCTTCGAACGGGTCGGCTTCCACGTAGCGCGGGGTCACGTCGCAGGAAATGGCCACGGCCTTGCCGTTTTCGTGCACGCGCACGACAGCCGCGTCGCCACCCGGAATCTGCGCCGTGTTGGCCTGCACGAGGTAGTCATATTGCTCATAGACCCAGCGCTTGGAGCAGAGGTCCGGGCAGGAGATCATCTTCAGCAGCGCCGCGTTGTAATCTTCCGGCGAGGGCACGTCTTCTGGCCGCAGGGGCGGCTGCACCTTCGGCTCCACCCACGGGCGGTCGTATTCCGGCGCCTCGTCGCCCAGCTCCTTGATGGGCAAATCGGCCACCAGCCGCCCCTTGTGAAAGATGCGGAAGCGCTTGTCATCCGTCGTCCTGCCGACGATGGAGAAGTCCAGCTCCCATTTCCGGAAGATGCTCTCCGCCAGCTCGCGCTTCTCGGGCTTGAGGATCATCAGCATGCGTTCCTGGC
>JALVSR010000060.1 GCA_027024225.1 Hyphomicrobiales bacterium | reverse complement strand
CCTGGCCGCGGCGGATGACCTCCTGGATCTTGTAGCGGCGGCGCAGCGCGGCCTTGCTGCGCAACGGCAGCTCGTCCAGCGCGTCCTCGGCCCCGACGGAGCTGACCTCATCGTCGCTTTCTCCGCCGTCTTCCGTGCCCGGACCGACGGATTCGTCATCCGCCTCCTCTCCTTCGGCTTCGGTCGAGGAAGACGCGGCCTGGGCCTCGTCCTTCAACAAGGCTTCGCGGTCGGCCACCGGGATCTGGTAGTAATCGGGATGGATCTCGCTGAAGGCCAGAAAACCGTGGCGGTTGCCTCCGTATTCCACGAAAGCGGCCTGCAGGGAGGGCTCCACCCGGGTGACCCGGGCCAGATAGATGTTGCCCTTCAGTTGCTTGCGCTGGGAAGATTCGTAGTCGAATTCCTCAATGCGTCCCTTCTCGTCAATCACCACCACCCGGGTTTCTTCCGGGTGCGAGGCATCGATGAGCATCCGCTTGTTTTTCTGGGTCTTTCTTGCAGCCATGCTGGCAACTCTCCATGCCTGGCCGAAACGTGTCCGCCACGGCCGCGCGTGAGCGGCCCGGAGGTGGCAGAATTCCGGCCTGGGCATTTTTCTGTGGACGGCGCGGCCAGCCCGCCGGCAGCATGTGCCGGGACGGCGCAAAGGCAGCCTTGCGCCCGCGCAAGACGGGCGGCGCCTTCGTGTCGCCTGCATGTCGGGTTGGCAGAGCCGTCATCGGTTTCACTCTTTTCCAGACCCGCCCACGACAAGGGCGAGAACAATCCTTACATCCATTCACCGGCTCCGATGCCCGGCCTGAAACATCATTCCTCCGGGCCAGGGCCGGAATCATCCAATCCTGTTCCCGGCCTGGTTCGAATGGCTTGAGCCCAATTCGGGAAAACCGCCGCCGGGAGAAAATTCTTGTCCGCTTGCCGGTGGTCGTTTCCACCTGCCTGCCGACAGGCCGAAACCTGCCATCTGGTACCATTCCACCGGTGTTTCGTCGCTCGTTCGTCGCCACAAAGCGCCGGCGGCTGGCATGTTCCGTTCGAGTCGGCACCTATTTTGTAGGCCTTGACCCATCCATTTGCAAGCGTTGGCGGGGTTCCTTGCGAATTTTTATGTTGCCGCCGGTCCTTGCGCCGCGGCCGGGCGGTGACGTGGCGGGGCCGGAGAGTGTGCGCGGTAAACAATGGGTTAACCGTTTGGTGCCATTCTTGGGCCGGTTGTGATCCGGCAACGAAGAATCCTGGAGGATGCGCATGTTCCTGGCGACAATGGCAACACGGCCATGCGGCATGGCGGAAAGGGTGCTCCGCCTGGCGCTGACCACGCTGTTGCTGGCATTCGCCTGGGGCGGCGTCGGTTTTGCGAGCCAGGCCGGCGCGAAGGAGCGCGCGCAGGCCGTGGAAATCCTGGCCGTGCGAGCGGAGAAAACGCCGGATGGCGGGCGTGTGCTGCTGGAAGTCTCGCGCGCGGTTTCGTTTGATGCGCGGGTGCTGGCGGAGCCGTGGCGGCTGGAAATGCTGGTGCCTGGCGCACGGACAACGGGTGGAAACGTTCCAAGACGGTTACGGGGCGATGGCGGGCTGATCGCCGGGTTCGAGATTTCGCCGGCGGATGGGGGAGTGCGGCTGTCGGTCCGCCTGAACGCGCCGGCGCTGATCACCGACGCCCATGCCGTGCGCGGGGACGGGGGCTCTGCGGCGCAGCTGGCGGTGGCGCTGGCGCGCACCGATGCCCGGACACTGGCGCGGCTGCTGGGAGAGGGGGCAAAGGCGAAGAGCCGCGAGCCGCGGCGGCAGGTCCGCAAGCAGGGGCAGGGGCGGCCGGCCGGTCCACTGGAAAAGATCAAGGCGGCCTATCGTAAGCTCGTGGAAGAAGCGGCCGCGCCCTCCAGCATCGACGAACTGCTGAATGCATTGCCTGCCAGGTTCGACACGCCGGAGGAGGAGCCGGAAAAGAAAGGGAAGGACGGCGCCGCGGGCGAAGCCGCCGCGGACGCTACTCCATCAAAATCCGGAACGCCCGCGATGGGGGTGGATGCCGATGAAAAATCCGAACCCGCAACCGAGGCCCGCCCCGGGCCGGCGAAAGGCGGCGAACTGCCGGTGATCGTCGTGGATGCGGGGCATGGCGGGCATGATCCCGGAGCCATCGGCATTGGCAAGGTGCGGGAGAAGGACGTGGTTCTGCGCTTCGCCCGCATCTTGCGCAAGGAGCTGGCGAAGCGCGGCTACCGCGTGATCATGACGCGCGATGACGATCGCTTCTTGCGCCTGCGCCAGCGCGTGAAGGTGGCGCGCAAGCATCATGCGCGGCTGTTCGTTTCCATCCATGCCGACAAGTTCCGCCGCAAGGGTGTGCGGGGGCTGGGTGTCTACACGCTTTCAGAGCGGGCCTCGGACGCCGAGGCGGCGGCGCTGGCGAAGATGGAAAACGCGGCCGACCTGATCGGGGCGCCTGATGACGTGGTGGCGGAGGACGAGGAGCTGCGCGACATCCTGGTGGACCTGGTGCAGCGCGAAACCAATGCCAATTCGCTGTTGCTGGCGCGCGAGCTGGTGAGAGCGCTGCGGCAGGTGACGAGGCTGCGGCGCAACCCGGTGCGGTCCGCGCCGTTTCGGGTGCTGAGGGCGGCGGAGATCCCCTCGCTGCTCATCGAGCTAGGTTACATGAGCAATCCGCACGACGTGCGCAACCTCGTGTCGCGTCACTGGCAGGCGAAGGTGGCCGCGCGCATGGCCCGGACCATCGACCGTTTCCTGAAAACGCGCCTGGCCTGGCGATGAGGAAAAGAGGCGGGGTGGTTCTCGCAGGAAATGGGGTGCGGGTGTCGAAGGCCGTCGCGGAGGCGGCCGCGCGGCCCGGGAATTCATGCCATGTTTCCGCCGTCTTTGTCGGGTGTCTGAAGGCCGGTTGGCCTGATTGCCAGGTTGCCGGGCCGGATAAGCCGAAACCTTGACTTGCCAGTATTCTTTCACGCGTTACCCTGCCGGGCGGATTGTCGGAAAAGAGTTTCAGATTCGGGTTCATGCTGCGGTTTTTCGGATATCTGTTTTCGGTCTTCGCGCTGGTGTTCATCGTCGCGGCGGTGGTGGCGGCCTATTTCCTGTGGCAGATCTCGAAGGAGCTGCCCGACGCCTCCACGCTGAAGGACTATGCGCCGGAAGTGGTCACGCGCGTGCATGCGGGCGATGGTTCGCTGCTGGCGGAATATGCGCGGCAGAAGCGCCTGTTCGTGCCGGTGGAGGCCATGCCGCGCAAGCTCATCCACGCCTACATATCGGCCGAGGACAAGAACTTCTATTCGCATCCCGGCGTTGACCCGCTGGCGCTGGCGCGCGCCGTGGTGCAGAACCTCTCGTTCGTCATTCGGGGCAAGCGCAGGCGCTTCATCGGCGCGTCCACCATCACCCAGCAGGTGGCCAAGAACTTCCTGGTGGGAAGCGAGCGCACGCTGATGCGCAAGATCCGCGAAGCGCTCATCGCCTTCCGGCTGGAGGCCACCTTTTCCAAGGACTACATCCTGGAGCTGTATCTCAACCAGATCTACCTCGGTCGTGGCGTTTACGGCGTGGCGGCGGCGGCGCTGGCCTATTTCGGCAAGCGGCTGGACGAACTGGCGCTGGAGGAAATGGCCTTTCTGGCCGCGTTGCCGAAGAAACCCGGCAAGCTGGACCCGGTGAAAAACCACGACGAGGCGCTGGCCCGGCGCAACTGGGTGCTGGGGCAGATGCTGGAAAACGGCTACATCACGCAAGAGGAATACGACGAGGCGGTGAAAAAACCTCTTGAGGTGCGGCCGCGGCGCTTTGGCGTGAAGCAGTTTTCCGCCCTGTCCTTCACCGAGGAAGTGCGGCGTCGCCTGATCCAGCTCTATGGGCGCGATACGCTCTATTCGGGCGGCCTTTCGGTGCGCACGACGCTGGATCCGAAGTTGCAGGTGGTGGCCCGCAGGGTACTGACCGGGGCGCTGGTCAAATTCGACCGCGAACAGGGCTGGCGCGGGCCGCTGGGGAATATCGACCTGGCAAACACCACGGACTGGGCGAGGGTTTTGCGCAAGAAGTACCGCCTGCCGCGCGACTTGAAGCCTTGGAACCTGGCGGTGGTGCTGGATCTGCGCGAGGATGCCGCGGTGGTGGGCCTGCGCCCTGACAGGAGCGATGAAGCGCCGAAAACGGGCGAAATTCCGCTGGAGCTGATGAAATGGGCCAAGCCCGCCAGTTGCCCAGGGGGCAAGGAGGGCAGGGCATGCCGCAAATTGCGCAAGGCCGGAGGACCGGAAAAGCCGGCGGACGTGCTGAAGGTGGGCGATGTGGTCTACGTGGCGCCGGCGGGCGAGGGGCGCTGGCACCTGATGCAGACGCCCGAGGTGCAGGGCGCCATGGTGGTGATGGACCCGCACACGGGGCGCGTGAAGGCGCTCGTGGGCGGCTTTTCCTACGGGTTGTCGCAGTTCAACCGGGCGGTGCAGGCCAGGCGTCAGCCGGGCTCGGCCATCAAGCCGTTCGTTTATGCGGCGGCGCTGGACAATGGCTACACGCCGTCTTCGGTGGTGCTGGACGCCCCCATCACCATCACGCTGAAGAATGGTGACACCTATACGCCGCGCAACTACTCCAAGAAATTCTACGGTCCCTCCACGTTGCGCCGCGGCATCGAGCAGTCGCGCAACGTCATGACGGTGCGGCTGGCCATGGACATGGGGCTTGAGAAGTTCACCTCGCTGGTGGAAAAGCTGGGCATTTACAAGAAGCTGCCGCAGGTTCCCTCGGCCGCGCTGGGGGCGCGCGAAACCTCGTTGCTGCGGCTGGTGACGGCCTATGGCGTGCTGGCCAACGGCGGCAAGAAAATCACAGCTTCGCTGATCGACCGCATCCAGGACCGCTACGGCCGCACGGTTTGGAAGCACGACACCCGCGAATGCCCCAAATGCCCGGCGGAGAAATGGGAAAACCAGCCCGAGCCGGAGATCATCGAGAAGCGCGAGGAGCTCATCAATCCCTACACGGCCTATCAGATCACCTCCATGCTGCAGGGCGTGGTGCAGCGCGGCACGGCGAAGAAGGCCTTTGAAAACTTCCCCTGGCCGGTGGCGGGCAAGACGGGCACCACCAACGACAACCGCGACGCCTGGTTCATCGGCTACACGCCCGACCTGGTGGTGGGGGTCTACGTGGGTTACGACAAGCCGCGCTCCATGGGCAGGAAGGCCACCGGCGGCGGTCTGGCCGCGCCCATCGTGGCCGAGTTCCTGCGCGAGGTG
>JALVSR010000059.1 GCA_027024225.1 Hyphomicrobiales bacterium | reverse complement strand
GACCTCCGAACACGGCCATGCTTCAGTTCCATACAACGCCGCTCTTTGGAGACATGGTCTTATGATAACTTTCCTTGGACACCACTGCGCTTTCGCGGGGATGACGAGGAAGGTCATGAGCGGCCTTCCAAGTTCCTGCCAACATGGCAAATATGCGCACCGCTGGGGCGCATTTTATCGACGGTTCACGCCGTCGGCGTTTCACCGCGCAGCACGGCGGCATACTTGTCCGCGTCGATGTTGCCGCCGGTGAAAATGACGGCGCAGCGCCTGCCGCGCATTTTCTCGCGCTCCTTCATCAGCGCCGCCAGCGCGCCTGCGCCCGCGCCTTCCGCCACGTTGTGCGTGGCCGTGTGCAACAGGCGCATGGCCTCGGCGATTTCCTCGTCGGACACCGCCACCACCCGCGCCGCGCCCTTGTTGATGATCTCCACCGCCCGCTGGTGCGGCACACCCACGGCCATGCCATCGGCGAAGGTGGAAACGGGGGCCGTCACCACCCTGCCCTGCTGCCACGAGTGCAGGTAGGCCGGCGCGCCTTCGGCCACCACGCCGATGATCTCCGTCTTCAGCCCCAGCATGTCACGCATCCCGATCAGCCCGCACAGGCCAGAGCCCATGCCGATGGGCGCATAGACCGCGTCCAGCTCGCCTGCAGCGTCGAACAGCTCCCTGGCGTAGGTCGCCACCCCGGCCACCAGCCATTCGTGAAACGGCGGCACCATGTGCAGGCCGCGCTCCTCCGCCAGCGAGGCGGCATGTTCACGCGCCTCGTCGAACACATCGCCATGCTCGATGAGCTCCGCCCCCAGCGCCCGCATGGCGGCGTTCTTTTCCGCCGAATTGCCATGCGGCACCACGATGGTCACCGGCAGGCCATGCCGCGCCGCCGCAAAGGGAATGGACTGGCCATGATTGCCCCGCGTGGCGGAAATCAGTCCGGCTGGGCGCTCCCTGTTCTCCAGTAGGCGCGCGAGATAATTCAGCCCGCCGCGCACCTTGAAGGCGCCGGTGGGCGTGTGGTTCTCGTGCTTCACCCAGGTCTCCACGCCCAAGGCCTCGCGCAGCAAAGGCCACGGATTGGCCAGCGTGGGCTGCATGACGGCATACACCGCTTCGCAGGCCCGTTCGAAGTCTTCCGCACTGAACATGAAAGATAACTCATCTGAAAAAGTCGGGACCTTTCACAGGCATACCGCCTCTTTCTCAAGGGAAACAAGGGCATATTTCACAAAAATAACCTTGACATTATATAATTTGGGGGCTATATAGCTCCGTGTTTTTCACAAAGTTTCGCTTTGGGCTATTTTGGTCCGTCATTGTCACATCGTCCATTTTCAAAAAGGGGAGATTGAACGACATGGCTTGGAAAGTGATTTTTCACGACGATTTTGCAAAAGAAATCATGGACATGGAAAGGGAAGTTCGCACCGAATTGATTGGTAGAATCAAACTTCTTGAAGAATTTGGCCCGGAATTGAAGCGACCTTATGCGGATACACTGAAGGGAAGCAAATATGCCAACATGAAGGAGTTGCGCTTCACGGTGGGAAATACCGTCTGGCGGGTGGCATATGCGTTTGACCCAAAACGTCAGGCAGTCATGCTCGCTGCCGCCATGAAACAAGGACGCAACCAGAAGCGCTTTTATGAACGCCTCATCACCCTTGCCGAGCGGCGTTATGTGGAGCATCTCGACAATCTTTAGAAGAGAGCTGAAAAATGCCTGTTACACTGGAAGAAATGATGGCGCGCCTTCCCGCTGATGAGCGCAAGGAAATCCTTGAGCGCGCGGAAGAGTTGAAGCGCGAATACCGTGCCTTGCAGAAACTGCGCAAGACGCTAGGCAAGTCGCAAGCTGCGGTGGCCCGCAAGATGGGAGTCAGCCAACCCTCCGTAGCCCAAATGGAAAAACGCAAGGACTGGATGCTCTCTACGCTGGCGTCTTACGTGGAAGCCCTGGGGGGCAAACTGCGCCTTGTGGTGGAGCTGCCCGGTCAGCCCGCGATTCACCTCGATGGCGTGGAAGACTTGCTGGATGCAGACACGGAGAAAAATGAAGCTGCTGAATAAACGGCCCCATCTTCAGCGCAAATCCTTCGGCCGCACGTAATGAACAAGGTGGCCGGGTGTGAGGTCGGAAAGCTCGAACCACTCGGCTATCGGCAGGTCGATGACCGCCACCGCCGCGGTGGGAAACTTCTTGCGCAGGCGCTTGAGCGCCGCTTCCTCGCCCGTCTTCGCCAGCGCCACGGCCAGCTCGTGCATGGCCTCGTTGTGCCCCACCAGCATGAGCGTGCGCGCATCCTCGCCAAAGCGCCGCGCCGCCTCCAGCAATGGCCGTGGCGTGGCGAAGGCATAAAGCATCTCCACCGTCTCCGCCGGCACATCCGCCCCCAGCCGTGTGCGCGCCATCTCCCAAGTCTGCTGTGCGCGCGCGGCGGGAGAAACCAGCGCCTTGTCCGGCACGACGCCACGTGCCCGCAGCCAAGCGCCCATGCGCGGCGCGTCGCGCAAGCCCCGCTCGGCCAGCGGACGCTCCTCGTCCGGGAGAAGCGGATTGCTCCAGTCGGACTTGGCGTGACGGAAAAGCACCAGCCGCCGCGTCATCGCGCGCCCCCGGCCCCGCTCGCCTCGCCTTCAGCCTTGTGTCCGACAGCGCGTTCGGCCGCGCGCTCGGCCTGTTCGCGCGTCATGCCGCTGCCCGGCCGGGCGTTGGTGATAATGCCGATCTTCTCCACCTCGAACGGCGTGGTCTGGTACATCTCGTTGATCCAGTTGCCGAACAGCAGGTGCGCGTGCGAGCGCCAGCGGTTCTCCGGCGTGGCGTGCGGGTCATCGCCGGGGAAATAGTTGGCCGGTATCTGGATGTCGATGCCGCGCTCCACGTCGCGCCAGTATTCCTCGGCCAGCGACGTGGTGTCGTACTCGATGTGGTTGAACATGTAGAGCATGCGCCGGTTCGGGTCTTCCACCAGGCACAGGCCGGTCTCGTCGCTCTCCATGAGCACCTCCAGCCCCTTGTCCTTGGGCAGGTCCATGGGCCGCACCTCCGTCCAGCGCGACACGGGTATGGAGAAATCGTCGGAGAACCCGCGAAGATACGGCGAATGCGGCTTCAGGTTGCGATGGCGGAACACGCCGAAGGCCTTCTTCGGCAGCTCGTGCTTGGGCACGCCATAGAAGTGATACAGCGCGGCTTGAGCTCCCCAGCAGATGCACATGGTGGTGTGCACGTGCGTCTGCGTCCAGTCGAAGATATCGCACAGCTCGTCCCAGTAACGCACCTCCTCGAAGGGATAAAGCTCCACCGGCGCGCCGGTGATGATGAGGCCGTCGAACTTCTCGCCCGATTCCGCCACCTCCTCGAAGGTGCGGTAAAAGCTGGTGAGGTGCGACATGGGCGTGTTCTTCGGCTTGTGCCGCGTCATGCGGATGAGCGTCATTTCCACCTGCAAGGGCGTGGCGCCGATGAGCCGGGCGAACTGCGTCTCGGTGCGGATCTTGTTGGGCATGAGGTTCAGAAGCGCGATGCGCATGGGCCGGATGTCCTGGCGCGCGGCCTCTTCCTCGCGCATCACCATCACGCCCTCGCGCTCCAGCGTCTCCCGCGCCGGCAGATCATTCGGAATCTTTATGGGCATGGCAACAACTCACTGCCTTTGTCCTGAGCCTCAACCCGAAGCTGCTTTGCGGGCGGCATTTTCGCGGTCGATGGTTTCCGCCAGCAGGTTGTTGAAATCCTCTTCCGATTTTACCTGCTGGATCTCGTCCATGCTCACGGTGTAGCCGTGGCGCCGGGCCAGCTTCTCGTAGAGCGGCACGCGGTGGCGCACCAGCCGCTCGAAGCCGTAAACCGCAAAATCGTCCGGATCCACCTCCTCGTCGCGCTCGATACCGCGCTCGGCCTTGTATTCGGCCCAGATCTTCTTGAGGAAGTCCGGATTGTAATACATCGGTTTCGGATGCTCGCGGAAGCGCGATATCAGCGTCTGGATGTGCTCTTCCGGCGCCTCGATGTACACCAGCATGGTGTTGCGCTCCAGCGTGGTCACTACCGGGTCGGCCGGGTCGTTGAAATTGATGACCTCGCACAGGGAACCACCCGTATCGCACAGGAAGTGCTCGTAGCCGTAGATCTCCCGCGCCTTCTCGATGAACAGCGGAACGTCCAGCAGCGCCTGTATCTCGCCGTGCCGGTGCTGGCGCTGCCGGCGCATGTATTCATCGAAGGGCAGCCCGCCTTTTTCCGGGTTGCCCGGCTTGCCGAGATAGGTGGAAAGGGGCTCCAGGTTCTCGAATGTGATGTTCGACGAGATGTAGATGGAATCGGAGCGCAGCAACTGCCGCAGCAGCGGCACCTTCATCGCCTCCTTCTTGAACAGGTCGACGATGTGCTCGTTCATGTAGCGGGTGCCGATGCGGTAATCCACCGAGTAGAGGAACCACTCGTGCTTGCGCAGCATGCGCCCCAGCGTCGTTTTCCCGACGCCGGACATGCCAAAGATGCTCACCGCCTTGCGCGGCCATGCGAGATATTCTTCGCCCGATGAAAAGCGCATGCGCCCCTGCCCGATTTCCTGCTCTGCGCCGCCAATGTTTCGCCACGTGTTCAGGCCGAAAGAACCCTACTGCAAGCACGCCCCTTCCACAAGGCGAGCAAACACTTGCCGCAACGGGGGTTTGCACCTATACACCCGCTTGATGGCTGCTTCCGAAGAGAAGTCGCTTCAGGGAGAAAGGACGGGAGAGGTCTGCTCATGCCGGATATCGAACTGGATGACGACTATCGTCCCAGCGAGGACGAGCCTTTCATGAACGAGCGGCAGCGCGAGTATTTCCGTCGCAAGCTGCTGAAGTGGAAAGAAGAGATCATCCGCGAAATGCGCGAGACGCTGGATCACCTCCAGCATGACAACGAGCACCTCACCGACATCGCCGATCGCGCCTCCACCGAAACGGATCGCGCCATCGAGCTGCGCACGCGCGATCGTCAGCGCAAGCTCATCGCCAAGATCGACGCCGCGTTGAAGCGCATCGAAACGGGCGAATACGGCTACTGCGAGGAAACCGGCGAGCCGATCTCGCTCAAAAGGCTGGAGGCGCGGCCCATCGCCACCTTGTCCATCGAGGCGCAGGAGCGCCACGAGCGCCAGGAGAAGATCTACCGCGACGATTGAGCCGCGCACGGCATCGGCGCCAAGGGAAAATCAAGGCCGCGCCCACAGCGGGCGCGGCTTTTTCATTGCGGACGAAAATCCGAACCGGCTCTATTCCATCGCCCCACCCAGCAAACGCCGCAGCCCGGCGGCGTTCACCACCCGCACCGCCCCCCGGCCCAGC